>DASXYE010000035.1:0-17140 GCA_036502695.1 Jatrophihabitantaceae bacterium
GCGGCGCGCGCCAACGGCGACGTCGCCGACCACGCCGGCAGCGCCGCTCGGGCCGCGTGTACCGCCCGATCGACCACCCCGGCGTCCGCGCCGTGCACGCGCGACGCGACCAGGCCGGTAGCGGGGTCGACGTTGTCGTACAGGTCGCCGGTCTCGACGGCCGCGCCGGCGATCACGTTGGGAATGACGTCCATCAGACCATCGTCCGAGCCGACCACAGTTCGGGGAAGACCTCGCGCTCCATGCTGCGAATCAGCCAGGCCAGCCCGGACGAGCCGCCGCTACCCGCCTTGGCCCCCATCGAGCGCTTGACCGCCACGACGTGCCGGTAGCGCCACGTGCCGAACTCGTCGGCCAGCTCGGTGAGCTGCTCGGCCAGCAGGTATACCGGATCGGTCGGGCGCGGCGCCGCGTAGATCGACGCCCACATCGCCTCGACCTCCGGCCGGGGTTCGTACTCGGCGGCGTAGTCGGGCGGGTCGCCAATCGCGAGCAGGCCGCGCCGGGTCAGGAACGCCAGCACGTCGTCGTACACGCTCGGCGCGTGCAGGGCCTGTTGCAGCTCGGCGTACACATCCGGGACGGAATGATGCGGGCGGATCAGCGTCTCGGACTTCAACCCGAGCAGGAACTCGACGTGGCGGTACATGTAGGACTGGAATCCGGATGCCTCGCCGAGATCGTCACGGAAGCCGTTGAACTCCGCCGGGGTGAGCCAGTCGAGCGAGGACCAGCTGCCGTTCAGGGTCTGCACGTGCGACGTGCCCCGGTGCAGCGACGCCAGCGCGCCGTCCAGGTCGTCGGCGCGCAGCTGGGCCTGGGCCCGCCGGAACTCGACGCGCAGCAGCCCGAACAGCAGCTCCATGACCTGGGAGATGACGAGGAACGCCGGTTCGGCCGGACGATCGGTGATGGTGCGCAGCAATCCGTGCAGGGTTCGGGTGCCGACATAGTCGTCATACGGTGTGGACGCCTCGAAGTCGACGCTGGGTTCGCCGGCATTGCTGCGGGCGCGCGTCGCCCGGGCGGCGGCGGTGGTGTGGCGGGGTCGCAGGGCAGTCCCGCGCTGCTTGCGGGTACTCATCGTCGAGCACCTCCGTCAACGTGCGGCGGCCGTGGGTGGACCACCTCGAGTCGCGGCGCCGGATCAGCGCCCCTGCTCTGCTTACCACGACGCACTGCGCGCACGGCCGCCGCTACACCGCCACGATGTCGACCAGGCCCTCGATGCCACGTAGGTCCTCCGCGTTGCGCGTGTAGAGCCGCGCGTCGTGGGCGTGCGCAGTGGCAGCCATGAGCAGATCGAACGCGCGAGCTCGGGGATTGCGGTGCTCGCGCACGACGGCACTGGCCAGGTGGCCGTAGCTTCGGGCTACAGCCTCGTCCACCGGCAACGCGTCCAGCGATTGTTCGACGACGCTCAGCCGGGCCAACCGGTTCGCTCGTGCTTCGTCGTCCTTCGCAACGAGCAGGCCGAAGTGCAGCTCGGCCAGCGTCGCCACGCTGATCGCGACATCCACGTCGGCGGGAGCGATGTCGGCGATGACGACGCTCGTGTCGAGGATGCCCCTCATCCGCGGTCAGCCCACGGGTCGGCGACGCCCTGGTCGATCGACTCGGTGTCGTGTTCCCAGTCCTCATCTGTGCCGAGGCGGCGAAGGGCCGGAGCGATATCGGCCCAACGACGCCACGTGCGCCGGGGTGCCGGCACCAGCGCGGCGGCATCCCGCCCGGAAACAGTCACCATGATCGTCTCGCCGGCCTCGGCCCGGCGGACGTACTCGCTCGCGTTCTGGCGCAGCTCACGCAGTCCGATGGTCGTCATGCCCACCAGTGTAGCAACAGTGCTACAGAGCGGCCGCGAGTCAGCGCGTCGTCGAGTCGGCGTCCATCGGCATCGAGAGATGCTGATGCGTCATCAGCCAGGTGCTGGCCCGGCGCTGGAAGATGCGGGTTGCCCGCGATCGGGTCTCGACGCCGTCCACGACGATGCGATCGAGCCCCCAAGCCACGGCCAGATCGCCGGACGCGTGCACGGTGAGGTCCGGGATGTCGAACTCGATGGGACCGGGCGAGGCGTCCAGCCCGCGACGGCACACCGCACGGACCTCGTCGATGCCGACGTACTGCAACGTCCCGGCGTGCTCGTAGGACACAACGTCCGGCGCGACGTCGCGCATGAGCCCGTCCAAGTCCTTGGCGGCGGTGCGCTCGGACCAGTGCTGGTGGATCGCCCGGATTCGGCCCGCCGACGCGTCGGGGGATTCGCTCGCGTCGGCGAACGAATGGTGCTCGTGGGTCACGGTCCACCGGCCGTCGACCTTGCGCAGCCCGATGGTGAGCCGCAGCCGCTGTTCGGAGTCGCGCGCGAAGTCGGCCGCCGTGCCGCAGCGCAGCAACGCGAAGGCGAACCCGACCTCCGCACCGGCGGTGATCTCGAGCGACTCGATCTCGAACACGGCGCCGGCCGCCTGCCACTGGAAGAAGCCGGGCCAGGTGTCGCGGTAGGCCGCGATCCCGCGCACGCCCTGCTGCGGCGGTGGGACGTCGAACATGACGATGTCGGGCGCGTGCTCGGCGAGCACGGTCGGCAGGTCGCCGGTGTGGACGGCCGCCGCCCATCCCTCGATCAGGTCGCGGATCTGTTCCTCGTCGGTCATCGATTTCCTCCTGGTCGGACGGTGCTGTCAGTACTGGAACCCCGGGCGACGTCGGAACTCATCGCGGCCCGCCACAATGAGCCGATGCGCGCCCCTGCCGGTCTGCTCGCCGCCGCGCGGTCGGGCGACTCTGCGGCGTTCGAGCAGCTCGTCGCGCCGTACCGCGGCGAGGTGCACGCGTACTGCTACCGGATGCTCGGCTCGCTGCACGACGCCGACGACGCCGTTCAGGAGAGCCTGGTTCGGGCCTGGCGCGGCATCGCCCGGCTCGACGATCGCGGCTTCGTCCGGGCCTGGCTGTACAAGATCGCGACCAATCGCTGCCTCACCGCGCTCGAGCGGCGGGCTCGACGAGAGCTGCCCGTCGAGCTCGAGCCCGGCCGCCCCGCCACCGAGGTCAGCTGGCTCGAGCCGTATCCCGACCGCTCCCCCGAGGCGGGGTATCTCGCCCGGGAGAGCGTCGAGCTGGCGTTCGTCGCGGCCCTGCAGCACCTGTCGGCCCTCCAGCGCGCGGCCCTGATCCTGCGCGAGGTGCTCGGGTTCTCCGCCGCCGAGGCGGCCGAGCAGTTGGACACGTCCGTCGCCGCGGTGAACAGCGCCGTGCAGCGGGCCCGCAAGGCGATCGACACGGCGGCGCCGACCCAGCAGACGGCGCTGCGTGACCTCGGTGACGAGGCGACCGGCCGGCTCGTCCGACGGTGGACCGACGCCTGGCAGGCGGGCGACGTCGACTCGATCGTCGCGATGCTCGCCGCCGACGCGCGCTACTCGATGCCGCCGCTGCCCGAGTGGTACCGCGGGACCGACGACATCCGCGCTTTCCTGTTGGGCGGCCCGCTGCAGTCGCGCTGGCGATTCGTGCCCGCCACCGCCAACGGGCAACTCGCGTTCGGCACCTACCTGTGGGACGGCGCCAGCGCCAGCTACGTCCCCGGCGGCCTGGACATCCTGACGATTCGCGACGGCCGGGTCGCCGAGGTGACCGCGTTCCTCACCGCCGAACTCCCCCGCTTCGGACTGCCGGCCCGGCTGCTGCCTAGCGGCGGGCGGCCGGCTTGATCGTCAACGTGGGCTTGGGCTCCAGTCCGCGCAGGCCGTTCCAGCCCAGGTTGACCAGGTGCGCGGCCACCTCCTCGCGCTTCGGTTTGCGTACCTCCAGCCACCACTGGCCGGTCAGCGCCACCATGCCGACCAGCATCTGCGCGTACATCCCGGCCAGCTTCGACTGCAAGCCGCGGCGGTCGAACTCGCGCGCCAGGATGTACTCGACCTGCGAGGCGATGTCGTTCAGCAGCGAGGAGAACGTGCCGGATCCGGACACCACCGGCGAGTCGCGGGTCAGCACGCGAAAGCCGTCCGTCTCGTCCTCGATGTAGGTCAGCAGCGCGAGCGCGGCCTGCTCGACCAGCTTGCGCGGATGGCCCGCCGTCAACGCCGAGGTCACCCGGCCCATCAGCGCGGACATCTCGCGGTCGACCACCACGGCGTACAGCCCCTCCTTGCCACCGAAGTGCTCGTACACCACCGGCTTGCTCACCCCGGCCCGCGACGCGATCTCCTCGATCGACGTCGCCTCGAAGCCCTTCTCGGCAAACAGCGACCGCCCGACGTCGAGCAGCTGCTCGCGCCGTTCCTTGCCGGTCATGCGCACCCGAGGCCGCTCACCTGTCATTCGGCCATCTTGCAGCACAATTCCGATATGGACGCCGGATTGCTGGGTCGCGACGCCGAACTGGCCGAGCTGGGCGACCGGCTCGACGCGGCGTTCCATGGCGACGGCGCCCTGGTCGTGATCGCCGGCGAGCCCGGCATCGGCAAGACCACGCTGCTCGCGGCGGTGATCGCCCGCGCGGCGACGAGCGGCGTCCCCGTCCTGGCCGGGCGCGCGATCGCCGACGAGGGCATGCCGGCGCTGTGGCCGTGGCGGCGCGTGCTCGACGGCGGTGCCGAGCTCGGCCTGCGCCGCGAGCTGCTCGCCGTGGACGACGGCCCGGCCGACGAGATGCTGTTCGTCGCGCTCGAGCGCACCGTCCAGGCCCTGATCGGCGCCGGACCACTGATCATCACCCTGGAGGACCTGCACTGGGCCGATCCGGCGACGCTGCGACTGCTGCGGCTGCTGGCCGGCGAGCTGCCCGGATCGCGGCTACTCGTCGTCGCGACCAGCCGCCCGAGCCCGGCCGACCTGCCCGGACGCCGCCTGGAGCTCGGCCCGTTGAGCGAGGCGGACGTCGCAGCCTGGCTCGGCGACGTCCACCCGGCCCACCCTTCCTGGCCGCCGTACCTGCACCGGCAGAGCGGTGGCAATCCGCTGTACCTGCGCGAGCTGGCCCGGGTGGCCGCCCGCGACGCCGACCTGACCCGACCAGCCGTCGAACTACCGATGCCGGACGAGCTGCGCCGGGTCGCCGGCTACCGGTTCACCGGCCTGAGCGCCGACTGCCGGCACCTGCTCGGCGGGGCCAGCGCGCTGGGCGAGGAGTTCGACGTGACCACACTGGCCGCGGCCGCAGGGACGACGCCCGACCTGGCCGAGGCGCTCACGGCCGGCGTCCTCGTCGACGACCCGGCCGCGCCGAACCGACTGCGCTTCTCGCACGCGCTGGTGCGCCGGGCCCGCTACGAAGACCTGACCCGGGCCGAACGCATCGACTGGCACCACCGCATCGCCGAGGCACTGCCGCCGGGCTCGGCGGCGGCGACGATCGCCCGGCACCGGGTGCGCGCCGCCGTCGACGAGGCCAGTGCCCGGTCAGCGATCGACGCGTGCCGGGCCGCCGGCCAGGCCGCTACGCACGACGCCGACTCGCCCGGCGCCCACCACTGGTTCCAGCGAGCCGCCGAGCTGCTCGATACGGCGGCGTACGGAGATGACGGGCGGGCCGAGCTGCTGCTCGAACTGGCCACGGCGGCCTACCGCAACGGCCAGCTGATCGAGTCGGTGGCGCGCTGTGCGGACGTCCTGGAGCTGGCCGAACGCCTCGACCGGGCCGACCTGGCCGCGCGAGCCGCGATCATGGTCCGCGGCACCGCCGACGAGCAGGTGAACCGGACGATCGTGTCGCTGTGCGAGCGCGCCGGCGCCCTGCTCGGCGACAACGACGCGCTCCGGGCCCGGGTGGCCGCCCAGCAGACGCTGGCGCTCACCGAGGTCTACGACTACGCCACCGCCGAGCCGATCAGCCGGCAAGCACTGGCGCTGGCCGAGCAGACCGCCGACCGCGTGGCCCTCGTCGACACCATCCACGCTCGGCACAACCTCGCGACCGGTCCGGACGGCGTGACCGAGCGCCTGGCCGTAGCCAACCGGCTGCGCACGATCGGACCGGTGCCGGAGCGGCCGGATGCCCCTATGTGGGGCCATATCTGGCGCATCGACGCCGCCCTGCAGGTCGGCGCGATACACGAGGTGGACAGCGAACTCGCGGCACTTGAGCGGCTCGCGGACCAGCTCGGCTGGCCCGTTGCGCGATGGCACCTGACACGAGCGCGGGCAACGCGCGCGCTGATCGCCGGGGAATACAGCCAGGCTGAAGAGTTGACCCACGCCGCCCGCGCGCTCGGCTTCGCCATGGAGGACGAGTCGATCCTCGGGCAGTCGTTCGCGTTCGCGGCCGACCTGGAGAAACGCACCGGGCGGTTCCGCGATCACGAGCCGATGCTGCTGCAGACGATCGAGCACATCCCGTTGCCGCTGGTCTGGGCCGGGTACGCCCACTACCGGCTGGCGCAGGGCGATCGGGACGCCGCCGAGCGGATGTACGCGCGAGTGCGGCCAACCCTCGCATCGATGCCCGTCGACACGCGTTGGCTGCCGACCGTCGACGACACGTGCCGGCTCGCTGCGGCCTTCGGCGATCGCGACGTTGCGGCCTGGTGCCGTGAGCGGCTGCTTCCCTACGCGGCGTACTACGTCGCGTCGGTGTCGGGGTATCGAGGATCGGTGAGCCACGCCTTGGCGATCGCCGACACCGCACTCGGCGATTTGGACGCCGCCGATCGCCGGTTCGGCGATGCCGAAGCGATGGAGACGCGCATCGGCGCCCCGGGCGAGGCCGCCATCGTCCGGCTGGCCCACGCGCGGATGCTGGCCCAGCGTGACGAGCCCGGCGACCGCCGTCGCGCCCAGGAACTCGCCGAGCAGGCCGCCCTGACGGGGCGCCGGCTGGGCATGGATCTCGTCCTGGCCGGGGTGAACGAGCTGACCGAGACCCGTCAACCGCTGACCGCCCGCGAGCGCGAGATCGCCATGCTCGTCGCCGACGGCCTGGCCAACCGGGCGATCGCCGAACGGCTCGTCCTGTCCGAGCGGACCGTCGAGACCCACGTGCGCAACGCGCTGACCAAGCTCGATCTGGCCAACCGCACCCAGCTCACCGCGTGGGCGCTACGGGCCGGGTTACGTAACTGACCTCAGTACCAGTACGGATGTCGCGAGGCCCCGCGACGGCCAGGATTTCGATCACTCAACCGCTTGGAAGGTGATCGGAATGTATGCACGAGTGCAGCGCGCGAACGTCCCCGTCGATCTCGACGTGGCGATGCGGCAGACGGTAGTCGACACGATCAGCGGACATCCCGGATTCGCCGGGCTGTACCTGCTCGACCAGATGGGTGTGGGCCGCCGCATCATCGTCACTCTGTGGCAGACCCGCGACGAGGCGGTGGGCGCCTCGGGGCGGACCCGGGCCAAGCTCGGGCCGCGTCCGTTCGAGCTCGAACTGGACGAGATCTACGAGGTGGTCGACGACTGGTCGGGCACGGCGGGCGCCGAATCCCCTGGTGCGGCGGCGTTCATGCAGTTCGAGACGCCGATGAGCCAGGCCCGGTACGACGCCGGACAGCGCGGCGCCAAGGAGCGCATCCAGCCGGCGCTGGCCGGGCACCCCGGGGCGGTTCGCGCCCTAGCTCTCTGGGACGACGAGGCGCGCCGGTTCGTGGTGTTCACGTTCGCGACGTCGATCGACGCGCTGGACGAGTGCGGCCGGATCGCCAACTCGACCGACTTGCTGCCCGGCGAGGACCCGGCGCTGCTCGCCGGCCCGACCCGCGCTGACCTGTGCCGGGTCGTCGCCGTGGTGCCCGCCCCGGTCGCGGTCCCATGATCTGGTTTTGGCCGCCCGGCATCATATATGCGGTCGGGCGGCCAAAACCGTGGCAGGGTCGGCCGTATCCGCGGTCGGTCAGGCGCGCAGCTTGGCCAGCCGCTCGGGTCCGGGCCAGCGCACGTCGGAGGCCCAGCCCAGCTTCTCGAACGCCCAGATGACGCGGGCGGACGTGTCGAGCTGGCCGCGCAACACTCCGTGCCGCGCCGCGGTGGGGTCGGCGTGGTGCATGTTGTGCCAGCTCTCCCCGAAGCTGAGCACGGCCAGCGGCCAGAAGTTGGCGCTCTTGTCCCGGGATACGAACGGCCGCTCGCCGATCATGTGGCACACCGAGTTGATCGACCAGGTGACGTGGTGCAGCAGGAAGATCCGCACCAACGACGCCCAGAAGAACGCCGACAGGGCGCCCTGCCACGACCACGAGATCAGCCCGCCGAGCAACGGCGGCGCGAACACCGAGAACAGCACGCCGGCCCAGAAGTGGTCGCTGACCTTGCGAATGTCGGGGTCACGCATCAGGTCGGGGGCGTACTTGTCCCGGTTGGTGTGCTCGATGTCGAACAGCCAGCCGACGTGCGCGTGGAACATGCCCTTGGCCACCGCGCCCGGGGTGTCGCCGTAACGCCACGGCGAGTGCGGATCGCCCTCGCGGTCGCTGAACGCGTGGTGGCGGCGATGGTCGGCCACCCAGCGGATGACCGGACCCTCGATCGCCAGGCTGCCGGCGATGGCCAGCGCGATACGCAGTGGCCGTCGAGCCTTGAACGAGCCATGGGTGAACAGCCGGTGAAAGCCGACCGTCACGCCTAGGCAGGATATGTAGTAGAACGCGACGAACAAGATCACGTCGAGCCAGTCGAGTCCCCAACCCCAGGCCACCGGGATGGCGGCCAGGAACGCCAGGAACGGTACGACGACGAACGTGTAGAGCATGAACTGCTCACCGTGTCGCTTGGGGCCTTCGGTCGTCGGTTTGGGACCTTGGGTGGGCGCAGTGGCCTCGTCAAGAATGGTCATGTGCGCTGCCTTCTCTTGTCCCCAGCGGGGCTTACGGAAGCGTAACCTACGCAGACGTAACCCAACCAGGTACGTTGATCAGCATTCATCGCCGGTAGGCTGATTGTTCGATTGGGGGATGGGGTAATCGGCAGCCCGCAGGCCTTTGGAGCCTTGCAGTCTCGGTTCGAGTCCGAGTCCCCCAGCCAGTCGAGCGAAGCTTGCGTAGCGAGCCGGTAGTACAGCGAAATCCGGCGCGCCACGTCGGACCGTCATGTCATGGTTGACGACATGGACGACAGCATCGACCGCGGCGCCATCGAGCACACCTATGACGTGGTGTGCGCGCATACCCGGCACACGCCGGTGCTCGACCTCGACGGCGTGCTGCTCAAGCTCGAACAGCTGCAGCACGCCGGATCGTTCAAGGCCCGCGGGGCCATCGCCAACCTGCTGCTGCGCGACGTGCCGCCGAGCGGAGTCGTCGCGGCGTCCGGCGGCAACCATGGCGCCGCCGTGGCCTGGGCCGCGCAGGTCCGCGGCGTGCCGGCCACGATCTTCGTCCCGACCGTGTCCTCACCGGCCAAGGTCGCCCGCATCCGCGGTTACGGCGCGCAGTTGCAGATCGGCGGCGATCGCTACGCCGACGCGTTGGCCGCCAGCCGTGAGTGGTCAGCCGGCCACGAGGCGATAGAGGTGCACGCCTACGACCAGCCGCTGACCCTGCTCGGGCAGGGCACGCTGGCGCTCGAACTGAACGAGCAGGCCCGCGACCTGGACACCGTGCTCGTCCCGGTCGGCGGCGGTGGGCTGATCGGCGGCATCGCGGCCTACTACGCCGGCGACGTCAAGGTTGTGGGCGTCGAGCCCGAGGGCTCGCCCACGCTGACCTACGCGCTGCGCGCCGGCCGTCCGGTCGACGCCCCGGCCGAGGGCGTCGCCCACGACGCGCTCGCCCCGCGGCAGGTCGGCGAGCTGATGTTCCCGATCGCGCAGCGGTTCATCGAGACGGTGCTGGTCACCGACGAGGCCATCCTGGCCGCGCAGGCCCACCTGTGGGACGCCGCCCGCGTGGTGGCCGAACCGGCCGGGGCCACCGCGTACGCCGCGGTGCACAGCGGCGCCTACCGACCGGCGGCCGGCGAGCGGGTGGGCGTCGTCATCTCCGGGGCCAACACCACCGCGGTGGATCTCGCCACCAGCTGATCGCCGAGCGGGCTGCGCAGGTAGAGCACGCTGCGCCCGCTGCGGGCCTTGCTCAGCAACCCGGCCGCGCGCAGCACGCGCAGGTGCTGGCTGACGGCGCTGGGCGAGACGGCCAGCCGACGCGCGAGCTCGGTCGTCGACGCCGGCCGATCGAGCAGGTCGAGCAGCCGGGCCCGGGGCGGTCCGAGCAGATCGGCCAGTGCGTCGGGCGCCGACACCGGTGCTGCCTCCCACACCGTGGCCCGGCCACGCGCCGGGTAGGTGATCTGCGGCGGCTCGTCGGCGCTGATGTAGGTGATCGCACCGCGGGCGAACAGCGACGGAACCAGCGGCAACCCGCGGCGGCCGACGTCGATCACGTAGTGCAGGCCGGGCAGCCGATCGACGTACAGCACACCGGAGTCGTCCCACCGCACCCGCCAGTCCAGGTCGGCGAACAGCCCTCGCGCACCACCGACGGCGAGCTGCCGGGAACGGTGGACGATGTCGGCCTCCAGGATCGCCCGGATGCGCGGCCACCACGGCTGCAGGCAGGCCAGCCAGTACTCGTTCAGCGCGTCGACGATGCGGGCCAGCACAGCCGCCGGCCGACCGGCCAGCACGGCCGGTATCGGCTCGTCCACGTAGGTGGCCCGCAGCCCGTCGGCCACCTCGTCCGGCGCGGTCGCCGCCAGGACGTCGAGCTCGGCGCCGAATTCGGTCAGTGGTGTCGTCGCGCGCGGCGTCAGGAAGTCCGGGAACCACCGCCGGCGCCGGGACATGAGGGCGTCGAGCAGCTCGGTGTCCAACTGCGACCAGCGCGGCGCCATCGCCTGGCGCCACGGCAGGTGGAAGGCCTGGCGGCCGGGCGCGCGCCAGACCCACAGGCTGAACACCGTCTCCTGCAGCGGCGACACGGCGAAGCTCGTCTCGGCCAGGTCGGCCACCTGCATCCGGATCTCGATCATTAAGGCAAACTCTAAATCAATCGCTCGCACCGGCGGTATCCGCTCGGATGAGTACATGGCGCTCGTCCCGCACGATCCGATGACTCGCCGGCTGGCGTTGTCCGCGCTGGTCGATCGGATCGGCAACGGGCTGTTCATGACGACCAGCGCGCTGTTCTTCACCCGGTCGGTGGGCCTCTCGGTCGGCCAGGTCGGGCTCGGCCTGACCATCGCCGGCGGTTGCGGGGTGGCCGCGTCCGTACCGGCCGGCCACGCCGCGGATCGCTGGAGTCCCCCGCGGCTGATCGTCGGGCTGGCCCTTCTCGAGGCAGCCGGGATGCTCGCCTACACCCGGGTGCATTCGATGTGGACGTTCCTGGTGGTGGCCTGCCTCGTCGCCGCCGCCGGTCAGGCCAGCGTCAGCGTGCGCAACACGCTGATCGCGGTGGCCGTGCCGTCCGAACGCCGGGCGTCGACCCGCGCCTACCTGCGCGCCGTGACCAACCTGGGCATCGGAGCCGGCTCGGCGCTGGCCGCCGTGGCGCTGCAGGTCGATACCCGAACCGCGTACCTCGTGCTGATCGTCGTCGACGCGCTGACGTTCGTCGTGGCGGCCGCCCTGATCGCGCGCTTGCCGATGCCCCCGGCCGCTCCCGGGGCGGCGTCGGCGCACATCGACGGGGCCCGCGGACTGCGCGCCCTGACCGACTGGCCCTACCTCACGATGACGGTGCTCAACGCAGTGCTGACCTTGCAGTACGGGATGCTCATCGTCGGCGTACCGCTCTGGATCGCCGGGCACACCCACGCGCCGCGGATCCTGGTGTCGGCCATCCTCGTGATCAATACGGCGATGATCGTGGCGCTGCAGGTGCGCACGACCCGGCGGATCGACACCGTGTCGGCGGCCGCCCGGATGGCGCCGTGGTGCGGGTTGCTCTTCAGCGGAGCGTGCCTGATCTACGCGCTGGCGAGCGGGGCGAACGCCTGGGTCGCCGGCGCCGTGCTGATCGTCGGCGCGATCGTGCAGACATTCGGCGAGATGATCGCCGCCGCCGTGGGCTGGACGATGAGCTACGACCTGGCTCAGCCCGATGCTCCGGGGGCCTACCAGGGCGTCTTCTCCGGCGGCTTCGCGGCCGGGCAGATGCTGGCACCGCTGGTGGTCACGGTGACCGCGATCCATCTCGGCGGGATCGGCTGGCTGATCCTCGCCGCGGTGTTCGCCGCCGCGGGGGCAGCGCTGGCGCCAGTCACCCGATGGACCGTACGCACCCGTACGGTCAGCGTTCCCGCGTGAACGGGTTGACCGTCCGCACGCCAGTGCGCGCGAAGTCGGCGGTGTTGCGGGTGACCAGCGTCCAATCGTGGACGAGCGCGGTGGCCGCCAGCAGGCCGTCGACCGGTGGCACCGGGTCGGGAACACCGATTCGAGCCCAGCGCTCAGCAACCTCGATCGTCACCGGCACGAGACGGTCCCGGTGCTCGCTCACGGTCTCGTCGATCCACGAGTCGAGCGATGCCGCAGCCCGCTGGTCGCGGCGACGCAACAGCGCGGCACCGCGGCGGAGCTCGCCCACCGTCAGGACGCTCAGGTGCTGTTCTGCCGACGCGGTTTCCGCGAGCCAATCCAGCACCGATCGATCCGGGCGGCGCCGACGGATCTCAGACACCACGTTCGCGTCGATGAGGTAGGTCATCTCACATCGTCCAGGTCGAGCTCACGCGGCAGATCGTTCTTTCGCTCCGCGACGATCTGATCCAGGATGTCTGCGAACTCGTCACTCTTCGGACCCTCCAGCAGATGATCGACGAAGCTCCGCTTCGGGCCGTGGAAGCGGCGGAACTCCTCGATGTCGATCACCACGGCGACCTCCTCCCCGTGCCGGGTCACGAACTGCGGCCCGTCGCTGTGCACCTTGCGCAGCAGCTCGCTGAACTTCTGCTTGGCCTCCTGGACCTGCCAGTGCGCGCCCACCGTCACGATCGCTCCTGTCTAGACAGACTAGATGGAGCGTACCCATCGATACGGACTGAAGCAATTCACAGCTCCGCGATTGAACCGGAGTCGCCGAAAAAACGTAGTCGTGACGTTTCGGGCATGAACCATCTAGCATCAGCAGGTACTTGAATGCTCAATAGCCGGCGACACGGCGCGGCTGCCGGGCGGTGTCGCTCACCCCCGGAGGCTGCCTCATGCGCGTTCCTGTTCTCGATTGTCTCGTCGTCGGCGCCGGTCCGGCCGGCCTGCAACTCGGCCACCACCTCGCGACCGCCGGCCGGGACTATCTGATCCTCGAAGCCGGCGCCGCGCCCGGCACGTTCTTCACCACCTATCCCCGCCATCGCCAGCTCATCTCGATCAACAAGGTGCACACCGGCACCGACGATCCTGAGCTGAACCTGCGCATGGACTGGAACTCGGTGCTCGGCGGCCCGCTGTTCACGCAGTACAGCGAGCGCTACTTCCCCGGTGCCGACGACCTGATCCGGTACCTGGTCGACTACGCCAAGCAGCACAGCCTGGCTGTGCAGTACGACACGGCGGTCGAGCGAATCGCCCGCACCGACGGCGGATTCGAGATCACGACCGGTGACGACGTCTACCGGGCCCGGACCGTCGTGCTGGCCACCGGAGTGGGCGTCGTGCCGTACGTCGCGCCGATCCCGGGCATCGAGCTGGCCGAACCGTACGCCACGGTATCGACGGACCCGCACGACTTCGTCGACCAGCGGGTGCTGGTGATCGGCAAGGGCAACTCGGCGTTCGAGACGGCCGAGAACCTGATCGAGACGGCTTCGGTGATCCACCTGGCCGGGCCGAACTCGGTGCGCCTGGCCTGGAAGACCCACTACGTCGGGCACCTGCGGGCGGTCAACAACAACTTCCTGGACACCTACCAGCTCAAGTCGCAGAACGCGATCCTCGACGGCACGGTGCGGTCGATCGAACCGCATCCGGACGGCGGCTTCCTGGTGCGTTTCGCCTTCACCCGCGCGGACGAACTCGTCAAGGAACTGCGCTACGACCGGGTCATCAGCTGCACCGGGTTCCGTTTCGACGACTCGATCCTGGCGCCGGACTGCCGTCCACCGATGTTGCACAAGGCCCGGTTCCCGGCGATGACGTCCGCCTATGAGGCCGAGGGCGTACCCGGGTTGTACTTCGCCGGAACCCTCATGCAGGTAAGGGACTTCAAGCGTTCGACGGGCGGGTTCATCCACGGGTTCCGGTACGCCGTGCAGGCCCTGGCCCGGATCCTCGAGCAGCTCCACGGCGTGCCCTGGCCGTCGGTCGACGTGGACGCCACACCGGCCGGGCTGGCCGATGCCGTGCTCGCCCGGGTCAATCGCACGTCGGCGTTGTGGCAGCAGTTCGGCGTGCTCGGCGATGTCGTCGCGATGGGCCCGGACGGTGGCGCGCGCTATTTCGAAGAGGTACCCGTCGACTACGTGAGCGACGGTGGCCTCGGCGACGATGCCGGCGAGCGGTTCGTGGTCACGCTCGAGTACGGCCCGGATCACGATCAGGTCGACCCGTTCGACATCACGATCGCCCGGGTGGCCCAGGACGACAGCGACCGGGCGTTCGACGCCGCGTACCTGCACCCGGTTGTGCGGTACTACCGCGACGATGCGCTGGTCGCCGTCCACCACCTGGCCGAGAACCTCGAGAACGAGTGGAACAAGCCGACCGCGCATCGGGATCCGCTCATCGCGTTCTTCGCCGAGCAACGCGAAGCGGTCCGGGCATGATCACCGTCCGGGACTTCCAGGCCGCCGCGCGGGAGCGGATGGACCCCGTGCACTACGACTACGTGTGCGGCGCCGCCGGTGACGAGCTGACGGCGCAGGCCAACGAGGCGGCGTTCACCCAGTTGCGGCTGCTGCCCCGCGTCCTGCGCGGTCGCGACAAGCGCGAACTGGGCGTCGAGCTGCTCGGCAGCACAGCCAGCCTGCCGGTATTTCTGTCACCAACCGCGTTCCACAAGCTGGTCGATCCCGAAGGCGAGGCGGCCACCGCCCGGGCCGCCGCGGCCGCCGGCGCGATCATGATCGCCAGCATGGCCGCCACCGTCGCGGTCGGCGACATCGCCGCCGCCGCGCGCGAGGCGGTGCCGGAGGGACGTCCCGATATCTGGTTCCAGCTCTACCTCCAACCCGACCGGGAGGTCACCGAGGCGCTCGTGCAGCGCGCGACGGACGCCGGCTGCACGGCGCTCGTACTGACGGTGGACTCCCCGGTGCTGGGCGCGAGCGATCGCAACCGCCGCAACGGGTTCCACGACCTGCCGCCCGGGCTGGCCTGCGAGAACCTGCGCAACCTGCTGGGCAACGAGCCGGGTCACGTGCGGCAGATCCTCATGTCGGCCGAGTTCCGGTGGGCCGATGTCGAGTGGTTGCGCTCGATCACGTCGTTACCAGTGCTGCTCAAGGGCGTGCTGCATCCCGAGGACGCCCGCCTCGCGGTGGCGCACGGCGTGGACGGGCTGTTGCTGTCGAACCACGGTGGGCGCCAACTCGACACGGTGCCGGCCACGATCGAGTTGCTGCCCGAGATCGTCGCCGCGGTCGGCGGACGGGTGCCGGTGCTGCTCGACGGCGGCATACGCCGGGGTACGGATGTGGTCAAGGCGCTCGCGCTCGGCGCCGATGCGGTCGGGCTGGGCCGTCCGGTCATGTGGGCCCTGGCCACCGGCGGCGAGGACGGCGTTCGCCGAGTGCTCGAGATCATCCGCGCGGAGCTCGACAACACGATGGCCCTGTGCGGCGCGGCCACCCTGCGCGACCTCACCCCCGACCTGGTGCGGAGCCACCGATGACCATCGCCGATCGCGTGACTTCCTTGCGGGGCAAGGTGTTCGCTCGCGTCAACGGCGACGAGGGCATCGCGGTGGTCAGCCGCGAGAACGGCCTCGCCGAGTTCACCCGCCTCTACGCCCACCCGGCGGCGAACGGGCGCAGCCACGGTGCCGGCCTGTCGGACCTGTTCTGGTACTGGCTGGCGCCCGGGCCGCACGTCCACCAGGAACACCTCGAGCCTGGCCCGCGCTACGACGAGGTCGCCCGGACGACGCGCACCATCCTGGCCAGCCGGACCAAGCCGGAGTGGGACGCGCTGGTCACTCGCTGCGCCGCGCACGTCCTGAGCGGCCGGCCGGTCAATCGCCTCGTGCGGCTGCGCGATCTGATGATGCCGATCTGGGCGGAGGTCTACTACGAGCTGGTGTTCCGCGAGCCGTGCCCGGCGGCGGCGCGCGACCTGATCGTCGGGCACGCCGACGACGTGGTCAGCGCGCTCAAGTGCACCCGCCTGCGGCACATGCGCCGACGGCAGCGGCTGACCCGGTACCTGCGCGAGCGGCTCGACGCCGTGCCGTTCGCGCTGCCGCAGTTGCTCAGCCGCGACGAGCAGGCCTGGTACCTGCAGGGGACGTTCTTCAACACGGCGGTCGTGCAGATGTCCGACGCGATGGCGCACGTGCTGCTCGTGCTGGCCGAGCGTTCGGACGAGCAAGCCCGGGTGCGGTCGTCCGACGATCACTTCGAACGGGTCGTCAACGAGACGATGCGCGTGTACCCGCTGTTCGGCATCGCGCACCGGATCACGACGTCCGACATCGACGCGTCGCCGCCGATCCCGGCCGGCTCGGTGCTGCTCTTCGACTACCCGACGTTCCATCACGCCGACGTCGGCGACACCTTCGACGTGTCGCGCTGGCACGGGGATGCGGCCCGGACGCTGAACTTCATCCCCTACGGGATCAGCGCGAACCGTCCCTGCCCGGCCCGTGGGGTCGCGCCGACCGGGCTGCAGGCGGCCACCCGCGAGGTGCTGCGCCGGTTCCGGCTCGCGTCGTCCGTCGCGCACACCCGCTCGCTGCCCAACCGCGCACCGGCGCTGCTGCTCGACGTGACCGACACCCGCAAGCACGCGGCCGCGCTGGCGGCGTTGCGTCTCGCCGATCGCTGGGCCGACGTGGGTCGCAGCATCGTCCAGCTCGTGCTCGGCAGCTACATGGTGTGGGACGCGCGGCGCAAAGGCCTGTGCCGCCGGTACTTCGCCGAGCATCCCGAGCATCGGCCGCGCGTCGAGCATCGGCCACGCAGTGCGGAGCGGGCCCGATGACGGCCACCGAACTGGCGCCGCGGTTCTTCATCGCGGCGGCGATGATCTTGCTGACGTGCCGGGTCGTGCAGGTCGCGGTCGAGCGCATCGCGCAGCCGCCCGTCGTCGGCGAGATGA
>DASXYE010000036.1:0-12152 GCA_036502695.1 Jatrophihabitantaceae bacterium
CACTGCGCCCCCGCCCTGCACACGCCCGTCGCCGCTGCCGTGCCGAACCTGCGCCACGTCGAGTGGTTCGCCGACCACGCCCGCATCGACGCCGCATTCCTGAGCGGTGCGCCCGATATTTCCGACGGCGCGCTGCATCCAGACCGGCAGCTCGTCGGCCACGGCCTGAGCTTCAATCCGGCCGCCGAGCAGCACCGAGTCGCCTGACGGCGCCGAACCGGAACCGCCAAGCCCCGGCCGCGAGCAGCGCTCACGCGAGCACGACGACCGCGCAAGTGATCACTCCGGCTGTGGCCAGCGCCGCGTAGTCGTTGACCGATCCGGTGTGCGCGGCGCGCAGCCATCGGATCGGCACCGGTTCGGGTATCCGCAGGTAGCCCACGGCGAGGGCAACGCCGACGACGACGGTCACGGCGGTGAGCAGCAGATCACCGGCGTTGCCGTACGAGAAACTCACCGGCAACGGCGGCACGTCGCCGCCCCGCGCCAGCACGGCCTGTGCGTACGCAGCGGGATGCAGCAGGACGGAGGCCGCCGGCGCGGCCACCCGGTCGACGACCACCCCGGGCAGCACGCCGAACGCGACGCAGGCGGCGCCGAGACTCAGCAACGTCACGCGCATGCCGGGGCGCAGCGGCTCGAGATGGTCGTAGTCGTCGGAACGCCGGCGGTAGAACGCAACGTAGGCCGCCCGGCCGAGCGCGGCGATGGTCAGGACCTGGGCCAGCAGCGCGCCGCCGAGCACGACCGGATGCCCGCCGCTGTGCAGCCCTTCGTGGATCAGTCCGAGCGAGGCGAAGCCGTTGAGCGGCGGCACGCCGGCGATGGCCAGCACGCCGACGGTGAAGGCGCCGGTGAGCAGCGGCCGGCGGCGGGCGAGTCCGCCCATGCGCGACATCGAGGTCTCGCCGGTCGCGTGCACGATCGCACCGGCGCACAGGAACATCAAGCCCTTGAACAAGGCATGGTTCACGAGGTGGTACGTCGCGCCGGCGACCCCGGCCGGCGTGGCCGACGCGAAGCCGATCATCAGCACGCCCATCTGCGAGACGGTGTCCCAGGCGAGCAGCCGTTTGAGATCGTCCTGGGCGAGGGCCAGCGCCGCGCCGAGGATGGCCGACACGACGCCGAGCGCGGTCAGCAAGCCGAGGATGCGGTGCCCGCCGGGGTAGACCTGCATGGTCAACCGCACGATGCCGACCAGGCCGAGGTCGACCATGAGCGCGGAGAACAGTGCCGACACCGCCCCCGGGGCCGCCGTGTGAGCGTCGGGCAGCCAGCCGTGGAACGGCATCAGCCCGGCCTTGGTGGCGAAGCCCGCGACCAGCAACCCGAGCGCGAGCAGGTCCGGCGTGGTGACGTGGCCGGGCAGGGCGCGTTGCAGCTGCGCGAAGTTCAGCGCCCCGTGGTCGGCGTACAGCAGCGCCGATCCGACGAAGACGAGGAAGCCGCCGATGGTGGTCAGCACCAGGACCTTGAACGCGGCCTCCAAGGCGATCGGGCGTTCCAGGAAGAACCCGGTCAGCCCGTAGCTGGCCAGTGCGGCGACCTCGAACCATACGAACAGGTTGATGGTGTCGGCGGTGAGCGCGGCCGCCACCAGCGCGGCGAGCAGCAGCTGGAACAGACAGGCGAACCCGCCGATCTCGCGGGGACCCAGTTCGCCGAGCTCGGACAGTGCTGACACCAGCAACAGCGTGCCGAGCACCGCGCTGATCAGCGCGAACGTCAGGCCGAACGGGTCGGCGGCGAACGCGACGCCGAGCACCTTGCCGTCGACCGGCCCCCAGTGCCCGAAGAAGTGCGCGACGACCCGGCCGTCGCCGGTGTACACACGCGGGGCGATCACGAGCAGCACCGCAGCCGCGGTGGCCATGGTCAGGGCCGACACGATCAGCGGCAGGTGTCGATGGACACGGGCGAGGACGGGCGCGGTGGCCGCGCCGGCGAGCGGGATGACGACCGGCAGCGGCAGCAACGACGCCACCGCCGCGGTGCTCATCCGGGATCACCCTCGATCATGCAACTCGGTGCGCCCTCAGACCGCAGAAAGTTGCACGATCGGTGGGGGTCCTGGGCGCTCACCCGCGCAGCGCCCGCAGATCGTCGGCGTCGACGCTGTCGTAATGCTGGGCCGCGCGAACGGCGACCGTCAGGAACACCGCGGTGATCGCGACCCCGATGACGATCGCGGTGAGGCAGAAGTTCTGCAGCACCGGGTCGGCCACGTTGCCGTGCGCCAGGCCGGACTCGGTCTGCCCCTTCGGCGGGTTCAGCAGCACCGGAGCCGTCGAGCGCCGGCGGTAGGCCAGCGAGACGAGCAGCAGGTACGTGGAGGACTCCATCAGCGACAGGCCCATCACGATCTTGATCAGGTTCCGGCGGCTGAGCACGGCGTACAGCCCGAGGCTGAACAGGGCGGCGACCGCGAGGTAGTTGCCGAGGATCATTGCTCCGGGCTCCAATCGTGGCGCATGCCGAGCAAGGCGAAGATCGCGATGGTGAGGCCGGTGCCGACCTCGACCAGCTCGGCGCCCGAGAACAGCTGCAGCACCCCGCCGCTGCGGATCGTCCCGACCGGAGCGAGCGGCACCCAGTTGGCGGTGAACGAGCCCTTCAGCACCAGGCCCAGCAGCTCGATCAGCACGATCGCCATCGCACCGGCCACCTCCAGCGCCTCCATCAGCGCGGGCCGTACCATGCGGCGCACGGCCCCGTAGCCCAACGCGGCGTAGAGCAGGACGGCCACCCCGCTCAAGACCGCGCCGGCCGGGAATCCGCCGCCCGGCGAGTAGCCCCACGCGGCGAGATAGACACCGGCAACCGCGAGTACGACTACCGCGACGCGCGCGGCGATCCGGACGACCACCGTCATCTCGACGGCGACCTCCGGCCCCGGCGTACCGAGCCGAGCCCGGTCGGCGGGCCGTACCGGGCTCGCGTCGGATTCCTCGGCCTGCTCCGCGGCGCGGGCCCGCACCGAGCCGGGCGGTCGTTTCGGGTCGACCCGGGCCTGCTCGTCCTGGGCCGCGCTCGCCTCGCCGACGTATTCGTGGCGGGGTTCGCGTCCGCGGGCCAGCACGGTCACGGCGACCACAGCGGCGAACAGCAGGAACGTCTCGCCGAACGTGTCGAATGCCCTTGTCCCGTAGACGATCTCGTTGACCGGCTCGGTCGTCTTCCACGCCGGCAACGCCAGGTCGAGCGCCCGATGCGCGACCGCCGGCAGCGGGGCGTCGTCGCGATGAACCCGGAAGAACGCGACGGCGAGCAGCGCCGCCACTCCCCCGGCCAGCCCAGCGGCGAGCCAGGGCCGATGCAGGGCCTCGTCCCGGTCAGTCATCGCGCTGCTCCCGCTCGCCGAGCTGACCGCGGTCGGGAACGTCCGAGCGCACCTTGCCGATCGCGATCAGATACAGCACGGGCAGCGCGATCGCCCCGACGACGACCTCGGAGTGCGCGACGTCCGGCGCCCCGAGCAGCACGAACAGCAGCGTCAGCACCGTTCCGATCGCCGACAGGGCCATCACCGCCCCGTTCAGGTTGTCCAGCCGCACAACGAGGACAGCCGCAGCCAGGACCGCCGCGAGGCACAGATAGTCCAGCACCCAGAATGCGGTCATCGCCGCCGGGCCTCGTCACGAACAGCGCCGTGCCACATCGGCACGCCGGCCTTGTAGGCCGCCCGGGCCAGCGCGTGCGACGCGGCGGGGTTGACCACCAGCAGCAGGACGGCGATCAGCAGTGCCCGGCTGCCGTACGTCGTGAGCGGTCCTTTCGCGACCACCAGCGCGACCAGAACCGGCTACGCGCCCATCGTGATCGTCTTGGACGAGCACTGGATACGCGTGTAGACGTCGGGCATCCGGACGATGCCGATCACGCCGCTGAGCGTGAAGAAGAACCCGAGCGCGCAAAGGGAAACAACCACGACGATCACAGCAGACCTCGTTCCAGGTAGCGCGCCCACACGATCGCGGCGAGGTAGCTGAACGACGTCAGCCAGAGCCCGACGTCGAGGTAGACGCTGCGGTCGGCGAACGCGGCGAAGAACACGAGCGCGACCGCGCACTGCGTCGAGATGGTGTTGAGCGCGACGATCCGGTCCGACACCGACGGGCCGAGGGCCAGCCGCACCAGCAACAGGCCGACGACGGTGAACTCCGCGATCGCGACGGTGATGTACACGGTGGACACGGCTACCTCCCGACCAGCGGCGCGATGAGCCGCTCGATCGGTGCGTTGACGTCGTCCTCGGGATGCTGGCGATTGCCATGCGGCAGCTCGACTGCGTGATATTGCAGCTGGTGGCGTGCCCGGTCGACGTCGACGATCTGGTTGCCGACGATCAGCGACGTGATCAGCCCGGTCGCGGCCAGCCCACCGTCGGTGCGTTGCGTCGTCGGGACGACGAGCATGCCGCTGCGCAGCGGAAGGCCGGGTGACCAGATGCGCCCGGCCAGGTCGACGTTCGCCACGACGATGCGCACCAGGGTTGCTCCGATCAGCCGGGCCACAGCGAGCAAACGGCGCGGCGCGAGCAGCCGCCAGGGCCGGGCCACCTCGCCGAGCGGAGCGAACGCGAGCCCGAGGGCCAGCGCCACGACCAGGCCGGTCAGCAGCTGTTCGAGGCTCAGGGTCCAGGTCAGCAACAGCCACACCGGGTAGGCCCACGCGGCAAGCGCAACGACGCGTCTCATCGGCAGCCATCCATCCCACGTCGGCGTGTCCGGATCAGGTCCCGTACCGGGCCTACCCAGCAACCAGCCACGGGTATTCGTCCGATTTCTCGGTCATCCCCGTGTCGCAGGCCGGGTTTCCGCCGACCCACCGACGGGAACGCTGGTGACATGACCGAGACGGCGGCGGCCTTCGTCCCCGATACCGCGAGCTTGCCCGAGCTGGCGGCGGCCGCAGCCGACTGCCAGGGCTGCGAGCTGTTCGAGCACGCCACGCAGACGGTCTTCGGTCAAGGCTTCAAACGGTCGCGCGCGATCTTGGTGGGCGAGCAGCCCGGTGACGTGGAGGACCGCCGGGGCGTGCCGTTCGTAGGTCCGGCCGGGCGGGTGCTCGACCGGGCGCTGACGGACGCGGGCATCGAGCGACGTGATGTGTACCTGACCAACGCGGTGAAGCACTTCCGGTGGACGCCGGCGCCGCGGGGCAAGCGGCGCATCCACCAAACACCCGAGGCCCGGCACGTCACCGCCTGCCGGCCGTGGCTGAGCGCCGAGCTGTCGGCGATACGGCCGGACGTCGTGGTGGCGCTGGGCGCCGTAGCCGCGAAGGCGCTGTTCGGATCGGCCTTCCGGCTCACCCAGCACCGCGGCGAACCGCTCGAATGGCCGCCGGAACACGGCGCGTACGCCGGCGACGACACCGCGGTCAAGGCCGCGTTCGCCACCGTGCATCCGTCGTCGATCCTGCGCGCCGACCCGGACGACCGCGACGACGCGTACGCGCAGCTGGTGCACGACCTGCAGGTAGTGGCCCGGAGCATGTGAGGAGCAGCAATGACCAGACCCGACGACGACCGCGAGGTGCCCGAGCCGACGGAGGAGGATCTCGGGCCTCCCGACCCGGACACGTTGCCCCTCGAAGCCGAACCGGCCGACGTTGTCGAACAGGCCCAGGCCGTACCGACCGGGGACGACGAATACCGGTCTGAGTGACCGGGCTACCGGGTCCACCCCGCACCGTGCGCCGCGTTTCGTCCGGAGGGTGATCCGGGCAGGCCTGATTCAGGCCATCACCCAGGAGGCGTCAGCATGGAAACGATGACTCGAGAAGCACTCGACGTGGGCGCGATCAACGAGCTCGCGGCACAGCTTCGCGCCGATTCGATCCGGGCCGCCGCGGGCGTGGGGTCCGGGCACGTCACCTCGAGCCTGTCGGCCGCGGACCTGCTCGCGGTGCTCGTGTCGCGGCACCTGCGCTACGACTGGTCGGATCCCGCAGCGCCGGGCAACGATCACCTGATCTTCTCGAAGGGACACGCGTCACCGTTGCTCTACGCCGTGTTCAAGGCCGTCGGGGCCATCTCGGATTCCGAGCTGACCGAGACGTACCGCCGGTTCGGTTCGCGGCTGCAGGGCCACCCGACGCCGAGCCTGCCCTGGGTGGACGTCGCGACCGGTTCGCTGGGTCAAGGCCTGCCGATCGGCGTGGGCATCGCGCTGGCCGGGCGCGACCTCGAACACGCGCCGTGCCACGTCTGGGTGCTGTGCGGTGACAGCGAGACGGCCGAGGGCTCGATCTGGGAGGCCCTGGACAAGGCCGGCCAGCATGGCCTTAGCAACCTCACCGCGATCGTCGACGTGAACCGCCTCGGTCAGCGCGGACCCACCGAGCTGCAATGGGACCTGGACGCGTACGCCCGACGGGTCGCCGCCTTCGGCTGCACGCCGATCGTCGTCGACGGCCACGACCTGCAGGCCATCGACACGGCGCTCGCCGAGGCCCATGACGACGACCGTCCGAGCGTCGTGCTGGCGCGCACGATCAAGGGCCGCGGCGTGCCCGAGATCGAGAACGAGGAGGGCTGGCACGGCAAGGCGTTGCCGCCCGAGCTGGCGGCTCGGGCCGTCGCGGATCTCGGCGGTGCGCGCGAGCTGCGGGTCATCAGCCTCGCTCCGCCGTACGTGCCACCTCGTCCGGAGCCGAGCCGGCCCACGATCGAGTGGCCGCGCTACGACACCGGCGAGGCCGTCGCCACCCGTAAGGCGTACGGGGCGGCGCTGACCGCGTTGGGTGCCCGCGACGACATCGTCGCAATGGACGGGGAGGTGTCAAACTCCACCGGTGCCGAGCAGTTCGCGAAGGCCTACCCGGACCGCTACTTCGAGATGTACATCGCCGAGCAGCAACTCATAGCGACGGCCGTGGGAATGTCCGCGCGGGGATACCGCCCGTTCGCATCGACGTTCGCCGCCTTCTTCTCCCGCGCCTACGACTTCATCCGGATGGCCGCGATCTCCCAGGCCGACATCCGGCTGTGCGGATCCCACGCCGGAGTGGAGATCGGCGAGGACGGCCCGTCGCAGATGGCGCTCGAGGACCTGGCGGCGCTGCGCGCGATCCATGGCTCGACGGTGCTCTATCCCGCCGACGCCAACTGCTGCACGCGACTGGTCGAGCAGATGGCCGACCAACCGGGCGTCGTGTACCTGCGCACTACGCGCGGGGCGTACCCGGTGCTCTACGACGCCGACGAGGCGTTTCCTATCGGCGGCGCAAAGGTGCTGCGTGCGGGTACGGCCGACCAGGTCACCTTGATCGGTGCCGGCGTCACGGTCCACACCTGCCTGGCTGCCGCGGACCGGTTGACCGAGCTGGGCATCCCGGCGCGAGTCATCGACCTGTACAGCGTCAAGCCCCTGGACGTCGAGACGGTGACCGCAGCCGCCGTCGCCACCGGTGGACGGCTGGTCACCGTCGAGGACCACCGTGTCGCCGGCGGGATCGGTTCAGCCGTCCTCGAAGCGCTGGCCATGCATCCGCAGTCCCTGCGCGTCAGTGTCCTGGGCGTCGAGGGGATGCCGGGATCCGGCACCTCGACCGAACTGATGGATGCCGCGGGCATCGGCGTGCCCGCCGTCGTCGCCGCCGCGGAACGGCTTGCCGTCGAACCGTGAACCTGTCCGCATGATCAAGGGAACGCTGGTCGGGCCGTGGCTGCCGCCGCGGATCAGGATGTAGTCGATTGCCGGCCCAGTTCGGCCAGCATCCGGCCGACCCATCGGCGCATACCGGCCGACCGACCGGGGTATGAATGAGTCATGCATGCATCGAATGTCGTGTCGGCTTGGGTAATAGCGGCACAGGATCGGCTGCAGGCGACGATGGACGAGGCCGGGCTGGATGCCCGATCGCTGGCTGCGCTGACCTTGGTGCACCAGCACGACGGCCGCTCGGTGGAGTGGCTGCGCCGGCGGGTCGAGCTGACCCAATCGGGCACCGTGCGGCTCGTCGATCGACTCGTCGCGCGTGGCTGGTTGCGTCGCGGCCCGACCTCGGGCCGGGCTGTGCCGCTGCACGTGACCAGCCGGGGCGCGGCCCGGCTGGCTCGTTGGGCACGCGCCCGGGACCGGTCCGTGGCCGAGCTGCTCGGCACCCTGCCGAAACGGCAACAACATGTGCTGATCGACGCGATGGCTGCTTCGCTGCAGGCGATGCCCCGTGCCCGGGTACAAGCCGACGCGACGTGCCGGACCTGTTCGTGGCCGGACTGCGGCAAGGACTGCCCGGTGGATCGGAGCGTGAGCGAGGCGCAGACGTGACCGATCAAGGCCTGGCGCTGACCGCCCGCCCGGGTCCGGCGCGACGCACTCGGCCGACCAGGATCTGGACGCTGAGCGTGGTCGCACTGCTCGGCTCGACCGCCGACAGCTTCGTGTTGTTGCTGGTGCTGTGGCTCGCCGCGCCGCTTGGCTGGGCCGGTTGGCAAACGGCTCTCGTGGTCGTCGGGCTGCGCCTGCCGACCCTCCTTTGCGGCCCACTCGCCGGCCGAGCCGTGGATCGATGGGGCGCTCGTCCGGTGATCGCCGTCGACCTGGCCGGCCGCGCGGTATTGATGATGATCTTGCTGGGGTTCGCGCACACCGGACGGCTACCCCTTGTCCCGGTGCTGATCCTGGGCGCCATCTCCGGGGCGCTCTCGCCGGCCAGCTACGCCGGCGTCCGTTGGCTGACGCCGCGGCTGGTGTCCGAGGATCGGCTGGGCCGGGCGAACGCCGTGGTGGCGCTCAGCGACCAGCTGCCCCTGCTCGTCGCGCCGGCGCTCGTCGGCCCGGCGCTCGCCGTGCTCGGCCTGGCCTGGAGCCTGAGCGTGCCGGTCGGGCTGCTCGTGATCGCGCTCGTCCTGACCTGGCGGCTGCCCACCGCCGGACCCTCGGTGGGAACGCGGCGGCCCACCCGATCGGCGTTCGACGCACCGACCCGGGCCGCGCCGGTCGTCGCGATCCTCGCGCTGTCTACCGCGTACTACCTGCTGTACGGACCGTTCGAAACCGCGAGCCCGTCCTTCGTCCGCAACCAGCTGCACGCCGGCAACGGCACCTACAGCCTGCTCTGGACGTTGTTCGGCGCCGGAGCCGTCGCGACGTTGGCCCTCGCGGCGCCGCTGGCCCGACGACATCCCGGTCGCGTCAACGCCTGCGGCGCGCTGATCTGGGGCCTGGTCATGCTGCCCGTCGCGTTCCTGCACAGCGCCGTCGCCACCGCGGCAATCTTCCTGGCCGGCGGTGCGGTGTGGGGCCCGTACACCGCGGTCGAGACCAGCGCGCTCCAACGATGGACCGACCCGTCGGCCCACGGCGTCATGTTCGGACGCCAACGCGGTTTGCTGGCCGGCGCCGCGCCCGTCGGCGCAGCGATCGGGGCGATGGCCTTGCCCCATACGGCACCCAACGTCGTCCTAGGGGTGAGTGCCGCAGCGTGTGCGGCGGCCGGCCTGTTGGACCTGGCCAACCGCGACCTGAGACGAGCCCCGT
This sequence comes from Jatrophihabitantaceae bacterium, assembly GCA_036502695.1. Classification (GTDB taxonomy): domain Bacteria; phylum Actinomycetota; class Actinomycetes; order Mycobacteriales; family Jatrophihabitantaceae; genus DASXRA01. Next base: position 9,492 of record DASXYE010000036.1, read on the forward strand.
AGCGCCAGGTCGAGTTCCGCAGCCGGTCTCCCCTCGGCACGGCTGGTCAACGCGAACCGTCGAGGTGCACGGGTGGTCCGGCCGAAATGCCGAGCGCGCCGAACAGATCGACCACGGCCTCGCTGACGGACTCGACCCAGACCCCGGGCAGCCCGTGCGTACGGCGACCCTGTGCTGCTTTCAGCAGCGGATCGAACGCATCCAGGTCAGCACCCAGCACGGCGTCGGCGCGTACGTGCACCGGCCCGGGAACACGCTCGATGCACGACAGCAGGCTGCGCAACGTGTTGGTCGCCGCTGCGTCGAGATCGCCGGCCAAGGTCAGCGTTGCGCGGTCGCGGACCAGTTCGAGATCGATGTGATAGCCCCGTACCTCGACGGGCATGGCGAGCGGAGGGTGGTCGAACAATGTCAAAGACTGCACCAGCAGCCTCCTGTCAGCAGTCCGGGGCGCGCGCTCCGGAGTGTGGGCTGCCTATTCAGCCAACCGGGGTCTATCCCGAAATCGCATTGGTCGAAACCTCCGATCAGGCACCGCAGGGGTCCTTCCTGCGGTCAAGCGTCGCGCGAGCGGCGGCGATCGACCGCGACGTCGAGCACCGCGGCGCTCAGGGCTGCCACGACGAACGCGAGCGCCACGAGGACAGCGTGCTGGTAGGCGTTGGCGTAGCCCGGGCCGCCGTGGTTGGCGGCCACCCGGGCGAAGAACACCGATCCGACGGCGGCGATGCCGACGGCGGCGCCGATCCGCTGACCCGTCTGCAGCAGTCCGCCCGCGGTGCCGGCTCGGGGGACGGGCACCTGCGACAGGGTGAGCGTCAGGTTCGGTGTGATCACCAGACCGCCACCGAAGCCGGCCACGAATAGCGGGGCGAGGGTGGCCCAGGGAGTCTCGTGAGTAGGCGCCAGATGTACGGCGAGGATCGACGCGGCCAGGCCGACAGCCACCAGTGCGAGCCCGCCGACGACCAGTACCCGTCCGAACCGGTAGACGATCTGCCCGCCGAGCCGCGCGGCGATACCTGAACCGACGGCGAACGGGGTGATTGCCAGGCCCGCCAGCAACGCCGAGTAGCGCAGCCCGACCTGCAGGTACAACGTGAACACGAAGAACAGCGGAGTGAATCCCGCGAAATACAGCGTGATCAGCGACGAGCCGAACGAGTACGAGCGCAGCCGGAACAACGAGAGCTCGACGAGTGGTTCGCGGCCGCGTCGCGCGTAGCGGACTTCCCAGGCTACGAACGCGACGAGCAGGATCACCGCGCCCGGCACGAGCAGCCACTTGCCCGGCCCGGACCACTGCTGCTCCTGAACGAACGGCAACAGCAACGCGACGACCCCGGTGCCGAGCAGCAGCACACCGACCGGATCGAAGTCGTGGCGACGCCGCGCGCCCGCGGCCCGCTGCGGCAGCAGCCGCCAGGCGAGCGGCATCGCGACCACGCCGATCGGCAGGTTCACGTAGAACACCCACCGCCATCCGTCATCGGTGCCGAACGCCTCGATCAGCAGGCCACCGAGCAGCGGGCCGATCGCCGTGGATATGCCCACCACCGCACCGAACAGGCCGAACGCCCGGCCACGTTCCTTGCCGGAGAACAGTTCCTGGATCAGGCCGTTGATCTGTGGAGTCAGCAATCCTCCGCCCAAACCCTGGACGAGACGGGCGGCGACCAGCCAGGCGCTGCCTGGAGCGGCGCCACAGGCCGCACTGGACGCGGTGAACAGCGCCAGCGCGGCCACGAACATCACCCGTCGTCCGCGCACGTCGCCGAGCCGGCCCGCGGGCACCAGCACCAGACCGAACGTCAACGCGTATCCCGACAGCACCCACTGCAGGTCGCTCTGCGAGGCCTGCAGCCCGGTCCGCATCGACGGCAACGCGACGTTCACGATCGAGACATCGAGGAGCACCATGAACCCGCCGACGAGACAGACGGACAGTGCCTTCCACCGACGCGGGTCGGCAGCGTCGCTCACGTCGGACCGGGCCGGGACGCGGCGAGGTGGCGAGCGAACCAGTCGCCCGCGGCGGCGGCCACCTGCTCCAGCGCGCCGGGTTCCTCGAACAGGTGGGTCGCGCCGGGTACGACAACGAGGTCGCGTTCGCACCCCATCGCATCGAACGCCTGCCGATTGAGATCGAGCACGACCGGGTCCTCGCCGCCGACGACGAGAAGCGTCGGGGCACGCACGACAGGCAGCGCATTGCCGGCCAGATCGGGCCGTCCGCCCCGCGACACGACGGCGCGCACCCGGTCGTCGCGGCTCGCGGCCAGCAGCGCGGCCGCCGCGCCGGTACTGGCACCGAAGTAATCCACCGGCAGGGCCGCGGTGGTCGGGTTCGCGAGCACCTCGCTCGTGGCCAGGCGCAGTCGCGGCGCGAGCCGGCCTATATCGAAGCGCAGCCTGCCTGTACGCCGATCATCGGCGTCCTCGCGTTCGGTGAGCAGGTCCATGAGCAGGGTGGCGAGGCCGCGCTCGACGAGCGCGCCCGCGACGTCCCGGTTGCGCGGGCTGTGCCGGCTGCTGCCGCTGCCGTGGGCGAACACCACGACGCCGAGGGCGTTCGCGGGCACGGCGAGGTCACCGACGACGCGCTCCGTGCCGTTGACCGGTATCGCGACTTGCTGCTGGACTTCCATCGGCACGCTCCTC
>DASXYE010000037.1:0-8735 GCA_036502695.1 Jatrophihabitantaceae bacterium
GTGGTGGCGGCGGCCGCGCGCAACGAAGGCCGCCCGGCGCGTATCCACCTCAAGATCGACACCGGGCTGTCCCGGGGCGGCAGCTACCGCCACGACTGGCCGGACCTGGTCGACGCCGCGGCCAAGGCCCAGGCGGCCGGCGAGGTGGACGTCGTCGGCGTCTGGAGCCACATCGCGCACGCCGACGAGCCCGGCCATCCCACCAACGACCGCCAGGTCGCGGCGTTCCACGAGGCGCTGGACGTGGTCACCGCGGCGGGTCTCGAACCGGGCGTGCGGCACCTGGCCAACTCGGCGGCCACGCTCACCATGCCCGAGTCGCACTTCGACCTGGTACGTCCGGGCATCGCGATCTACGGGTTGACGCCCGTCCCCGGCGACTACGGGCTCACGCCGGCCATGACCCTGCGCGCCCAGGTGGCACTGGCCAAGCGCGTCCAGGCCGGCGAAGGCGTCGGCTACGGGCACACCTACACGACGCCGCAGCAGACGACGCTCGCCCTGGTGCCGCTCGGGTACGCCGACGGCATCCCGCGCGCCGCGTCGAACGTGGCCCCGGTGGCGATCAACGGGCGGCGGTACCGGATCAGCGGCCGGGTCAGCATGGATCAGGTCGTGGTCGACGTCGGCGACGATCCCGTCGCGGCCGGCGACATCGCCGTGCTGTTCGGCCCGGGACGTGACGGAGAACCCACCGCCCAGGACTGGGCCGACGTGCTCGACACCATCCACTATGAGGTCGTGACTCGCATCGGTCCCCGTGTCGTGCGCACTTACCGCGGCGGTATCGCGTGAGCAAGAAGCGCGCCGGCGTCATCGGCGGGGTGGTCGGCGGCGCCGCCACGGCCACCGCTGTCGCCGCCGTGGTCGTCCAGCGTCGCACCGCCGCCCGCCGACGGCGAAGAGGCGCGGATGAGCCGGAGTTCCCGCCGCTGCCGTGCGACCGGCACGGCACGGTGGTGGCCGATGACGGCACCGGGCTGTACTACGAGGAGGTCGGCCCGGTCGATGCGCCGCTGACCGTCGTCTTCGTGCACGGCTACACGCTCAACTCGCAGTCGTTCTACTTCCAGCGGCAGGCCCTGGCGCGCGACGACGTCCGGATGATCTTCTTCGACCAACGTAGCCACGGCCGTTCCGAGCACGGTGACCCGCAGCTGGCCACCATCGACCAGCTCGGCCGCGACCTGCACACCGTGCTCGAGACGCTGGTGCCGGCCGGCCCGATCGTGCTGATCGGGCACTCGATGGGCGGCATGACGGTCCTGGCGCTGGCCGACCAGCACCCCGAGCTGTTCACCGCGCCGGCGTCGCGCCGGGGTGGCGCCCGGGTGGCCGGGGTCGTGCTGATCGCGACGTCGGCCGGCGACATGGCGTCGGTGACGCTCGGACTGCCCGCGCTGCTCGCGAGGATCAAGGGCCCGCTGATGCCGTTGCTACTGCGCGGCGCCCGGCGGCAGGCCAACCTCGTCGAGCGAGGGCGCGCCGTCGGCACCGACATCGCCTGGATGTTCACCCGGCGATTGAGCTTTGGTAGCAAGGACGTTCCGGCCGCGACGGTCGAGTTCCTGACCAACATGATCGCGGCCACCCGCATCGAGGTGATCGCCGACTTCTACCCGGCGCTGATGTCGCACGACAAGCTCGCCGCCCTGCCGGTGCTGGCCGACACCGACGTGGTGATCATCTGCGGCGAGCGCGACACGCTCACCCCGCTCACGCACAGCCAGGCTATGGCCGACGCCCTGCCCAAGGCCGAGCTGGTCGTGGTGCCGCAGGCCGGACACGTCGCGCTGATGGAATTCCCCGAGATCGTCAGTGACGCGCTGGATCGGCTGATCGCCTCGGCCCTTGACGACGCCGGCCGTCGACGGTCCAAGTGGTGGCGAGCCGGGTGATCCTGCGGACCCTGGACGATACGCACGCGTACGGAGCGAAGCTGGCCGGCGTGCTGCGGGCCGGCGACCTCGTCGTACTGTCCGGACCCCTGGGCGCCGGCAAGACCGCGCTCGTGCAAGGAATCGGTGGGGGACTGGGGGTTCGCGGACCGGTCGTGTCGCCGACGTTCGTCATCGCCCGGGTGCACCGCGGCGGCCGGCTGCCGCTCGTCCACGTCGACGCATACCGGCTGCATTCGCTGGACGAGGTGGACGACCTGGATCTGGACGTCGACCTGGCCGACTCGGTGCTGGCCGTCGAGTGGGGTACCGGGCTGGTCGAGCAGCTAGCCGAAGCACGTCTGGAAATCGCCGTCGAGCGGGCGGCCGACTCGGACGAGCGGACGGTGACGCTGCACCCGCACGGCGGCGACTGGGCCGAACGAGCTGCCGCCCTGGCCTGATCAGTAGGCTGATTCCTCGTGCTCGTCCTGGCCATCGACACGTCGTCGGCTGCCGTCACCGCGGCCGTCGTCGCCGTGGACGATGCCGTGCGCGCCTTGGCTCAGCGGGTGACCGTCGATGCCCGGGCCCACGGCGAGCGGCTGGCCCCGTCGATCGCCGAGTGCCTGGCCGATGCCGGAGCGGCTCCCGGTGACCTCGACGCGATCGTGGCCGGCGTCGGCCCGGGACCGTTCACCGGCCTGCGCGTCGGGCTGGTCACCGCGGCCGCGATGGCTGACGCCTTGACCGTTCCGGCCTACGGCGTGTGCTCGCTGGACGCGATCGCCGCGGCGGCACCGTCGAGCGCGGCACCGTCCGAAGGCCGGACTCTCGTGGCGACCGATGCCCGTCGGCGTGAGGTGTTCTGGGCCCGGTACGCCGACGGCGTTCGGGTCGACGGCCCGGATGTCGCCAAGCCGGCCGATGTGTCCACAGTGGACAGTGCGGTCATGGCCGGCGCCGGCGCGCGACTGTACGCCGACGTATTGGGCCTGCCATTGTTGGACGTCGACTACCCGGATCCCACCGCCCTGGTCCGGCTGGCCGCGCCGCGGATTCGAGCGAATGCGCCGACCGAGGCGCTCACCCCGCTGTACCTGCGCCGACCCGATGCCGTCGAACCCGGCGCGCGCAAGGCGGTTTCGCAATGATGACCGTCGACGTCGTCCCAATGACCCGGGCGCACATCACCGCGCTCATGCCGTACGAGCAGGAGCTGTTCGGCGCCGAGGCGTGGACGGCCGACGGCTACCGCGACGAGCTGGCCGACAAGCGGCATCGCCACTACCTGACCGCCGTCGACGAGAACCAGTCGCTGCTGGGTTGGGCCGGGGTGCGCATCGTCGCCGACAGCGCCGAGATCCTGACCGTCGGCGTCATTCCGGCGGCCCGCCGGCAGGGGATCGCCGCGCGACTGCTGGCCATGCTGCTCGACGAGGCCCGGCGCCGAGGCGCGGTCGAGGCGTTCCTCGAGGTCCGGGTGGACAACCCGGGCGCCCAGCGGCTGTACGAACGAGCCCGGTTCGTCAAGGTGGGCGTGCGCCGGGGTTACTACGACGGCGGGCGGGTCGACGCGGTGGTGATGCGACGTGCTCTCTGATCTGAACGAACCCCTGGTGCTCGGCATCGAGACGTCCTGCGACGAGACCGGCGTGGGCATCGTCCGGGGCACGACCCTGCTGGCCGACGCCATCGCCAGCAGCGTCGACGAGCACGCCCGGTTCGGCGGCGTCGTGCCCGAGGTGGCCAGCCGCGCGCACCTGCAGGCGATGGTGCCCACCGTGCACCGGGCCTGCGCCACCGCCGGCATCACGCCGAGCGACGTCGACGCGATCGCGGTGACGGCCGGCCCCGGGCTGGCCGGGGCGCTGCTGGTGGGCGTCGCCGCGGCCAAGGCGTACGCCCTGGCGCTGGACAAGCCGCTGTACGGCGTCAACCACCTGTCCGCGCACGTGGCGGTGGACCTGCTCGAGAACGGTCCGCTCGACGAGCCCTGCGTGGCGCTGCTCGTGTCGGGCGGGCACTCGTCGCTGCTGCTTGTGCCGCGGGTCGGCGGCCCGGACGTCACCGAGCTGGGCGCCACCGTCGACGACGCCGCCGGCGAGGCCTACGACAAGGTGGCCCGGCTGCTCGGCCTGCCGTTTCCGGGCGGCCCGCCGATCGACAAGCTGGCCCGCGAGGGCGACCCCGACGCGATTGCGTTTCCCCGGGCGATGGCCGACAACCCCTACGCGTTCTCCTTCGCGGGGTTGAAGACGGCGGTGGCTCGCTGGGTCGAGGCCCGCGAGCGGGCCGGCGAGCGCGTCCCGGTCAAAGACGTGGCGGCCAGCTTCCAGGAGGCGGTGGCCGACGTGCTGACCACCAAGGCGGTCCGCGCGGCGCGGGACAGCGGCGTCGACTACGTCCTGATCGGCGGCGGCGTCGCGGCGAACTCGCGGCTGCGGGCGCTGGCCGCCGAACGGTGCGAGAAGGCCGGATTGCGGATGCGGGTGCCCCGTCCGGGCCTGTGCACCGACAACGGCGCGATGGTGGCCGCACTCGGGACCCAGCTCGTGACCCAGGGCGTGGCCCCGTCGGCGCTGGATCTGCCGGCCGATTCGGCACTGCCGGTGACCGAGGTCGTGCACCGAACCTGATGCAGAGTGCAACCGTTTCCGACCGCGGCGTGTCAACGTTCACGTGACACTCGTGCTCGGTGCGCCAGATGTGGCGCCGCCCCGGCGTGGCCGGGGGCCGTCGCGTGCGTCCGCCCCGCGGCATGCGATCGTGGAGCTCAGCGAGGTGCTGACCCGCGTCTCGAGCGGCCCTGCGCGGGAGGAGTGCATGGACAACGACGCCGTGTTTGCGCAGTTCGTGCGCGAACAGACGGCGACGTTGCTGCGCTCGGCGTACTTGCTGACCGGCAATTCCACGGCGGCCGAGGACCTGGTGCAAGAGACGTTCGTGCGGTTGTTCCCGAAATGGGACCGGGTGCAGGCCGCTGACGTGCCGATGGCCTACGTGCGGCGTTCGATGGTGAACGGCTTCCTCAACCAGCGCCGGCGGCCGTCCAGCCGTGAGCTGGTCGTCGACGAGGTGCCCGAGCGCATCGACGGGCGCGATATCGGCGTCGAGGTCACCAATCGCGACCTGGTATGGCGGTTGGTGACCACCCTGCCGGATCGGCAGCGGGCGGCCCTGGTCATGCGGTTCTTCGAAGACCTCGCCGACGAGCAGATCGCCGAGAGCCTAGGCTGCCGACTCGGCACGGTCCGCAGCCTGATCAGCCGGGGGCTGGCGGCCCTGCGGGAAGAGACCTTGCGCGAGAACGCCCTGAACAGCGCCGACGCCGACGCCGAGGGGAGGCAGGCATGAACGACGACTTCGACATCGAGGACGTCCTGCGGGCCAGCCTCGCCGAGCGCGCCCGCAAGGCACCGGACGGCAACCAGCTGGCCGAGCGGATCATCGCCGAAGCCGACCACCCGGGCTGGGTGCACGAACCGCGCGGCCCCCGGCACTGGCGGGGCTGGATGCTGCCGGCGGTCGCCGCGGCGTCGGTCATCGCGGTCGTGGCCACGATCGTCGGGCTCGTGCAGCTGAAGCACTCGGACAAGCACGCCGCCGATGCCGACCAGCAACGGTCCGGCCGTACGGCGACGGCGTCGCAGAACCCGACCGACCAGCCCTCGCTGCTCGCGACCGGCCCGACGTCCGGGTCGTCACCCTCGGTGGGCAAGATGGGCGGCGACGTGCCGGACAAGTTCCGCGTCGTCGACCTGACCTTCGTGGCCAACCACGCGTGGGCGCTGGGCCAGGGCGACTGTCTGGACGGCACGCCCGGCCAGTGCGACGCCGTGCTGCGCAGCGACGACGACGGCAAGAACTGGGTCAGCACGCCGAATCCCCCGGCGCAGGTCCGGGCGGCCTGCGATGTGACTCCGTGCGTGGACCACCTGCGGTTCGCCGATCAGCACGTCGGCTACGCGTTCGGCCCGGGCGCCTTGTTCCTGACGAATGACGGCGGTCAGACGTGGAAGCCTGACAACGGCGGCGACACGACGTCGCTCGAGGTGGCGAACGGCACCGCCCTGCGGGTCACCGCCGATCGGCTCGAGATCGCCTCGGTCGGCACGCTGTCCTGGAAGGCGGCCGCGCTGCCGACGAAGGCGACCGTCCGGGCTCCGGTCGTGCGGGCACTCAGCCGGGCCTACGTTTCGGCCGCGAACGGCGACACGTTCTACGCGTCCACCGACAACGGGATCAAGTGGACTCCGCACGCGTCTCCGTGCCCCACTTCCGGATCGCTCAACTCGGTGACGGCCGCCGCGGACGGCTCGCTCGTGGTGATGTGCATTTCGTCAGGCAGCAAGGCGCCCACGCTGATGGTGTCGGCCGACGACGGCAGCAATTTCACCCCCGTGACCGGGGTACCGGCCGACAGCGCCGGCCGGCCGTTCGCCGCCATCGACTCGTCGACCGTGTTCTGCTCCGTGCCCGGTCAGCTCGTGCGAACAACCGACAGCGGTCAGCAGTGGACGCGGGTTGCCACCGACAAGACCACGGGCGCAGCCAAGGGCGCGGCCGGGTTCCTCGGCTTCGAGAGCCCGACCACCGGGCGGTGGGTGTCCGCCGACGGTTCGACGATCTACACGACCACCGACGGCGGCAACAACTGGAGCCACCAGACCTTCAAGTAGTCCCCCCGGTGTTGGTGGGTTGGCACTCGCCGCGTTAGAGTGCCAATTGGTGACTCCGCTGATCCCCGCGACGGCAGCAGGGCCACGACTCAGACAGCTAGACCCGAGAAGGGGAGATCCGCCGTGACCGCCACGAAGGTCAGCATCAAGCCGCTCGAGGACCGTCTCGTCGTTCAGGCCAACGAGGCCGAGACGACGACTGCCTCGGGCATCGTCATTCCGGACACCGCCAAGGAGAAGCCGCAGGAGGGCACGGTCATCGCCGTCGGCCCGGGCCGCTTCGACGACAACGGCAACCGCGTGCCGCTCGACGTCACAGTCGGCGACGTCGTGCTCTACAGCAAGTACGGGGGCACCGAGGTCAAGTACGCCGGCGAGGAGTACCTCGTCCTGTCGGCGCGCGACGTCCTGGCGATCATCGAAAAGTAACGCGACTCGGTAACGCCCCGGCCGCGCTCACGCGTGCCCGGGGCGTTATCCGTTGCGCAGAAGGGATATCAATGCCGAAGATCCTCAGCTTCGACGAGGACGCGCGGCGCGCGCTGGAGCGTGGCGTCGACAAGCTCGCCGACACGGTCAAGGTCACGCTCGGCCCGCGCGGCCGCAACGTCGTCCTGGACAAGTCGTTCGGCCCGCCGGTGATCACCAACGACGGTGTCACCATCGCGCGCGAGGTCGACCTGGACGACCCGTACGAGAACCTGGGCGCCCAGCTGGCCAAGTCGGTGGCCACCAAGACGAACGACGTCGCCGGTGACGGCACCACCACCGCCACCGTGCTGGCCCAGGCGCTCGTCCGCGCCGGCCTGAAGAACGTCGCCGCCGGCGCCAACCCGACGGCCCTCAAGCGCGGCATCGACGCCGCGGTGGGCGCGGTCAACGAGGCGCTGGACAAGGCGGCCACCCCGGTCCAGGGCGAGCAGGAGATCGCGCACGTGGCGACGATCTCCGCGCAGGACCCGACGCTCGGGCAGCTCATCGGCGAGGCGTTCACCAAGGTCGGCAACGACGGCGTGATCACCGTCGAGGAGTCGCAGACCCTGACGACCGAGCTCGAGTTCACCGAGGGCATGCAGTTCGACAAGGGCTACATCTCGCCGTACTTCATCTCCGACGCCGAGTCCGGCCAGACCGTGCTCGACGACGCGTACCTGCTGATCACCACCGAGAAGATCTCCAACATCTCGGACCTGCTGCCGCTGCTGGAGAAGGTGATCGCCGAGAACAAGTCGCTGGTGATCGTCGCCGAGGACGTCGAGGGCGAGGCACTGGCCACTCTGGTCGTGAACTCGATCCGCAAGACGTTCAAGGTCGTCGCGGTCAAGGCGCCGTTCTTCGGTGACCGGCGCAAGGCGTTCCTGCAGGACCTGGCCATCGTCACCGGCGCCCAGGTCGTCGCGCCGGAGATCGGGCTCAAGCTCGACCAGGTCGGGCTCGACGTGCTGGGCCAGGCCGGCCGGGTCGTCGTCACCAAGGACACGACGACGCTCACCCACGGGGCGGCCGGTCAGGACGCGATCGACGGACGGATCGCCCAGATCCGCAAGGAGATCGACGAGACCGACTCCGACTGGGACCGCGAGAAGCTGCAGGAGCGGCTGGCCAAGCTGGCCGGCGGCGTCGGCGTGATCAAGGTCGGCGCGGCCACCGAGGTCGAGCTCAAGGAGCGCAAGGCCCGCATCGAGGACGCCATCTCGGCAACCCGTGCCGCCGTCGAGGAAGGCATCATCGCCGGAGGCGGGGCGGCGCTGCTGCACGCGTCGTCGGCGCTGGACGGGTTGTCGCTCAGCGGCGACGAGGCCACGGGCGCGAACATCGTGCGGACCGCCCTGGGCGAGCCGCTGCGCTGGATCGCGTCGAACGCCGGTTACGAGGGCTACGTCGTGGTCGCCAAGGTGCGCGAGCTCGGCGCCAGCGAGGGGCTGAACGCCGCCACCGGCGAGTTCGGCGACCTGCTGGCCGCCGGGGTCGTCGACCCGGTGAAGGTCACCAAGGCGGCGCTGTCGAACGCGGCGTCGGTGGCGTCGCTGCTGCTCACCACGCAGAGCCTCGTGGTCGACAAGCCCGAGGAGCCCGAGCACGCCGCGGACGGCCACTCGCACGGCGGCCACGGCCACGGGCACTCGCACGGCCCGGGCTTCTAACCCGGATTAGTCCCCGATCGTGCCACTCTGGG
>DASXYE010000038.1:0-6566 GCA_036502695.1 Jatrophihabitantaceae bacterium
GGGGTAGCGATGCCGACGCCGAACTGCGACTCGATGGTGGCCAGCGCGGTCTCGGTGTCGTCGTCACGCAGCCGATAGAGGTTGACCCCGTTGATCAGGCTGTCCTCGACCTCGCCCGGGACGACGGCGCTGACCCGATCCAGGTCGGCGTCGCGGATCAGGATGGTCTCGCCGCGGTACATGTGCGTCATGTCCGCGTAGTCGTCCGAGTCCCCGGTGGCAACCGCCAGCTCGGGCCGGGCCTCGGTCATGAGCTCGACCTGCCGGCGCAGCCGGTCGCGTTGCAGCTCCCTATCGGCCCACCACAGACGCGCTGCTTCCGTCACAAGTGCCTCCCCCACAGCACCATCGCCCCCTCGGCGATGATCATGCCGGTACGGCCCCATTTCCGGCCTATCGGCGGGCCCACTGTATCGGCTCGGCCGCATCAGTCGACCTGCCCGAACGGGTAGGTCGCGGGCGGCGCTCGGACGTACGCATCGGGTGATCGTCGTCCCAACCCGGACACGTCGCCGGAACGCGATGTATCAGAACGAGGCATAGCGGCTCCGTCCGAGCAGAGAATGCCTCGTTCGACAGCCAGGAGGGCCACCGGCATGGTGCCGAGCAGCACACCTCGTCAACGCGTTGGTTGCGGCGCATACCATCAGCAGGTCCGGTAGATCGACATGCTGTGGAGAGTGACCGATGCGCGACGACCCGGTCGTCATCGCGCTCGTCGCGCGCGCCAGCCAGGGCGAGCAGTCGGCGTGGGACGAGATCGTCGAACGGTTCGCCCCGCTGGTCTGGTCGATCTGCCGACGCTTTCGGCTCTCCGAGGTGGATGCGCACGACGTCGGGCAGAACGTGTGGCTGCGCCTCGTCGAGTACCTGCCGTCGTTGCGCGAGCCGGCCGCCCTGCCCGGCTGGCTGGCGACCACGACCCGGCGCGAGTGCATCCGGGTGCAGCGGGTGTCGTGGCAGAACGACAAGCAGCTGGCCCAGGAGGAATTCGACCTGCCGGCCGACGAGGAGACCACCCAGGTCGACCGCTGGATCATCGCGCACGAACGCGATTCCGCGCTGCGGACGGCGTTCGCCGAGCTCGGCGAACGGTGCCGGCGGCTGCTCGCGCTGCTGATGCGCGATCCACCCCCGCCCTACGCCTCGATCAGTGCCGACCTGAGCATTCCCGTCGGCAGCATCGGCCCGTCGCGGGCCCGCTGCCTGGATCAGCTGCGGGGCAGCCCGGCGGTGGCCCAGCTCGTCGACGGGCCGGCGATCACGACCGGGAAGGGGGCACGCCGTGACCGGCGCATGGTGGGACGATGACGACGCGCTGCTGAGCGCGGTCCGGGTGGCCCTCGCCACCCACGACGACGTGCCGGCCAGCTTCGTCGAGATGGGCAAGGCATCCTTCGCCTGGCACGACATCGACGCCGAGCTGGCGGCGCTCAGCTACGACTCGGCGCAGGACGCCCTGGCCGGCGCGAGCACCCGGGCCGAGCCCGGCACGTCGCGCTACCTGACCTTCGACGCCAGCCGGCTGTCCATCGAGCTCGAGATCGTCGGCGAGGTGCTGCACGGGCAGCTCGTCCCGGCCCAGGCCGGCGAGATCCAGCTGCGCCGCGTCGACGGCACGGCCGAGAGCGCCACCGTGAACGACGTCGGCTACTTCACCGCCGCACCGCCGACCGAGCGGTTCCGGCTGCATTGCCGCACCGCCGACGACACCGTCGTGCAGACCGACTGGATCAGCCTCTAGCGTCCCACCACTCGTCTTCGAGGATCGACATCTGGACGTTGTCGTACCAGCGCCCGTCGTGGTGGACGAGTTGGCGGGCCCGTCCTTCCTCGACGAAGCCGGCCTTGCGGTACGCGGCGATCGCCCGGAGGTTGAACGCGTACACGTCGAGCTGGATCCGGTGCAGCCCGAGCTCGCGAAAGCCGAAGCCGACGATCAGCCGCATCGCGTCGGTGCCGTAGCCCTTCCCGAGGTAAGGCGGTCCGAGCTGGATGCCGACGGTGCCGCACCGGTCCTTGTTGCCCGTACCGAACAGGCCGACGTGGCCGACCAGCGTCGGCTCGGCGCCCAGCGTCTCGATCGAGAAGCCGACGTCGGTGGCCTTGTTGTTCGACCACTCGGACACGATCTCGCGCGCCGACCGCTCGGACGGCACGGCCGCGTACCGCGTCTGGGTCACCCGGATGCTGGGGTCCATCAGCCACCCGGCCAGCGTGGCCAGGTCGGAGTCGATCGTCCCGCGCAGGCGCACCCGCTCGCCCGCGTACAACGTCCCGGCGTAGGCCACCGCATCGTCGTGATCGCGCAGTTCGGTCATGACACCCATCCTGTCAGTGGGGCACGATGGGTTTTGTGGCCGCCGACGAGGTACGCGATGGCGTATCGCTGACCAATCTGGATCAGTCGCTGTTCCCGGACGCCGGGGCCACCAAGCGCGATCTCGTCGACTACCTGGACGCCGTCGCCGATCGCATGCTGCCCGGGCTGCGCGATCGTCCACTGTCGGTGGTGCGCGTGCTGCGCGGGCAGAAGCCGTTCATGCAGAAGAACGTGCCGAAGTACACGCCCGAGTGGGTGCAGACCGTCCCGGTATGGGCCGAGGCGTCCAAGCGCACGGTGTCCTACGCGCTGGCCAACGATCGGCGGACGCTGCTGTGGTTCGCGAACCAGCGGGCCGTCGAGTACCACGCGACGCTGTTCCGGGTCGACGCCACCGACGTGCCGACCCACCTCGTCATGGACCTCGACCCGCCCGAGGGCGCCGCGTTCGGCGTGGCCGTCGCGGCGGCACACCTCGTGCACGCGGCGCTGGACGAGCTCGGGTTGCGCGGCGCGCTGAAGACCAGTGGCGCCAAGGGTGTGCACGTGTTCGTGCCGCTTGCGCCGGCGGCGGTCGAGGACGTCGCCGCGGCGACCCGGGCCCTGGCCGCCCGGGCCGAACGGCTGAACCCGGCGCTGGCCACGACGGCGTTCGTCCGCGACGAACGCGAGGGCAAGGTGTTCCTGGACTCCACCCGGGCCGGCGGGGCCACCGTCGTGGCGGCGTACAGCCCGCGGCTGCGCCCGGGCGTCCCGGTCTCGTTCCCGTTGCCTTGGGACGCCGTCGACGACGTCACGCCCGGCGACTTCACCGTGCACACCGCCTTGGCCCAGCTCGGCGACGCCGACCCGTGGGGCGAGCTGATGCCGCCGCCGCAGCAGCTGCCCGCCGCGCTGATCGCCGAGGGCCACGAGATCCCGATCGCCCGGGTCGCCGCCATGCACGAGGGCAAGCGCCGGGCCCGCGCCCGCCGGGAAGCCGAGAACGGAACCGCCGGCGAGACGGCCTAGCCCGGGGCTAGCCGGCCGCGGCCACCGCTTCTTGATCAACAGGGAAAGAGGGCTGCTACAGCGACCATTCCTCCCTGTTGATCAAGAACGCGGCGCGGCGAGTGCGGCGCCGATGCTCGGGACGAGCGCCCGCAAGGCCTGACCGCGATGGCTGATCGCGTCCTTCTCGGACGGCGGCAGCTCGCCGTTGGTCGCGGTCCGGCCGATGGCGACGAAGATCGGGTCGTAGCCGAAACCGTGGGTGCCACGGGGTTCCCGGACGACGCGGCCCGGCATGTGCCCCTCGACGACGGTCTCGGCGCCGACCGGCGTGACGAGGGCGGCCGCGCAGACGAAGGCCGCCCCGCGGCGCTCGTCCGGCACGTCGGCCAACTGCTGGAGCACCAGGTGCAGGTTGGCCGCGTCGTCCTTGGCGGTGCCGGCCCAGCGGGCCGACAGCACGCCGGGCATGCCGTTCAGCGCGTCGATCGCGATACCCGAGTCGTCGGCCATGCTGACCAGCCCGGTGTGCTTGACCGCCTCACGGGCCTTGAGCAGCGCGTTGTCGGCGTACGTCGCGCCGGTCTCGGGCACCTCGTCGTAGGGATCGACGTCGTCCAGGCCGACGACCTCGACGTCCAGCAACGGGGCGACGATGCGGCGCAGCTCGTCCAGCTTCTTCTTGTTGCGGGTGGCGAGGAGCAGTCTCACCCCAGCGCCTCGGCCTGCAGCTTGGCCAGCTGCGCGCAGCCGGACAGGGCCAGGTCGAGCATGGCGTCGAGCTCGTCGCGGCGGAACGGGGCGCCCTCGGCGGTGCCCTGCACCTCGACGAACGTGCCGTCGCCGGTGACGACCACGTTCATGTCCGTCTCGGCCTTGACGTCCTCGTCGTACATGAGGTCCAGCCGGGGCTCGCCGTCGACGACGCCCACCGACACGGCCGACAGCGAGTTGACGATCGGGTCGGGCCGGGCCAGCGCCTTCTGGCCGGCCAGCCAGCGCACGGCATCGACCAGGGCGACGTACGCCCCGGTGATCGCCGCCGTGCGGGTACCGCCGTCGGCCTGCAGCACGTCGCAGTCGATCGAGATCGAGTTCTCACCGAGCGCCGACAGGTCGATCGCGGCCCGCAGCGAGCGGCCGATCAGCCGGGAGATCTCGTGCGTGCGGCCGCCGATGCGGCCCTTGACCGACTCGCGGTCGTTGCGGGTGAGGGTGGCCCGGGGCAGCATCGCGTACTCGGCGGTGACCCAGCCCAGGCCGCTGCCCTTGCGCCAGCGCGGCACGCCGGTGACCACCGAGGCGGCGCACAGCACCTTCGTTTCGCCGAACTCGACCAGGGCCGAACCTTCGGCGTACTTCTGCCACGACCGCGTGATCGTGACCGGACGGAGCTGATCAGGCGCGCGGCCATCAGGACGGGACATGCCCCGCAGCGTATCCGGACGGCCCGTGCCTCCTCGGTTTTGGTCACCAGTCGTCGTATCGCCGCACTCATGACCAAAACCGCATGGGACACACGAAGGCCGCCAGCCAATCGGGGATCCGACTGACTGGCGGCCTAGGTTGCGATCCGCCTCCCGCGTCTTGGCGGGACATTCGGGGTCACCGCGACGCCGCGGCGAGGTCCTTCAGGAAGGCCGAGACGCGGTGGCTGCGGCGGTGGCTGACCGTGCTGCCGCGCCGGTACTCGGCGGCCGCGGTGATGAGCTGGTGCTGGCGGTCGGAGGCGAATGCGGCGTTCAGAGTGGTGTTCATGTCTCGGCTCTCCTTGGTTCGTTTCCCCGGTTGGCTTGGTAGTTACTAGATTCCGGGTAAGGCCCCAGGCCCCGCATCGGGAAGGACACTTAGTTCTGCCGTCCGGGCACCTCAGATCTGTCCTAGGCCCGGGATTTCCGGGACTAAGGCCCTTAGCGGCGGGCTCGATGCCAGCCCCGTGCCAGCGCCGTATCAGTGCAGGGCAGCCCGTGTCAGGGGCGTGTCAGCCGGTGCCAGCGCGTGCCAGTCCGGTGTGCGGGCGCTGCCAGCCCGGCCCCCCACAGTGATCGCCATGACGAACTACGCCATCGAAGCCGAAGGGCTCACCAAGCGCTTCGGAAAGACCCAAGCCCTCGCCGGCATCGATCTCGCGGCCCGGGAAGGCACCGTGCTCGGTGTCCTCGGCCCGAACGGCGCCGGCAAGACCACCGCCGTCCGCATCCTCGCGACGCTGCTGCGCGCCGACTCCGGCACCGCCCGGGTCGCCGGCTTCGACGTGGCACGCGAGGCCCAGCAGGTGCGCCAGAACGTCGGGCTCACCGGGCAGTACGCGTCCGTGGACGAGGACCTGACCGGCACCCAGAACCTGGTGCTGATCGGCCAGCTGCTCGACCTGCCCACGCCGGCCGCCAAGGCCCGGGCCGCGGAGCTGCTCGAGTGGTTCGACCTGACCGAGGCCGCCGGCCGGCCGGCCAAGACGTACTCCGGCGGCATGCGCCGGCGGCTGGACCTCGCCGCGTCGCTGGTCGGCCGGCCGTCGGTGATCTTCTTGGACGAGCCGACCACCGGCCTGGACCCGGCCAAGCGCGAGGACATGTGGGACGTCGTGCGCAGCCTGGTCACCGACGGCTCGACCGTGCTGCTCACCACGCAGTACCTCGAGGAGGCAGACGCCCTGGCCGACGAGATCACCGTGATCGACCACGGCCAGGTCATCGCCCACGACACCCCCGACGGCCTCAAGCACATCGTCGGCGGCCAGCGCATGAAGGTCCGCCCGTCCGACATCGGGCGCCTCGACGAGGTGCACTCCATCCTGGCCGCCGTCGGCGACGGGCCACCCGAGTCACCCGGACGCGGCGTGCTGACCGTCCCGGTCAAGGACGACACCGCCCTCGGCCTCACCGTCCAGCGGCTGCAGGCCGCCGGCATCGCCGTCACCGAACTGTCCCTGCACCTGCCCAGCCTGGACGAGGTCTTCTTCACCCTCACCGGCCGGCACACCGACCACGAGGAGGTGGCGGCATGACCGCCGTTCTCACCGCGCCGCCGCGAGCGGTGCCCCCGGCCATCCAGCCGGCCCAGCGCGGCGCCAAGCGCACGATCCGGCACGCCGTGGCCCTCGCCCGACGCAACCTGATCAAAACGATGCGCACGCCCGAGCAGCTGATCGACGTGACCATCCAGCCGATCATCTTCTTGCTGCTGTTCGTGTACGTGTTCGGCGGCGCCTTGGGCGGCGGCTCGCGGCACGACTACCTGCAGTACCTGCTGC
>DASXYE010000039.1:0-4900 GCA_036502695.1 Jatrophihabitantaceae bacterium
GGCGTAGGTCGTCCACGTGTACGGGCCGTTCGGCAGCGAGTTGGATGTGATCGGCCCGCCGTGGCCGCCGTTCGGGTCGTTGGTGCCGCTCATCCAGTAGAGCCGGTTGGGCCAGGTCGGGCCCTGCACCGAGCAGTGGTAGTGGTCGCAGATCGTGAACGCGTCGGCCAGGGCGTACTGGAACGGCAGGTCCTCGCGGGTGTGATAGCCCATGACGTAGGGCCCGTTGGCCTTGTCGGCGGCCCGGTGCGCCGGCAGCCACTGGTCCATCTTGCCGGCGTTCCACGCCTGGTGCTGCACCGAGTACGCGTGCGACGTCGACGGGATGGCCTGCGAGTTCGTGCTGTGCGTATCGAGGCGGAACGGCAGCAGGTAGCCGTCCGGGTTAACCGAGTCGGGCTGGTAGAACACCGACTTGCCCGTCGAGAGGGTGATCGCCTTCGGGTCGTCGAAGCCGGCCACCCCCGACAGCGTGCCGTAGTAGTGGTCGAACGAGCGGTTCTCCTGCATGAGCAACACGACGTGCTTGATGTCGCTCCATCGACCCGGCCGGTTCGGCGGCGTCGCGAGCGCCTTCTGCACGCTGGTCGGCAGCAGCGCGGCAGCCGCGCCGACCCCGGTCGCGGCGGCGGCACTACCCAGGAAGCGGCGGCGGGTGAATTCAGGCATGGGGGCAGCCCTTCTGGCTGGGGGAGTTGGGTCAGGGTGAGCATCTCGTGGGGCATCTGTCCGGGGCGGCCCGCATGTGCTTAATTCCTGGTGAATCGCGCGCAAACGAGCACGGACGTCCGAACCGGCCGCCAGGGTTCACATCGGGTGATCACGGGGGTCACAGGCCGGTCCGGCACAATGTGCCGCGATGAGTGCACTGCGTGAGCTGCGGGACCGACGTGCGGCTGATGCCGCTCGTGGGAAGACCCGTGTCGTGACGAACCGTGCGAGCTTGGCCAAACAGCCCGGAGACGTCGCGGCGATGTTCGACGCCGTGGCCCGTAGCTACGACCGCACCAATACGGTGCTGTCCTTCGGCCAGGACGGCCGGTGGCGCCGGCGTACCCGTCAGACGCTCGAGTTGAAGCCGGGCGAGCGGGTGCTCGATCTGGCGGCCGGCACGGCGGTGTCGACGGTCGAGCTCGCTCGATCCGGGGCTTACGCCGTCGGCTGCGACTTCTCGATCGGCATGTTGCAGGCCGGGCGGTCCCGGAGCGATCGGCGCGACGTGCCGCTCGTCGCCGGCGACGCGCTGCACCTGCCGTTTCGCGACGGCACCTTCGACGCGGTGACGATCTCGTTCGGGCTGCGCAACGTGGCCGACCCGGGGCAGGCGCTACGCGAGATGGCCCGGGTCGTCCGTCCGGGCGGACGGCTGGTGGTCTGCGAGTTCAGCCGCCCGACGTTCGGACTGTTCCGGTGGCTGTACCTGAACTACCTGATGCGGGCGCTGCCGGCCGTCGCTCGGCGGGTGTCGTCCAATCCCGAGGCGTACGGCTACCTGGCCGAGTCGATCCGGGCTTGGCCGGCGCAGGTCGACCTCGCCCGGCAGCTGGCCGCCGCTGGCTGGATCGACGTGCACTGGCGCAATCTCACCGGCGGCATCGTGGCCCTGCACCGGGCCGAACTGCCGTCATAACGCGTCGATCAGCCTTTGCAGGTAGGGCGGCCAGTGCCCGGCGTAGGCGCGCTGCAGTTGCGGGATGCGCCAGTCGTCACCGGTCACCATCTGCCGGCAGCGGTAGCTCTCGCAGTGGCAGCGCAACAGGAACTGCGGATCGGCCGTACTGGTCGAGTAGTCGTTGGTGAGTTCCTCGCCGGCGGCGATGTCGCGCCGGGCGCTGAGCGTGTAGGCGTCGGTCCACCACAGGTTCGGCTCGCAGCTGTGGTTGCCGTACCGGTTGCGGTTGCCCGGTGCGAGCAGCAGGTGAGAGTCGTCGTCGACGGTGATGCTGTCGACGTAGTCCGGGCCGTCCAACAAGGTGTGCAGCTCGGCTGTAGAACAGAGTCGACCACCCAGGCGCGACACGGCCGTACCCTGCGGTATGGGCGCTGCGGCGAACAACCCCCGACCGGCGACCGGCGACTGCTCGACGGTCACGTCGTCGAGCAACCAACACTGCGGCGCCGGCTCGGTCATCAGCAGTTGAACGTCCCGGACACGGCCAGGCTGCCGTCGGTGCCGGTGAACTTGCCGCTCTTCAGGTCGTCGTTCAGCGAACCGGCCACGGTGATCGCGTGCGGCGTACCGACCGTGTCGATCGTCGCCGAGGCGTCGGTGAACGGTCCGGACGCCGGCTTGAGCACGAGGCCGAAGTAGTCCGGCGGCGCGCCGACGAAGTCCGGTCCGACGAGGACGCCGACGTTGACCGAGATGAACGTGGCCCCCTGCAGGCAGGAACCGCCTTTCATCGTGAACTCATCGCTGCCGATGGTGCCCTTGGCTTTGGCGCCCCCGCCGCAGTACACGTTGATGACGCCGTGTTGGCCCTTTGTGTAGCCGTTGCAGGTCGTCGGACCGGCCGGCTGATCCGTACTCGTCGGCAGGGACGTCGGCTTCTGTTTCGAATCTGAACTGCTGCACGCTGCGAGCGCAGTGATCATTAGGCAGCAGGCAACGATGACTGCATTCCTGAGGGCCACCGAGCCATGGTCCTTGACGACCACACATGTAATCAAATCGGGCCGGGACGATCCGGACGTTTGGTGTGTGCTAGGAATCGCCGTGGGCTCTGGCCGGGCGGTCGAGGTCTCGCTAGCGTGTCTGCTCGGCGGGTGGTCCGCCGAGCACATCCCGACGAGGGAGGCAGCGCTCATGAGTTACGACACGGATGACCGCAACGAGCGTTCAAACGACGAGACCGGATCCGGCGGGTTCGGTAGCGCCGGGACTGACGAGGGCTCGGGCGGCGGCGGATACGGCGACGGTGGCAGCGGTGGCTCCGATGGTGGGGCCGGTGGCGGCGCGGACGGTGGCGCGGACGGCGGTGCCGGTGGCGGCGGTGGCTACGGCGACGGCGGCAACTCGGGCGGCGCGTCCGACGGCGGTTCGGACGGTGCGGCTGACGGTGGCGGCGATGGTGGTGCCGGGTTCGGCGACGGTGGCGCGGACGGTGGCGCCGGCGGCGGCGGCGACGGCGGGGCCGACGGTGCGGCTGACGGTGGCGGCGACGGTGGTGCCGGGTTCGGCGACGGCGGGGCAGATGGTGGCGCCGGTGGCGGCGGCGCAGGTGACAGCGGCGGTGGCGGAGGCTACGGTTCCGACGGTGGATCCAGCTACTGAGCTGACCCACCCCTGGTAGCTCACAGCGGGGGTGCGACACAGGACTTCAGCGCTCCCGCTGCGAAGGGCCCGGCGACGTCGCCGGGCCCGTCCAGTTTTCGGCTAGTACCTTGGCTGGAATGAGCGCGCTGGGGCGGTGCATCGCCATATCGCCGCGGGAGTTCGCCGAGCAGCACTGGGGCCGCCGGCCGCTGCTGACCCCGGGCGCTGACCGAGCCGACCGGGCCGACTTCGCCGATCTGCTGGACGCGGCCGCGGTCGACGAGCTGGTGTCCCGGCGCGGGTTGCGCACCCCGTTCCTGCGCATGGCCAAGGACGGCGAGCTGGTGCCGCCGGCCCGCTACACCCGCGGTGGCGGCGCCGGGGCCGCGGTCACCGACCAGGCCGCCGACGATCAGGTGCTGCGCCAGCTCGACGGCGGTGCGACGCTCGTGCTGCAGGCGCTGCACCGCACCTGGCCGCCGCTCGTCACGTTCGGCTCGGACCTGGCCGCCGAGCTCGGCCATCCCGTCCAGATCAATGCCTACATCACGCCGCCGCAGAACCAGGGTTTCGCCCCGCACTACGACGTGCACGACGTGTTCGTGCTGCAGGTGGCCGGGCGCAAGCGGTGGCGGGTGCACGAGCCGGTGCTGGTCGACCCGCTGGGCGATCAGGCCTGGGAGCAGCGCCGCGACGCCGTCAGCGCGCGGGCGGCCGAGCCGCCGGTGCTCGACGAACTGCTCGAACCGGGTGATGCCCTGTACCTGCCGCGCGGCTACCTCCACTCGGCGGTGGCTCAGGGCGAGCTGTCGATCCATCTGACGGTGGGCGTGCACCCGGTCACGCGCTACCAGCTCGTGCGGCAGGTGCTGGCCGCCGCGGCGGAGGACCCCGAGCTGCGGACGTCCCTGCCGATGGGCGCCGACCTGGGCGATCCGGCCATCCTCGAACCGCTGCTGCGCGACACGCTCGCGGCGCTGCACCGCCACCTCGACCGGACGGACGTGGCCGCGGTGGCCGACCGGGTCACCGGCGACCTGGTGCGCCAGACCCGTCCGGCCCCGATCGCGCCGCTGGCCCAGCTCGGCGCGGTCGACGCGCTGGCGGCCGATTCCGTGCTGCGGATGCGCCGGGCGCTGCGGTGCACGGTGGTCCGCGACGAGGCGGGCCTGCGGCTGCGCCTGCTGGACAAGGCGGTGTCGCTGCCGGTGACGGCCGACGCGGCGATCAAGACGATCCTGGGTGGCGAGCCGTTCACCCCGGGCGAGCTGCCCGGGCTCGACGCCGGCGAGCAGCTCGACCTGGTGCGGCGGCTGCTGCGCGAGGGCATCGTCGTGCCGGCGTCGGGGTGAACGAACCAGCGCCCGGGTCCCCCGGCCACGGCCATCCGCATCCGCGCGAGACGCTCGACCGGTGCGCGCTGCAGGCGCAGTTGCGCGGCGATCCGATGCTCGGCACGGCGTTCCCGGCCAGCCGGGTGCTGCTCGTCGAACAGCCCGGGGCGTGGGGGCGCGACGGACTGCGCAGCTCGGCCTTCGATCGGGCCACCGCCGAGGCGCTCGAGCGGCGGGCCAACGCCGACGGGGTGCGGGTGCTGGCGATCCGCCGGCCGGGACGCACGCCGCGCGGGGTGCTGCGGCGGTG
>DASXYE010000040.1:0-25051 GCA_036502695.1 Jatrophihabitantaceae bacterium
CGAGAGCCTCGGCGCAGACGTCTTGCGCACCCGCACGATCGACGAGTTCCGGGTGGCGCTGATCAAGGCCAAGGCGGCCGACCGTACGACCGTCGTGTACATCGAGGCCGACCCGATCGTCGACGCGCCGAGCAGCGAGTCCTGGTGGGACGTCCCGGTCGCCGAGGTCGCCACGCTCGACACGACGAAGCAGGCCCGCTCCGAGTACGAGCAGCACAAGCAGGTGCAAAAGCCCTATCTCTAAAGGGGAAACCACAAGTGAAGACCATCCAGCACTGGATCGGCGGCACCCTCACGACCGGGGCGAGCACACGCACCGCGCCGGTCTGGAACCCCGCGACCGGCGAGCAGCAGGCGGAGGTGCTGCTGGCCGAGACGGCTGATGTCGACGCCGCGATCGGCACGGCCGCAACGGCGTTCCAGGACTGGCGTGACTCGTCGCTGTCGAAGCGGTCGACGATTCTGTTCGCGTTCCGCCAACTCGTGCACGAGCACGTCGACGACCTGGCCGGCATCGTCAGCGACGAACACGGCAAGGTCGTCTCGGACGCCCGCGGCGAGGTGCAGCGCGGCTTGGAGGTCGTCGAGTTCGCGTGCGGAATCCCCCAGCTGCTCAAGGGCGAGTACTCCGACCAGGTGTCGGCCGGCGTCGACTCGTACAGCTTCCGCCAGCCGCTGGGCGTCGTCGCGGGCATCACGCCGTTCAACTTCCCGGTGATGGTGCCCATGTGGATGCACCCGATAGCCATCGCCTGCGGCAACACGTTCGTGCTCAAGCCGAGCGAGCGCGATCCATCAGCCTCGCTGTACATCGCCCGGCTGTGGCAACGGGCCGGTCTGCCGGACGGCGTGTTCAACGTGGTGCACGGCGACAAGGTCGCGGTTGACGCGCTGCTCGATTCCCCCGACGTGAGCGCGGTGTCCTTCGTCGGGTCGACGCGCATCGCCCGCTACATCCACGAGCGCGCCAATGCGACCGGGAAGCGCGTCCAGGCCCTCGGCGGGGCGAAGAATCATGCCGTCGTGCTGCCGGACGCCGACGTCGAGTTCGCGGCGAACCACCTGACGGCGGCGGCGTTCGGGTCGGCCGGCCAGCGCTGCATGGCGATCTCGGCGACCGTGGCCGTGGGCGCTGCCGCCGACGAGCTCGTACAGCGACTCGAGGCCAAGGCAGCCACCGTCAAGGTCGGCCCCGGCCGGGACGAGTCCAGCGAGATGGGCCCGGTGATCACCGCGGAGGCCCGCGACCGCATCACGAGCTACATCGACTCGGCCGAGAAGCAGGGTGCCACCCTCGTCGTCGACGGCCGGACGATCGAGGGCGACGCTCTCCAAGAGGGGTACTTCGTCGGGCCGACCGTGCTCGACCACGTCACCGCCGACATGGACGCCTACCAGAACGAGATCTTCGGACCGGTGCTGTCGGTGACCCGCGTCGACACCGTCGACGACGCGATCGCCTTCGTCAACGCCAACCCGTACGGCAACGGCACGGCCATCTTCACCTCCAGCGGCGAGGCCGCGCGCCGCTTCCAGCGCGAGGTCACCGTCGGCATGATCGGCATCAACGTGCCCATCCCGGTGCCGATGGCGTATCACTCGTTCGGCGGCTGGAAGGACTCGCTGTTCGGCGAGTCGCACATCCATGGGCCGGAAGGAATCCGGTTCTATACCCGGGCAAAGGTCGTTACGGCTCGCTGGCCGCACGTCGAGCAGACGGTGGCCGCGAGCTATCACTTCCCCACCGCCACCTGAAAGGGGCAGCCCAATGAGACGCAGCACGTGGTTGATCGCAGCCGCCGTCGTGCCGATGCTCGTACTGTCGGCCTGCAGCAGCCGCAATGCGGTGAACAAGCCGCACAACAAGGCAGGTGGCGGGAAGGGCGGCTACGGCTACAAGATCGCGGTCGTCACCCACGGCGGCCAGGGTGACTCGTTCTGGAGCATCGTCCGCAACGGCGTGATGCAAGCCGGCAAGGACATGGGCGTCTCGGTCACCTATCAGAGCGACGGCGACCCGCAGCAGCAGTCACGCCTGATCGACGCGGCGGTGAACGCCAAGCCGGACGGGCTCGTGGTGTCGATGGCCAACCCGGAGGCCTTGCGCACGTCCATCCAGAACGCCGTCAAGAAAGGCATCCCGGTCATCACCATCAACTCCGGAGAGGCCCAGTCAAAGGCGTACGGCGCGCTGACCCACATCGGTTCGGACGAGACGATCGCCGGCCGGGCCGTCGGCACGCAGCTCAAGACCGACGGCGTCAAGAACGTCCTCTGCGTGATCCAGGAGGCGGGCAACGTCGGGCTCGAACAGCGGTGCAAGGGCGTCAAAGACACGCTGGGCGGCACCGTCACCAACATCCAGGTCGACAACAACAACCTGCAGGCGGCGCAGTCGATCATCGCGGCCAAGCTGCAGTCGAGCAAGGCGATCGACGGCGTCGTGACACTGGGCGCCCAGGTCGCCGCCAAGGCCGAAACCGCTATCAGCACGGCTGGATCGTCGGCCAAGCTCGTCACGTTCGACCTCAACGCCACCGTCGCGAAGGACATCACGGCCGGCAAGATCCTGTTCGCGGTCGACCAGCAGCCCTACCTGCAGGGCTACCTTTCCGTCGTCATGCTGACCCAGTACAAGTCGAACCTGAACGTTCTCGGCGGTGGCCAGCCGGTGCTCACCGGGCCGAACCTGATCACCAAGGACAACGCGGCCGCCGTTCTGCCACTCGCCGCCGGGGGCACCCGATGACTGCGGCCACCGTCACGGCCGACGAGCGGGTCGCCCATGTCGGCGTGCTCCGCCGGGTGCTGCTCAAACCGGAGTTCGGCGCGCTGATCGGCGCCGTCGTCATCTTCGTATTCTTTGCCGCGCAGTCAGACGTGTTCCGTTCGATGGCCGGAGCGGCGAACTGGCTGGACGTGTCTTCGACGCTCGGCCTGATGGCGGTGCCCGTCGCCTTACTGATGATCGGCGGCCACTTCGACCTGTCGGCCGGCGTCCAGACAGGTACAGCCGGGCTGGCTACCGGGATCATGACGACGTACTGGGGCCTGCAGCTGTACGCGTCTTGGGCGGTGTCACTCGCGCTGATGCTGGTGATCGGCTTCATCAACGGATTCCTGGTCACCCGCACCGGACTGCCCAGCTTCATCATCACCCTCGGCATGTTCTTGGGCCTGCAGGGCCTCAACCTGGGTCTGACCAAGCAGGTCACCAACACGGTGCAGGTCGAGAACCTGGACCTGGTGCCGGGCTACCACTCGCTGTTCAACATACTGGGCAGTACGTTCACGCTCGGCCACGCGAAGTTCCAGATCGCGATCATCTGGTGGATCGGGTTCACCGTCGTCGCATCGTGGCTGCTGCTGAAGACGCGGTTCGGCAACTGGATCTTCGCGACGGGCGGCGAACCCAACGCGAGCAAGAACGTCGGCGTACCCACCGACCGAACGACGATCTCCCTTTTCATGATGACCTCGGCCATGGCCTGGTTCGTGGGCAACACCCAGATCGTTCGATCGGGCACCATCCAGGCCCAGGTCGGTATCGGCCAAGAGTTGTACTTCATCGTGGCGGCAGTGATCGGCGGCTGCCTGCTGACCGGCGGCTACGGGTCGGCGATCGGGGCGTCGCTCGGCGCGCTGATCTTCGGCATGACCCAGGTGGGCATCATCAATGTCAACTGGAACTCGGACTGGTTCAAGCTGTTCGTCGGCGTGATGTTGCTGCTCGCGGTGCTGGCCAACCAGTACGTCCGACGCTTCGCCGAGAACGTAAGGAGGTAGCGCCGTGACCGACATCGAAGTCAACGAAGTGACCGAGCCGGGCACCGACGTGCCGCTGCTCGAGATCCGCGACATCACCAAGACGTTCGGCAGCGTCATCTCGCTGTTCGAGATCTCGACGACGGTGCGCGCCGGGCAGGTCACCTGCGTGCTCGGCGACAACGGCGCCGGCAAGTCGACGTTCATCAAGGTGCTGTCCGGCGTGCACCAGCCCGATCACGGGCAGCTGCTCGTCGACGGCAAGACGGCGCGGTTCAACACGCCCCGCGACGCCCTGGATGCCGGCATCGCCACGGTGTTCCAGGACCTGGCGATGGTGCCGCTGATGGCCATCTGGCGGAACTTCTTCCTCGGCTCGGAACCGACCAAGGGTTGGGGGCCGTTCAAACGGTTCGACGCCGCCACCGCGAAGAAGATCACCCGCAAGGAGATGGCCGACATGGGCATCGACATCCGCGATCCCGACCAGCCGGTCGGGACGCTGTCGGGGGGCGAGCGCCAGTCGGTGGCCATCGCGCGGGCGGTGCACTTCGGCGCGCGGTTGCTGATCCTGGACGAGCCGACGTCCGCGCTGGGCGTCAAGCAGGCCGGCGTGGTGCTGAAATACATCGTGCAGGCGCGCGATCGCGGGCTGGGCGTCATCTTCATCACGCACAACCCGCACCACGCCTACCCGGTGGGCGATCGCTTCCTGCTGCTCAAGCGGGGACGCAGCCTGGGCGATTTCGCCAAGTCGGAGATCTCACTGCCGGAGCTCACCCGGTTGATGGCCGGCGGGGCCGAGCTGGAGCAACTCGCCCACGAGCTGGAACGCGAATCGGGCGAGACGAGCGACTTGGGCCGCGAGCTCCTGCAGGACACGGAAACCCTCGGCTGAGTTGGCCACGGTTGTGGCCGCCCGGCATCACATACGGGCCTGGGCGGCCAAAACCGGCGTGGTTAGCGGCGGATCAGGGTGTCGACCGCCTGACGGTTGAGGATCTGGCGAACCTCGTGGGTTTCCTCGGGGTTATGCCGGGCGACGATCGTCTCGATCTCGAGACGCGCGGCCGGCGTGTCGTAGGCGGCGAGTTGACGTTCGAGATGCAGGCGCTCCCGTCGCGCGGCACGACGGGTCGCGAGTTCGGAACGGATGGCCTGGATGGTGCTCATGACTTCCTTCGCTAGCTGAAAAGGCTTACACCCAGGTCAACGGCCGACTCACCGGCGTTGATCCCGGTCGTGAGCGGCCTCTCATTTGTAAAGTTGAGGTTTCGCCACCAGTTCAACCGGTGTTCGCGTCCCGGTCTCGAGCGCAGCCACGCCGGCCTGCGCCACCGCGGCCGCCGCGTAGCCGTCCCAGGCTGTGGCCCCGCGTGCCTCGCCGGCCCGAACGCCGTCCACCCAGTCCTGCAGCTCGTGCCGGTACGCGGCGGCGAAGCGCTCGCGCCAGTCGGGGGCGACGGGTCCGGACGCGGTGGCCCGGCCCCGCGTCCCGACCAGCTCGCACCGCACGTCGTACCCGTAGCCGGCGTTGACGAACACCTCGACGTCGACGAGCACGCCGGAGGCCAGCTGCAAGACCAGTAACTGCGGATCCTGCAGCTCGCCGGAGCGCCGCGGCCGGTACACGGTCACCGCGACGATCTCGTCGTCGAACAGCCAGCGGGCGATGTCGATCTCGTGCGCGGCCGAGCTGGTGATCAGCATCGAGCTGGTGAACGCGGGTGGCGAGCTGGCGTTGCGATGCACGCAGTGCAGCATCCGCGCAGCGCCGAGCTCGCCCGCGGCGAGTGCCCGCCGCAGCTCGACGTAGCCCGGGTCGTAGCGGCGCATGAAGCCGACCGAGACGAGCCGCCGGCCGAGTGCGACTTCGGCCTCGACGATGCGATGCGCGGCGGCCGCCGACGGGGCCAGCGGCTTCTCGCAGAGCACCGGCTTGCCGGCAGCGAGCGCAGCCCGGACATATGCCTCGTGGGTCGCATCGGACGAGGCGATCAGCACGGCGTCCACACCGTCGATCAGGGCCAGCGGCTCGTCCACTGCAGGCGCTCCCACTGCGGCGGCGCGAGCCGGGTCGGTGTCCGAGACGGCCACCAGCGACGCCCCGACGACGTCCCGCAGGGTGCGCGCGTGATCGGCGCCCATGATCCCGGCACCGATCAGCCCGACCCGGACGGTCATCCCGGCCTCGCCTTCCGTTGATCAACAGGGAGAAATGGCTGCTCCAGCGACCAAAACTCCCTGTTGATCAACGGACGTTCGAGGGTCGATCACAGCTGGGTCAAGAAGTCGAGGCTGCGCCGCACATCGTCGATCGGGCCGGCGCCGTCGGCCGGTTCGTCGTACAGCGCGGAATCCTGCTCGAGCACGTACCAGCCCGGGTAGCCCACCGCTTCCAGCGACGCGACGATGCCCGCGATGTCGAGATCGCCGTCGCCCAGGGGCGCGTACAGCCCTTGACCGACGGCGGTGCTGTAGCTGGTGTCGCCGGCGCTCACCGTCGCGGCCACGTCGAGCCGCACGTCCTTGAGGTGCACGTGCGCGACCCGGTCGGCGGCCTGGCGCAGCAGCTCGGCCGGGTCGGTACCGCCGATGATCAGGTGGCCGGTGTCGAGACACAGCGGCACGTCGCTGGACTCGAGCAGGCGGAGTACGGCGCTACGTTCCTCGATCGCCGTGCCCACG
Organism: Jatrophihabitantaceae bacterium; assembly: GCA_036502695.1. Classification (GTDB taxonomy): domain Bacteria; phylum Actinomycetota; class Actinomycetes; order Mycobacteriales; family Jatrophihabitantaceae; genus DASXRA01. The sequence goes on from DASXYE010000040.1 coordinate 6,454, forward strand.
TGCGGATGCAGGGTGGCGCGCAACCCGTGCTCGCCGACCAGGTCCTGCAGCCGCTTGAGGTTGCCGAGCAGGGTCCGCCATTCGGAGTCGTCCAGCGGCACCTTGCGGTCGTAGCTGCCGTCGACGGACTGCGCGGCCAGCACCACGACCTCGGACCCGGCCGCCGCCAGCGTCCGGATCGCCGCCTCGGCCTCGGCGAGGTCCGGCTCGGCGTGCAGCACGACCGGCAGGAACCCGCCCACGAGGCGCATCCCGTGCCGGTCGAGCAACGCCCGAACGGCCGCCGGGTCGTCGCCGAGGTAGCCGGTCGGGCCGAGCTCAGTGGCGCGCAGGCCCAGTGCCCGCATCTCGGACAACACCCGTTCGGCCGGCAGCTCGAGGCCCCAGTCGGGCGCCTCGCACACGCCCCAGGAGATGGGCGCCGCGGCAACCCGCTCGGCGCGTGGACGTGGCGGCATGAATGTCTCCCGTGCTCCCGGCAAGTTGTCCGCGCTTCGCTGCGCCGGGACGTCGCGACGCGCGGACAACTCGAAATGGCGGCGTTCTAGAGCGCTCTAGTTCTCTGGCAGTATTATCGCCGTCCGCATTGATGTCAACGCTGCGAGGCTCGCTTGAGGCATCCGACGCTCGAGGACGTGGCCGCTCGCGCCGGGGTTTCCCGCGCGCTGGTGTCCATCGTCGTGCGCGGCGCACCCGGGGCCAGCGAAGCAACCCGCCAGCGCGTGTTGAGCATCGCCGACGAGCTCGGCTATCGCCCGGACTCGCGGGCTCGGCTGCTGGCCGGTCGTCGGTCGCGACTGCTCGGGGTGACGCTCACGCTCAACCACCCGTTCCACGCCGACCTGGCCGAGCACATCTACAGCGCGGCTGAGCAGCGCGGGTACGAGGTCGTGCTCAGCGCCGTCACCAGCAACCGGCCGCCGCAGAAGGCTATCGACACGCTACTGGACTATCGCTGCGAGGCGGCGATCCTGGCCGGCGCCCTCACCCGTGAACCGGAGCTGACCGCGCTGGGCGAGCGCCTGCCGGTCGTCGTACTCGGTCAGCGCACCCGCAGCCAGGCTGTAGATGTGGTCCGCACCGCGGACACCCAGGGCATCCGCCTGGCGGTGGACCATCTCGCCGAGCTGGGCCATCGCGCGATCGTGCACGTCGACGGCGGTCGCGCCCCGGGCTCAGCCGCGCGCCGGTCCGCGTACCGGACCGCGATGCATCGGCGCGGACTGGCCGAGCAAGCCCGCGTCGTTCCCGGCGGCGAGGCCGAAGAGGACGGCGCGGCCGCCGCCCGAGAGCTCGCCGACCGCACGCCGCCGACCGCCGTGCTGACCTACAACGACCGCTGCGCTGTCGGCCTGCTCGACGTGTTCGTGCGCGCCGGCATCGCCGTGCCCGACGACATTTCAGTGGTCGGCTACGACGACAGCCCGGTCGCCCGCCTGCCGCACCTGCGGCTCACGACCGTCAGCCAGGACGCCGCGCAGCTAGCCAGCCTGGCTGTACAACGGGCGATCGCCCGCCTCGAGGGCGGCGCCGTCGACGCCCGCGAGGTGGTGCTGACCCCGCACCTCGCAGTGCGCGGGACCACCGCGCCACCCCGGTAGCGTCGGCGACACTATGCCGAACCTCGAACACGTCACCCCGCCCGGCGTGGCCCCGGCGCCCGGCTACACCCATGTCGTCGTCGGCACCGGCCGGCTCGTCTCGATCTCCGGGCAGGTTGCCTTCGACGAGGCCGGCCGGCTGGTCGGACCGGGCGACCCGGAAGCCCAGGCCCGGCAGGTCTTCGAGAACCTGAGCCGCTGCCTGGCCGCCGTCGGCGCGACGTTCGACGACGTGGTGAAGCTGACCTACTTCGTCACCGACATCGCGTCGATGAACGCGATTCGACGGGTCCGTGACGAGCTCATCGACGTGTCGACGCTGCCGTCGAGCACGGCCGTCGTAGTCGCCGGTCTGATCCTGCCCGAGCTGCTCATGGAGATCGAAGCCCTGGCCGTCATCCCGTAAGAACCACCGCCGGTCGGGCGAGCACCGTCGCGGCCAACGGTTCGAGCAGGGTCAGCACGATCGCGAAGGCACCCGAACGGGCGCGCAGCGAAGCAGAAACAACAACCATGAGAAAGCGCTCCGAGATCGATCTGATGAGGAACGTCTGGGGCGCGACATCAACCGATCGGGCAACCCTCGGCGACGTCACGACGCCAGAGGTTGCCCGATCAGGGAAGAGCGCTGGCTCAGCGCGCCCGGTCAGGAGCGCGGAGAGGGCAGGACGCCCCGGAACGAAGTCACGACGGCGAGCCGACCTGCGACGTCGAGGCCGATCGGGCCAGTCGGCTGTGGCTCATGCCGTACCCGAAGTAGATGACCAGCCCGCCGGCCAGCCACACGCCGAACCGGATCCATGTGTCGACCGGCAGGTTGATCATCAGCCACAGGCAGGCGAGCACCGACAGCAGCGGCAACCACGGCACGCCCGGCACCTTGAACGGGCGGTCCAGGTCCGGACGGGTGCGGCGCAGCACGATCACGCCGATCGACACCACCACGAACGCGAACAGCGTGCCGATGTTCACCAGCTCGGACAGCTTCTCCAGCGAGATGAACGCGGCCAGTACCGCCACCACCACGCCGGTGATCACTGTCATCACCCACGGCGTGCCGAACCGTGGGTGCACAGCGCCGAGCGCGCGCGGCAGCAGCCCGTCGCGGGCCATGGCGAACAGCACGCGCGCCTGGCCCAGCATCAGCACGACGATCACCGTGGTGATGCCGCAGATGCCGCCGAGCGAGATGAGCCGGGCCGCCCAGTCGGCGTTGACCGTCTTGAACGCGTCGGCGAGCGGCGCCGACGAGGCCAGCCGCGGATCGCTGTACTTGACCATGCCGGTGATGACGATCGACACGGCCATGTAGAGCAGCGTGCAGATGACCAACGTGCCGATGATGCCGCGCGGCAGATCCCGTTGCGGATTACGGGTTTCCTCGGCCGTGGTCGCCACGATGTCGAACCCGATGTAGGCGAAGAACACCAGCGACGCGGCCGCGATGACGCCCCACAACCCGAAGTGGCTGGGCACGATGCCCAGCGTGGCCTGGATGAGCGGCTCGCTGCCGCCGGACCCCTTCGCGGCCGGCACCGAGTGCGGGATGAACGGCGAGTAGTTCGACGACTTGACGTAGAACAGCCCGGCGACGATCACGAACACCACGACGGTGAGCTTGATCGCGACGAAGACGCTGGTCACCCGTCCGGACAGCTTCGTCCCGAGTATCAGAAGAACTGTCACCGCGATGACAATCAGCACCGCGAACAGGTCGAAGGTCGACTTCTCGCCGGCCACCGAGTTCGGCAGGTCGAGCAGCGTCTGGAAATACCCGGACCACCCGCGGGCCACGACGGCGGCGCCGAGCGCGAGTTCGAGGGCGAGGTCCCAGCCGATGATCCAGGCGGCCAGCTCGCCGAGCGTGGCGTAGCTGAACGTGTAGGCGCTGCCGGCCACCGGCACTGACGAGGCGAACTCGGCGTAACACAGCGCGGCGAACGCGCAGGCCACGCCGGCGATCGCGAACGAAATCACGATGCCCGGCCCGGCATTGAGATGTGCCTGCACACCCGTCAGCACGAAGATGCCGGTGCCGATCACGACGCCCACCCCGAAGACGATCAGGTCGATCACCGAGAGGCTGCGGCGAAGCGAGTGACCGTCCTCGGCCGTCGGGTCGTCGAGCGACTGTTCGACGGACTTGGTGCGAAGCAGTGCCAGCATGCGGTGATCGCCTCCTAGGCCCCCTGGCCAGAATCAAATAATTCCACGATTCGGCCGGACAAAACCCCCGATCCGTAGAAATCTCGTCGTAGCGTGCCTCTGCGAGGATGGCGGTAGCCGCCCGAGGAGAGGACCGCTGCCATGAGCGACACAACACCGGGGGTGCCGCCGGCGCTGGCGGTCCCGCGCGAGGCGCCCGACCGCAACCTGGCCCTCGAACTGGTGCGGGTGACCGAGGCGGCCGGCATGGCGGCCGGGCGCTGGGTGGGGCGCGGCGACAAGAACGGCGGCGACGGAGCGGCGGTCGACGCCATGCGCACGCTGATCGGCACCGTGTCGATGCGCGGGGTCGTCGTCATCGGCGAGGGCGAGAAGGACAACGCACCCATGCTGTACAACGGCGAGGAGGTCGGCGACGGCACCGGCCCGTGGTGCGACGTCGCCGTGGATCCCATCGACGGCACCACCCTGATGGCCAAGGGCATGCCGAACGCCCTGGCCGTGATCGCCGTCGCCGAGCGGGGCAGCATGTTCGACCCGTCGGCGGTGTTCTACATGGAGAAGATCGCGACCGGATCCGAGGCGGCCGACGTCGTCGACATCACCGCGCCGGTCGGCGAGAACATCCGGCGGGTGGCCAAGGCGAAGGGCGGCCACCCCGAGGGCGTCACGGTCTGCATCCTGGACCGTCCCCGCCACGCGCAACTCGTCGACGAGGTCCGCGCCGCGGGTGCCCGGATCAAGTTCATCAGCGACGGCGACGTCGCCGGCGCGATCATGGCGGCCCGGCCGGGCACCGGCGTCGATCTGCTGCTCGGCATCGGCGGTACGCCCGAGGGCATCATCGCCGCTGCGGCGCTGTCGTGCATGGGTGGTGTGATCCAGGCACGACTCTGGCCGCAGGACGACGCCGAGCGGCAGAAGGCCCTCGACGCCGGGCACGATCTCGACCGGGTGCTGACCACCCGGGACCTCGTCAGCGGCGAGGACATCTTCTTCTGCGCCACCGGCATCACCGACGGCGAATTGCTGCGTGGCGTGCGTTATCACGCCGACTCGGTGCAGACCGAGTCGATCGTGATGCGATCGAAGTCTGGCACGATCAGGGTGATCAACTCGTTGCACCAACTGGGCAAGTTGCGCGCCTACTCATCGATCGACTTCGACCGCAACTGATTGGACGAACGCAATGCTGGTAGTGACCACGAACGACATTCCGGGCTGGGAGATCCAGCGCATCTGTGGCGAGGTGTTCGGGCTGACCGTCCGTTCCCGCAACGTGTTCTCGACCCTCGGCGCCGGCTTCAAGTCGCTCAAGGGCGGCGAGCTCAAGGGCATGACCGAGAACCTCATCACCAGCCGCAACGAGGTCATGGGCCGGATGCTCGAGGCCGCCCGCGCCCGCGGTGGCAACGCCGTCATCGCCATGCGCTTCGACACGTCCGAGATGGGCGACACCTGGACCGAGCTCTGCGCGTACGGCACCGCCGTAGTCGCGGTACCGGTCGACGACGGCGCCCGCCAGACCGCCGCGGAACTCGGCTACGGCCAGACCGCCCCGGTGGGCGCCCCGACGGCTTGATCGAGAGTTGTCCGCGCTGTGTGATGCTCGCCCACCGCAAGGCGCGGACAACTTCGGCAGCTTTACGATCGGGGCATGACTAGCGATCAGCAGCAGTACCGCATCGAGAAGGACTCGATGGGCGAGGTCCACGTCCCGAAGGACGCGAAATGGCGGGCCCAGACCCAGCGGGCCGTCGAGAACTTCCCCATCTCGGGACGTCCCATCGAGCGGGAGCTGATCGCCGCGCTGGCCTCGATCAAGGGTGCCTCCGCCCTGCTGCGCGCCGAGGCTGGCCGGCTGGACGCCGACAAGGCCAAGGCGATCCACGACGCCGCGCAGGAAGTGGCGCGCGGCGACTGGGACGCCGAGTTCCCCATCGATGTGTTCCAGACCGGGTCGGGCACCTCGTCGAACATGAACACCAACGAGGTGCTCGCGACGCTGGCCGCCGAGCGGCTGGGCGCACCGGTGCATCCGAACGACGACGTCAACGACCCGTTCTCGTCGAACGACCAGTTCCCGGCGGCCATCCACATCGCGGCGACGAGCGCGGTCACCGCCGACCTGCTGCCGGCGCTGACGCATCTGGCCGACACGCTGGGCGCGAAGGCGACCGAGTTCGCGCAGGTCGTGAAGTCCGGTCGCACGCACCTGATGGACGCCACGCCGGTCACGCTGGGGCAGGAGTTCGGCGGGTACGCCGCCCAGATCCGGTACGGCGTCGACCGGCTGCGCGACACTCTGTCCCGGGTCGGCGAGCTGCCGCTGGGTGGCACCGCCGTGGGCACCGGCATCAACGCGCCGGCCGGCCTCGCCGGCCAGGTCATCGCCCGGCTGGCTGACGACCTGCAGCTGCCGCTGACCGAGGCGCGCGATCACTTCGAGGCGCAGGGCGCGCGCGATGCGCTGGTCGAGCTGTCCGGGGTGTTGCGGGTGGTGGCCGTCGGGCTGAACAAGATCGCCAACGACATCCGGTGGATGGGGTCGGGCCCGCGCGCCGGGCTGACCGAGCTGTTCCTGCCCGACCTGCAGCCCGGGTCCTCGATCATGCCGGGCAAGGTCAATCCCGTCCTGTGCGAGGCCGTGCTGCAGGTCGTGGCCCAGGTCGTCGGCAACGACGCCGCCGTGGCGTGGGGCGGGGCGGCGGGCAACTTCGAGCTGAACGTCATGCTGCCGGTGATCGCCCGCAACGTCCTGGAGTCGATCAAGCTGCTGGCCAACGTGTCCCGGGTGTTCGCCGACCGGTGCGTGGCCGGCATCGAGGCCAACGTCGAACGGTGCCGCGAGTACGCCGAGTCCTCGCCGTCGATCGTGACGCCGCTGAACCACTACGTCGGCTACGACGAGGCGGCCAAGATCGCCAAGCAGGCGCTGGCCGAGCGCAAGACGATCCGCGAGGTCGTGATCGAACGGGGCCACGTGCCGGAGAAGATCACCGAGGAGCAGCTCGACCAGGTGCTCGACGTGCTCTCGATGACCCGGGCCACCGAGCGATGAGCGCTCGCGCGAAGAGCCCCGCCGCCGCGACGCGGCCCGCGACGAAGGAGCGGTCCGGAGACCAGGATCCACCCGAGCGCAGCGAGCGGTGGGGACTGGGATCCGGGCAGGCGGGATAGGAATGGATCTCAAGCTGGAGCTGGTGCTCATCCCGGTGACCGACGTCGACCGGGCCAAGGCGTTCTATGCCGACAAGCTCGGCTGCACGGTGGACGTCGACCACAGCGCCGGCGACGCGTTCCGGGTGGTGCAGCTGACCCCACCCGGGTCGGCCTGCTCGATCAGCCTCGGGATCGGCATCACCAAGGCCGAGCCCGGCTCGGTCGTCGGCACCCACCTGGTCGTCACGGACATCGTGGCCGCGCGCGACGAGCTGATCGGCCGCGGCGTCGAGGTCAGCGAGATCCGGCACGTGGACGCCGACGGCTGGCACGCCGGCCCGAGCCCGACGCGCGGCAAGTACGAGTCCTACGCCGAATTCGCCGATCCGGACGGCAACTCCTGGATGCTGCAAGAGGTGCCGCCGGGCTGACCGTTACGGCTCGGCCGCGACAGACCGACGTGTGCAGGAAGATCTCGTTCGCAAAGCGATCTTCCTGCGCATACGGCCCGGTGAGGCAGCCCGCGCAGGAAGATCCGGCCGGCGAAGCGATCTTCCTGCGAATGGCCATTGTTCAGCGCCGGACTCAGCCCTCGTGGACATCGCCGTTGCCGAGATCGCTCTCCAGGTCGAAGATCGCGCGCAGGCCGCGGCGGGCGCGCGCCGTGCGGGCGGCGCCGAGCCATTCCGGGTCGGGCGTGGCGCCCTCGGTGGTCAGCGCCTCGACGAGATCGCCGTTGTGCAGCGGGGCGGTCACCGGCGCCAGCATGCCGTTGATGCGCAGGCTGATCAGCCGGTCGCCGACGTGGCCGCCCCGGGCGAACGCGTAGTCGACGCCGGTGGCGCCGGTCGGCAACGTGACAAGTTCGCCGTTGGGCGCGACGACGACGATGCTGCCACCGAGCAGCTCGGTACGCAGCTCGTCCAAATACTGCTCGGACGGCTGCTCGCCCTGCCAGGCCAGCAACCCCTGCAGCCAGTCGAGGTCGCGGCGGTGGCGGGCCGTCGTGCCGGCGTTGGTGTCCTCGCGGATCGTCGCCGCGATGCCGTCCTCGGCAACGTCTTGCATGGCGGCGGTCCGGACCAGGACGTCGATGCGCTCGCTCTGCGGACCGGCCACCGACGTGTGCAGTGACTGGTAGAGGTTGTACTTCGGCGCCGCGATGTAGTCACGGGTCCGCCCGGCCAGCGGCGGGTACGCCGCGTGCACCGCGCCCAGCGCGACGTAGCAGTCCTGCTCGCCACCCTCGACGACGATCACCAGCCGGCACACCCGTCCGGGCGACAGCGCCACCGGCTGATCGCCGTTGTCCTCGTAGATCGAGTACAGGTGCCGGGGCCGCGCCCGGACCGTCGCCCGGATGCCGTACTCGCGCAGCGTCGTCCGCACGTGCTTGGTCACCACGGCGAAGTACGCGTCGCGGCGCCGCTGGTCGATCGCGACGGCCGCGTGGATCTCGGCGTGCGCCTGCGGGTTGAGGTACCGGAACGCCAGGTCCTCCAGCTCGCGCTTGAGCCGGTACAGGCCGAGCCGGTCGCAGAACGGCACGAGCAGGTCCATGGACTGCCGCGCGATGCGGACCTGCTTGTGCCGCGGCTGGGCGCCCAGGGTGCGCAGGTTGTGCAGCCGGTCGACCAGCTTGATCAGCAACACCCGCAGGTCGGCGCCGGCGGCCAGCACCATCTTGCGAAACGTCTCCCGCTCGGCGACGTCCTTGCCGAGACGCTCACCGTCCAGCTTGGTGACGCCGTCGACCAGTCGGGCCACCTCGGCCCCGAAATCGACCCGGCACTCGCCCAGCGTGTAGTCGGTGTCCTCGACGGCGTCGTGCAGCAGCGCCGCGACCAGGGTCGAGACGTCCATGCCGAGCTCGGCCAGGATGGTGGCGACGGCGAGCGGGTGGCTGATGTACGGGGCGCCGGAGCGCCGCAGCTGATCGCCGTGCAGGAACTCGGCCACCTGGTAGGACCGCCGCAGCAGGCTCGCCTCCGCGTCCGCGTCGGGCCGCTGCCGGCGGAACGCCTCGAGCAGCGGGGCCACCGCCGGCACCCGCTCGGCGGCCGGTCGGCGCCCGAGCAGCAGCTCGGCCCGGCGCCGCCGCCAGCGCGGGAGCGCCGGGCTCGCCGCGGGCGGTTTGTGCCCGGTGAGCATCGCCGAGACCGCGATGCGCCGGTCGACGGCGAGGCTGGCATTGCCGTTCGGCCCGCCGGCTAAGGCGTCGTCGTCGTCCTCGGGGTCGAGAAAGGGTGCCGTGATCGGGGGCACGGCACGAAGATGTGCGGGCTCGACATCCATCTCATGTCGAGTATCACCCGTGACGCCCGACGACGCGAGGTGAACATTTCGGCGGGATGCCCGCTCAGCCGTGACGGGGTACCACCCGGTAGAGCGCCGAGCCGTGCGCCGGCAGCTGCGCCGTTATCGAGCCGCTGACGCTGCCCCGCGACCGGTGCGCCCACACGTCGCGGACGGTCGCCGACCCGTGGATGCCGAGGTCGGCCAGCTGCGCCGTGACGGACGCGGGCGCCGTCCCGAGATTGAACAGCCCGACTGTGTACGAGCCGTCGCGGTTGCGGGCCCACCAGGCCTGTTGCGGCGTCGCCGTCGACACCGGACGGGCGACCGCCCCGGACTGGTCGATCGCGATCACCTCGTCGTTGGTGAGCAGCGATCGCCCGTACGCGTCAAGCGAGGTGACGTCGTCGCCGGTGTAGAGCGGGGCCGCCTCGATCGCCCAGAAGGTCATGTAGGTCTGCCGCTCGGCGTCGGTGATGCCGTCCATGACGCCGTTGCCGACGTCCAGCGAGTCGAGGTTGTTCCAGCCGCCCCGCCCGGCATCGCCGAGCCACGGCAGCACGTCGGTGAACCGCTGCTTGATCGAGTTGTCCCACTGCACGAGCGTGTCGCAGTAGCACTCGACGTCGGTGTCCACGCGCCAGCCGTTCGACCACTGCTGCCAGTCGGCGACCGCGGAGTGATCGAGGGCCCACGACAGCATGAACTGGATGGGCCGGTGTGTGCCGGCCAGCGCCGTGGCCCAGGCCTGCACGTCCACCCGGTTGTCGTACTGCGGCTGCGACGGCTTAAACGAGCCGGGGCCGACGCCGTCGAGCTTGAGGAAGTCGACGCCCCACGCCGCGAACTCGTGCGCGATCGAGTCGAGGTAGTACTGGCTGCACGGGTTGGAGAAGTCGATCTTGTACGAGCTGTCCCAGCCGTTGGTGGTGCGCAGGTCGGGGTAGACGATGTCGTGCGTCGAGCACCCGGGCGCCCCGTAGATGGGGAAGTCGCCGTTGTCGTACGCGCCCTTCTCCAGGCCGACCGGCATGTAGATACCGAGCTTCAGGCCCTCGCGGTGCAGCTGCTGCGCGACGTAGGCGATGCCGTCGGGGAAGCGTGCGGTGTCGATGGCCGGGCGCCCGTACGCGTCGTACTCGGGCGTCCAGTCCCACTTGCGCCACCAGCCGGCGTCGATGTTGATGTAGGTGTAGCCGTGGGCTTTCAGCGTCTTGGCGACGGCCCGGCCCTGTTCGAGCACGTGCTGCTCGGTCAGCCAGCTGTAGTCACCCTGCGGGTTCAGGCCCGGGTAGTGCGAGGACTGCATGCTCCAGCTGCTCCAGCCGAGATACGGCCGGTTGGCGTTGTGCGCGATGTAGTCGGCCACCTGGCGCGGACTCGGGTCGTGGTAAACGGCCCGGCCCGAGGATGGCGCTGGCGTTGCCTGCGCGGTGGGCGTCAGCACGGCTGCGGTCACAGCCACGGCAGCGACAACGGCGATACGGATCGGACGCACGGGGATCCCCTTTCCGGCTGCCGACGGACGCTAGCCCTCATTACTGCACTCCGTCAAGAAACTCGGGTACAAGGGGGTTGCCGCTCGTGCGACGCTGGAGGCATGGGCAAGATCTACGACGGGATCGATGACAGGCTGCAGGCCTGGATCGCCAAGCAGTCGGTGTTCTTCGTCGGCACCGCCCCGCTGAGCGGCGACGGCCACGTCAACGTCTCGCCGAAGGGCATGGCCGGCACGTTCGCCGTGCTCGGGCCGCACCGGGTCGGCTACCTCGACTACTTCGGCAGCGGCGCCGAGACGGTGGCCCACCTGCGCGAGAACGGCCGCATCGTGATCATGTTCTGCGCGTTCATCGGTCCGCCCAAGATCGTGCGACTGCACGGGCGCGGCCGAGTCGTGCGGCCGGACGACCCCGAATTCGACGAGCTGCGGCCCGGGTTCGACAAGGACCGGGCCCACGGGCAGCGCTCGATCATCGTCGTGGACCTGGACCGGGTAGCCGACTCGTGCGGCTACTCGGTGCCCCGCCTGGACTTCGTCGAGGACCGCAACATCCTCGACCTGCGCCAGCTCAAGAAGCCGTCCGAGTACTACGACGAGTACTGGGACGGGCAGAACGCCGCCAGCATCGACGGCCTGCCCACCCACTAGGCAGCAGCCCTTCAGGGCAGGGTCAGACCGGCGACCAGCTTGGCCTGCAACGTCTGCAGCGTCAGCAACGGCGCCACGTCGCCCAGGGCCGCGAACGTCTGCAGGGTGACCATGGCGTGCCGCGCCTGCACGACACGCGTGAGCAGGACCGGCTGGCCCTGCTTCGGCGGTTTCGGCTTGTAGGTAAGGCGAAAGTCCAAGCCGGGACGTCCCTGCACGGTCACCGGCGTGCGGTCGAGCAGCCGCACGTCGGTGCTGCCGTCGGCCCGGATCGCCGCGGCCAGCCGGTTGGCGTATGTACTCGGATCGACGAAGTCGACGGCCTTGTGCACGCCGCTGTCCACGAACACGGTCACCTGCAGGAACTGGGCGAGCTGGACCTGGTAACGGGTTCGCCGCGTCGCCGGACCGTCCGGCTGCGACACCGCTTCGTCGTCGGTCTGCGGCTGATCGGGCATCCCGAACTGGATCTTGGTCTGCTGGTCGACGGTCGGCCACCAGAGGCTGGCGATCGCCTGCGCGGCCGGATCGGAAGGCGTCGGCGAGGTCGACGCCTTCGTGCCGGACGACGTGGACGAGCAGCCCGCCAGCACCGCGATCAGCCCGACCGCAAGGACCGCTCTGACCGCCGATGTCACGCTTCGTACCGTAGCGGGGCTGCCCTTCATGCGCTGGCTCAACGCAATTGCAGCCTCCCCCATCCCATGCGGCGCAGTATGCGCGCGGCGCGACGCTTCCGGCAAGCGGCCGGTTCCGGGCCGTCCGGTCAGGACGAGAGCGTCTCCCCGTGCTCGACGCACCGGGCCGTCCAGCCGGTGGGCGTCACCTGCACGACCATCCGCCGGCGGCACTGCGGGCAGTAGCGGGGCGGTTCGAGCTGACGGGCCTGGACGCAGGCCGGGTGCACGCCCGGCTCGCCACACCGATCGCAGTACGTCATCGCCTCATAGCCCGCGGGTCAGCGCCTTGATCGGCATCTTGAGGTCGGCGAGCATCGCGAGGTCCTCGGTGGCCGGCCGGCCCAGCGTGGTCAGGTAGTTGCCGACGATCACGGCGTTGACGCCGCCGGTGATGCCACGGCTGGCCAGGTCGCCCAGCGTGATCTCGCGGCCGCCGGCGAAGCGCAGGATGGTGCGCGGCATGACCAGCCGGAACGTCCCCACCGCGCGCAGCGCGTCGACGGCCGACATCGGCTCGACGTCGCCGAACGGCGTGCCCGGCCGCGGGTTGAGGAAGTTCAGCGGCACCTCGTCGGGCTGCAGCTCGGCCAGCTGGGCGGCGAACTCGGCGCGCTGCTCGACGGTCTCGCCCATGCCGACGATGCCGCCGCAGCACAGTTCCATCCCGGCTTTGCGCACCAGCTGGCAGGTGTCCCACCGCTCGTCGTAGCTGTGCGTGGTCACCACCTGGTCGAAGTGCGAGCGGGCGGTTTCCAGGTTGTGGTTGTAACGATGCACGCCGATGCCGGCCAGCTCGTCCACCTGGTCCTGGGTCAGCATGCCCAGCGAGCAGGCGACGTTGATGTCGACGGCGTCCTGGATGGCGGCCACGCCGTCGCGCACCTGACGCATGAGCCGCTCGTCCGGACCGCGCACCGCCGCGACGATGCAGAACTCGGTGGCGCCGGTGGCGGCCGTCTCGCGAGCCGCGCGCACCAGCGCCGGGATATCCAGCCAGGCTGAACGAACCGGCGAATCGAAGACGCCGGACTGCGAGCAGAAGTGGCAGTCCTCGGGACAGCCGCCGGTCTTGAGCGACACGATGCCCTCGACCTCGACCTCGTCACCACACCAGCGCATCCGCACCTCGTGGGCCAGATCGAGCAGCTCGTCGACCCGCTCGTCGGGCAGCCGCAACGCCTCCAGCGCCTGCTGCTCGGAAAGCCCGATGCCCTGCTCGAGCACCTGGGTCCGCGCCGTCTCGAGAATGTCCATCACGCCAGCTCCCGTTTCACGCCGGCCCGGAAGGCCGGAAAGTCGAACGTCCCGCCAAGTGACGGCCCCAGTGCCGCCCGTGCCGTGGACTCGAAGTCCTCGGCCGCCGCGATGTTCTCCGGCAGCACCCCGGACAACTCGCTGCGGCGCGCCATCCGGGCGAGATCGAAGACGTTGCACCGCTCGGCCACGCCGGGCCCGTCCGGCCAGCTGCCGATCACGATGCCGGCCAGCTCGGCGGACTCCTCGGTCAGAACTCGCACGGTCAGCGCCGTGTGGTTGAGCGTGCCCAGCCCGGCTGCGGTCACGAGCACGAACTCCGCGTCGAGCTCGTACGACAGATCGAGCAGCGTCGTCCCGTCTCGATCGAACGGCACGAGCAGGCCGCCGGATCCCTCGACGAGGACCAGATCGTGCTCGCGCTCAAGGTCGACGATGCGCAGGACGGCCGCGCCGAGGTCGAACTCCGGTAAGCCGCTGCGCCCGGCGGCATGATGCGGGGACAGGGGTTCGGGGTAGCGGGCGAACTCGTGCAGCGAGGTGACTCCGGACAGCCGGGCCACCTCGGCCAGGTCGCCCGGCTCGCCGTCCGCGACGCCGGTCTGGGCCGGCTTGACCACCGCCACCGAGCCGCGAGCACACGCCGCGATCGCCGCGGTCACCATCGTCTTGCCGACGCCGGTGCCGGTGCCGGTCACGATCAGGATCGTCATAGCGCCGCCTTGAGCGCCGCAGCGGCTCGGTCGAGGTCGGTCGGGGTCAGGTCGGCCCGGGCGGTGAGCCGCAGGCACGAGCGCCCGGGTGGCACCGACGGCGGGCGGAAGCAGCCGACCCGCACGCCGGCGTCGAGGCAGGCAGCGGCCGCGGCCACCGCCCGGGCCGGATCGCCCAGGTAGGCCGGCACGACAGCGGCGTCGGGCGACCCGGTCTCGACGCCGAGCCCCGCGACGATGCCGGCCAGCGCCGACGCGTGATCGCGCACGGCCGTCGCCCGCTGCGGTTCGGCGCGCAACACGTCCAGGGCCGCCAGCGCCGCGCCCGCGGACGCCGGGGCCAGCGCGGTGTCGAAGATGAACGTCCGGGCCGTGTTGATCAGGGTGTCGATCACCGGACGGGCGCCCAGCACGGCGCCGCCCTGGGCGCCCAGGGATTTGGACAGCGTGACTGTACGAATAACGTCACGCGCACCGGCCAGTCCGGCGGCGGCCACCGCCCCCTCACCCCGGGTGCCGATCACGCCGAACGAGTGTGCTTCGTCCACCACCAGCAGCGCGTTGTGTCGCGCGGTGATCTCGTGCAGGGCAGCCAGCGGGGCCAGGTCACCGCCCACCGAGAACACCGCGTCGGTCACCACCAAGGCGTGCGGGGTGTCCACTGTGGACAGTGCGGCGTCGATCTTGTCGAGGTCGCGATGCGGCACCACCACGACCGGCGACCGGGACAGCCGGCAGCCGTCGATGATCGACGCGTGGTTGGCGGCGTCCGAGACGATCGTGACCGACGGGCCGCCCAGCGCCGTGAGCACGCCGACGTTGGCCAGGTACCCCGACGAGAAGACGAGCGCCGACGACGCTCCGGCGAACTCCGCCAGCGACGTCTCGAGCGACTCGTGCAGGGCCGTCGTACCGGTGACCAGCCGCGAGCCGGTGCTGCCCGCGCCCCAGGTGGTTGCGGCGGAGGCCGCGGCGGCGACGACCCGCGGATGGCGGGCCAGCCCGAGGTAGTCGTTGCCGGCCAGGTCGAGCACATCCTCCTCGGACGGTCGCGGTCGCAGCACCCGCCGCAGGCCGAGCTCGTCGCGCACGATCAGGGCCGCCCGCAGCCGGTGCAGCGGCTTCACTGGACGACCTCGCGCACCGACTCGTCGACGGCGCCGGCCAGCTCGGCCAGCTCGTCGGACGTGATGCCCAGCGGCGGCATCAGCACGACGACGTCGCCGAGCGGGCGCACGAACACGCCGCGCCGGCGGGCCGCCCGGCACACCTCGAACCCGGTGCGCTGGCCGACCGAGCGCACCTCGATGCCGGTCATCGTGCCGATCCGGCGGATCTCGGCGACCCCGTCGTAGGCCGCCAGCGACTCCAACCGGCACCCCAGCTCGGCCCCGACCGCGGCGGCGTGGCCGACCGTGTCGCGCGAGTGCATCAGCTGCAAGTTGGCCACCGCGGCGGCGCACGAGACGGGATTCGCCGTGTACGTGTGCCCGTGGAAGAACGTCCGCTCGGCGGACCCCAGGAACGCGTCATAGATCGACTCGCGGGCCAGCACCGCCGACAGCGGCAGCACCCCGCCGGTCAGACGCTTGCCGACCACCATCAGGTCGGGCCCGACGTCGGCGTGCTCGACGGCGAACCATCGCCCGGTGGCCCCGATCCCGGTGGCCACCTCGTCGACCAGCATCGCGGCCCCGGACGAGTCGCACAGCGAGCGAACGCCTTGCAAGAAGGACGCGTCGTGGGTCAGCATCCCGCCCGCGGCCTGCACCATCGGCTCGACGACGACGGCGCACACCTGCGCGCCGTCGCATTCCAGCAACGCGGACAGCTCGGCCAGCACCTCGGTGGCCCGCGCCGCCCGCGACTGCCCGGGCGTCAACACCCCGGGCGAGGAGATCATCCGCGTCTCGATCAGTAGCGGACGGTACGTCGCGTGGAACAGCTCGACGCCGCCCAGCGACACCGCGCCGAGCGTGTCGCCGTGGTAGCCCTCGGCGACGTGCACGTACAGCGGGCGGTTCTCGCCGCGCTGGGCCGCTGCCTGGTAGGCCATCTTGATCGCGGCCTCCGCGGCCGACGACCCGTCGCCGGCGAAGAACACGCGCGACAGCCCGGGCGGGGCCACTCGCAGCAACTCCTCGGCGGCGACGATGCCCGGCTCGTGCGTCAGGCCCAGGAACGTCGAGTGATCCAACCGACCCAGCTGGGCCACGATCGCGTCGTTGATCGCCGGTTCGCCGTGCCCGTGCACGGTGACCCACAGCGAGGACACCCCGTCGAGGTAGCGCCGCCCGTCCGAGTCGTAGAGGTACACGCCCGACGCCCGGTCGATCACCAGCGGCGCGTCGGCCGGCCACAGTGCGTGCTGGGTGAACGGGTGCCAGACCGCCGCGAGATCCCGCGCGACCAGGTCGGCCACGTTCAGCCTCCGGCGCGTTCGGCCGCGCTGCGCTCGACGCAGAACTCGTTGCCTTCGGGATCGGTCATGACGACCCACCCCGGGCCCTCCGGCGTGCGGTGGTCCTCGGCGATAGCCGCGCCCAGGCCCTGCAGTCGAACGACCTCCTCGTCGCGGGTGCGGTCGGTCGGCGAGAGGTCGAGGTGCATGCGATTCTTGACGACCTTGCCCTCCGGCACCTGAATGAACAGCAGCCCCTCGATGGAATCCGGCGCCGCGACCAGGCACTCGGCATCGCCGGGCGCGTCCTCGGAGGACACCGGCCAGCCCGTGACCTCGCTCCAGAACTGGGCCTGGGAGTAGGCGTCCTTGCTGTCCACCGTGACGTGCCGGATCCGCGCAACCATGCCGAGACCCTAACTGGCGCGGCGGGCGGTTCGGCTGGTGGCCGAGGCGAAACCCGGCCAGGCGCCGCTGAGTCGCTCGGCCTGGCGTCCTCACCATCCTCGCGCAGGAAGATCCGGGCCGGGTGGTGATCTTCCTGCGTCGAACAACTCGCGGTCTGATCGGCACCGCCTACAGCGGCAGGTCCTCCAGCATCTCGGTGACCAGCGCCGCGATGGGTGAACGCTCCGAACGGGTCAGCGTGACGTGCGCGAACAGGGGATGCCCGCGCAGCGCCTCGATCACCGCGGCGACGCCGTCGTGCCGTCCCACCCGCAGGTTGTCGCGCTGCGCGACGTCGTGGGTCAGCACCACGCGCGAGCCCGTCCCGATGCGGGACAGCACGGTGAGCAGCACGTTGCGCTCCAGCGACTGGGCCTCGTCCACGATGACGAACGAGTCGTGCAGCGACCGGCCCCGGATGTGGGTCAGCGGCAGCACCTCGACCATGTCGCGGCTCAGCACCTCGTCGACGACGTCGCGGCTGACCAGGGCGCCGAGCGTGTCGAACACCGCCTGGGCCCAGGGCGCCATCTTCTCGTTCTCGCTGCCCGGCAGGTACCCCAGATCCTGGCCACCCACCGCGTACAGCGGCCGGAACACGACGACCCGCTTGTGCGCCTGCCGCTCCATGACAGCCTCCAGGCCGGCGCACAGCGCGAGCGCCGACTTGCCCGTGCCGGCCCGGCCACCCAGCGACACGATGCCGATCTCCGGGTCGAGCAGCAGGTCCAGGGCGACGCGCTGTTCGGCCGAGCGGCCGTGGATGCCGAACGCCTCGCGATCGCCGCGCACCAGGCGGATCGACTTGTCCGGGGTGATCCGGGCCAGCGCCGAGCCCCGCTCGGAATGCAGCACCAGCCCGGTGTGGATGGGCAGGTCGCCCACCTCGGCCAGATCGTCCAGCGGCACCGGTCCGCCCGAGTACAGGGCGTCGATCGTGGACGCGCCGACCGACAGCTCGGCCATACCCGTCCAGCCCGAATCGACGTGGCCGGCGGTGTTGTACTCGTCGGCCCGCAGGCCGACCGAGGCCGCCTTGACCCGCAGCGGCATGTCCTTGGTCACCAGCGTGACGTCGCGGCCCTCGCCGGCCAGGTTGAGCGCCACCGCCAGGATGCGCGAGTCGTTGCTGTCCACCCGGAAGCCCTGCGGCAGGGTGACCAGGTCGGAGTGGTTCAGCTCGACGTGCAGGGTGCCGCCGGCATCACCGACCGGGACCGGCGAATCGAGGCGGCCGTGTTTGACGCGCAGTTCGTCCAGGGTCCGCAGGGTCTGCCGCGCGAACCACCCCAGCTCGGGATGGTGCCGTTTGCCCTCCAGCTCGCTGATCACGACCAACGGCAGCACCACCTCGTGCTCGGCGAAGCGTCCCAGGGCCCCCGGATCGGAGAGCAGGACGGACGTATCGAGTACGAACGTACGAACGGCAGGTGCATTGGCTGGCCGTGCAGTCGACGGCTTTCGGGCAGGGCTCATGGGACCCTCCAGAACGGTAGATGGATTCGGCTGACATGCCCGCCGTGGTGCGACGGGCCGGAGCAGACGTGATGCCGCAACGGATGGCCGGTCGCGGCGATGCGAACCGGCCTGACTCACCGACCCCGTCCGAGGCAGTGGCTACGACAGCGCTGTCGGAGGCCGAGAGCTCGAAAGACCTGCTCGACCACGGGCCTGGGTGCGGCCACCTGCTGTTCGTTACCACCGTGCGGGACCTCCCGGCGGCTGGCTAT
>DASXYE010000041.1:0-4552 GCA_036502695.1 Jatrophihabitantaceae bacterium
CGGCAGGGCCGGCAGCTCGGCGTAGTCGCCGCGCAGCGGGGCGGGCAGGAGCTGCCGGGCGCGCGTCCAATCGACCGACTTGGGATCGGCCGGGAACACCCCGGTGACCAGGCCCGGCACGGCGACCACGTCCCATTCCAGGCCCTTGGCCCCGTGCACGGTCAGGATCTGCACCCGTTCCTTCTCGACGGCCACCTCGCCCAGATCCAGGCCGTTCTCCTCGACCTCGGCGGCGTCCAGGAAGGCCAGGAAGGCCGGCAGCGTCGCCTCGTCCGCGTCGGATGCGAACCGCGCCGCCTCGTCGAGGAACCGGTCGAGATGGACCCGCCCGACGGCGGCCCGATCGGCCCGGGCGGCCACCTCGACGTCGATGCCGATGAGCCGCTCGACGTCGGCGACCAGCTCGGCCAGCGGGGCCGACAAGCGGCGGCGCAACCCGCGCAGCTCGCCGGACAGCGCCTGCATCCTGTACAGCCCGGCTGTGGAATAGCGATCACCGTCGCCCAGGTCGTCGAGCGCCTCGATCAGGCTGCCCTGATCGATCTCGTCCGGGTCGACCTGCCGTTCCCGGGCCAGCTCGCGGGCCCGATCGCTCAGCGCGGCCAGGTCGCGCGGCCCGATGCGCCAGCGCGCGCCGGTCAGCAACCGGGCCAGCGCCGAGCCGGATCGGTGGTCGGCCAGCACGCGCAGGGTGGCCACCACGTCGACGATCTCCGGCGTGGTCAGCAGGCCGCCGAGGCCGACCACCTCGACCGGCAGCCCGGCGGCGAGCAGGGCCACCCGCACCTCGTCGATCTGCGAGCGCCGCCGGACGAGGACCGCCGCCGTGCGATCGCCGACCGGCATCGCGTCCCACTGCTCGCGCAGCCGGGTGGCCAGCCAGGCCGCTTCGTCCTCGACGGTCTCGGTGACCGCCGCGCGGATGACGCCGGCCCCGGCACCCGGACGGGGGCGCAGCTCGACGGTGGCCGCCCCGGTGCGCAGTGGGGCGGCCACGGCATTGGCGGCGTCCAGCACGATCTCGTCGTTGCGCCAGCTGGTGGACAGCGGATACGTGACGGCGCCGGCGAACGTCGCCGCGAACCGACCGATGTTGCCGGCGCTCGCCCCGCGCCAGCCGTAGATGGACTGGAACGGGTCGCCCACCGCGATGACCGGATGCCCGTTGCCGAACAGCCCGGCCAGCGTCACCGCCTGGGCGTGGCCGGTGTCCTGGTACTCGTCGAGCAGCACCGCCCGGAACCGTTCCCGCTCGATCTGCACGACGTCGGGCACCTCGGCCAGGCGGGCGGCCAGCACCATCTGATCGCCGAAGTCGACGGCCGGCAGGGACTGCTTGATCGCCGCGTACTCGCGCACCAGCGGCAGCAACGCGGCCCGGTGCAGCGTGGACGCGAGCAGCTTGCCCGAGTCGGTGGTCGGTGGCGGATCCCCGCCGAACACGGTGCGCACCCGTTCGGCCAGCTTGCCACTGAACTCGTCGACGGCGTCGGGGTCGACGAGGTGGTCGGCGAACTGCCCGGTCAGTCCCATGACGTACTGCGACACCGACGCCAGCGCGCCGATGCCCCGGGGCAGCTCACCGCCGTAGCGGCGCACGACCGAGTCGGCCAGTTGCCAGCAGACCGCCTGCGACAGCAATCGAGGGTTCGGCTCGGCGCCGACCCGCATCGCGTGCTCGCCGACCAGCCGGCCCGCGTAGGCGGCGTAGGTGAGGACGGTGGGTTCGCCGCCGAGCAGCTCGGCCAGCTGCTCGGTGTTGTCGGGCTCGTCGCGCTCGACGACGTGGCGCCACTGCGACAGCCGCCACCGGATGCGCCGGCCCAGCTCGGCCGCCGCCTTGCGGGTGAACGTCAACCCGAGCACCTCGGCCGGGGCCACGTGCCGGTTGGCCACCAGCCAGACCACGCGCGCGGCCATCGTCTCGGTCTTGCCCGATCCGGCGCCGGCGACGACCACCGCCGGGGTCAGCGGCGACTCGATCACCGCGGCCTGCTCATCGGTCGGCTCGGGCAATCCCAGCAATCGGGCCAAGTTCGCCGCGGAGATCATGTCGTCACCTGACGGCCGTCGGGCGTGAGCGGGCAGCTGGATCGCACGTCGCAGGCGCCGCAGTACGAGTTCACCGTGGCGCTGAACTCGCTGCCGCGCAGCCGCTGCGCGACGTAGCCGACCCGTTCGCCGATCCAGCCCGGATCCTCCGCCTCACCCAGCGCTGCCTGCGCCTGCTCGACGACGGCCTTGTGCGACGTGCCGATCTGCACGAGCCGCGCGCCGCCGGCCGCGACGTCCTCGCCGAACGCCCCGGCCTCGACGGCCAGCTGGTAGGCGCCCAGCTGCGGGTTGCCGTCCGGGTCGTCGGCCTTGCTCTTGCCGGTCTTCAGGTCGATCACCACGGCCCGACCGGCCTCGTCGCGTTCGAGCCTGTCGACCCGTCCGCGCAGCCGGGCCTCGCCGATGACGACGTCGAAGTCCCGCTCGACGTCGACGAGCTGCAACGCCGCCCGCGACCCGCGCAGCCACTCGATCAACTTGGCCAGCATCGTCTGAGCCCGCTCGCGCTCGTGGGCGGCCAGCCAGCGGGCGCCGAAGTCCAGCGATGCCCACCGCTCGTCGAGCAGCCGCTCGAGTTCGGGCAGGTCGGCGTCCGGGGCGGCCACCGAGGCCACCTCGTGGATCAGCGTGCCCAGCGACGCCCCGATCTGGTCGTCGTCGCGGGCCCCGAGCTGGGACAGCAGAGCCCGCAGCTCGCACCGCAGGAACGACTCGATGCGCGACGGGCTTACGGTCACGGGGCGATTCGGGTCGGCCACCGGACCGTCGTCGGACAGCGCCGCCACCCCCCACCACTCGTCGGGATCCGCACCCGGGACGCCGGCGCGGGCCAGCCGGGCCAGCTCGCCGGCGGCGGCCGCTCGCTCGGCGCGCACCGCCGCCGGGTCGCACACCACGGCTCGCAGCTCGGCGACCAGCCCGGGCAGGTGCACGCCGCGCGGCACGCTCGCGTAGGGCCGTTCGTCGTCGAGCGGGTCGATCTCGTCGAGGAATCGCGACGGCTGCTCGTCGTCGCCGGACACCGCGGTGACCACCAGGCGGCGCCGCGCCCGGGTGGCCGCCACGTAGAACAGCCGGCGTTCCTCGGCGATCTGCGGGGCCAGCGCCGACACCCCGGCGCCGTCGCGTCCGGCGACGATGTCGACCAGCAGCTCGGACCCGAGCAGCGTGCCGCGCCGGCGCAGGTCGGGCCACACACCTTCCTGCACGTGAGCGACGCAGACGAGATCCCACTCGAGTCCCTTGCTGGCGTGGGCGGTCAGCACTTGTACAGCCTCACTGCGGGTCGATTTGAGCGACCGCGAGGCGCCAGGGATCTGCTGGGCGGCCAGGTGCTCGTAGAACTCCAGCGGGGACACCGCCGGCAGCCGATCGGTGAACCGGGCCGCCGCCTCGAACAGCTCGATCACCGAGTCGAGATCGCGATCGGCCGCCGCCCCGGCCGGGCCGCCGGCCAGGCTCGCCGTCTCCCAGGTGAACGACAGCCCGGTCGCGTGCCAGAGCGCCCACAGCACGTCCTCGGCGGTCGCGCCGCTCTCGAACGCCGACCGGCCGGCGGCCAGCACCCGAGCCACTCGCTGCACGGGCGAGCGCACCCGGTCGGGCAGCACCGGCACGTCGAGCAACGCCGGGGCCAACCGGCCGTCGCCGTCGAGCGCCCGCAGCTCGCGCCGCAGCCGGCGCAGCAGCAACGCGTCGGCGTGCCCGACCGGGCCGAGCAGCAGGTGCTCGGCGACGTCCTCGGTCAGCTCGTCCGGACGCAGCACGCAGCGCAACGCCGTGAGCAGGTGCGCCACCGCGGGTTGCTCGGCCAGCGGGACGTCCGAGCCGGGCACGGTCACCGGGACCCCGGCCGCGATCAGCGCGCGCCGCAGCATGGCCAGCGTGGTGGCCGTCGAGCGGACCAGCACCGCCATCCGCGACCACGGCAGGTCGTCGTCGAGATGGGCGGCCCGCAGCACGCCCGCGAGGTAGGACGCCTCCTCGGCGGACGAGCGCAGCAGCCGCACGTCGACCCGTCCCGGCGGGATGCCGGAGGCGGCCGTCAGGCGCCGATGCTCGGCCCGTCCGGGCAGCCGCAGCGCCACCCGGCGCGACGCCGCCAGCAGGGCTCCGCCGGCCCGCCGCGACGTCTGCAGGGCCACCACCGGCAGGTCGTCGAACCGATCCGGGACGGCCCGCGACTCGGCGCCGCGGAACGCGTAGATCGACTGGTCGGGATCGCCCACGATGATCAGCTCGTCGGCGCCGTCCGCCAGCAGGGCGAGCAGTTCGGCCTGGGCCGGGTCGGTGTCCTGGTACTCGTCGACCAGGATGCGCCGCCGCTGCGCCCGCTCGCGCGCCAACAACGAAGGGTCGGCGAGCAGCGCGTCGGTGGCGGCCTGGATCAGCTCGGCCGGATCCCAGGCGCCGGGCCGGGCCAGCGACGTTACGTCCAGGTACTCCTGTAGGAACCCGCCGGCGGCCACCCAGTCCTCGCGCCCGCGCTGCCGACCCA
>DASXYE010000042.1:0-18351 GCA_036502695.1 Jatrophihabitantaceae bacterium
GACTGCCCTCGCCCGATCGCCACCGCGACTGCCCGCTCGCGCTCGCTGAGGCCGTCGAGCAACGCCGCGGCCCGCACCCGCTCGGGCGGCGGCTCCGGCACCGGCGCCCCGGCCACATGTTTGATCAGCTGCCGGGTCACCGTCGGGGACAGCGTCGGCTCGCCCTGGGCGACGTTCCGGACCGCCCGCAGAATCTCGACCGGCGGCGTGTCCTTGAGCAGGAACCCGCTGGCCCCGACCCGCAACGCCCGCAGCACATACTCGTCGGCGTCGAACGTCGTCAGCACGATCACCTCGGGCGCTCCCGGCTGCGCCCGCAGCGCCTCGGTGGCCGCCAGCCCGTCCACGCCCGGCATGCGGATGTCCATCAGCACCACATCCGGCCGATGCTCCGCGACCGCCTTCGGAACCTGAGCCCCGTTCGACGCCTCCGCGACCACCTTGATGTCGCCGGCCGCCGACAGGATCATCCGCAGCCCGGCCCGCACGAGCGCGTCGTCATCGACGAGCAGCACCCTCACTGCCACGGCAGGCTCGCAGACACCACGAAGTCGCCGCTCTCGTCCGGCCCGTGCGTCAGCGTGCCGCCGGCCAGATCCACCCGCTCGTGCAAGCCGATCAGCCCGCTGCCCGAACCCGGGACGGGCACCGCCGCGACCCGGGCCCCGGCGCCGACGGGCAGCGGTTGCCGGTTGCGCACACTCACCGACAGCCCGACGTCGGGGCCGCCGCGCAGGCGCACGGTGGTCGCCGTGCCGGGAGCGTGCTTGGCCGCATTGGTCAGCGCCTCCTGCACGATGCGGTAGGCATCGCGGCCCAGGGCCCCCGAGGTCTCGCCCGTCACGTCCATGTCGAAATCGATCTTCGCACCTGTCTGTCGCGTTTGCTCGACCAACCGCGGGATGTCGCGCAGCGTCGGTTGCGGGACGGACGGCGCTTCCTCGTCCCCCTTGCCGCGCAGCACCCCGATGGTTCCACGCAGCTCCTCCAGCGCCTGGTGCGCCGTGGTACGCAGCAAGGCTGCGGATTCGCGAACCTGCTCGACCGGCAGATCGGGACGGACTTCGAGCGCGCCGGCGTGCAGTGCGACCAGCGAGATCCGGTGCGCCAGCACGTCGTGCATCTCGCGGGCGATCCGGGTGCGCTCAGCGGTGCGGGCCTGCTCGGCGCGCAGCTGCTGCTCGGCCTCGGCCCGCTCGGCCCGCTGGCGCAGCGACCACACGAGCTGGCGACGGGCCCGCACGCTGGCGCCCCACGCGAGCATGATGCCGCTGCAGGACAGCGAGAGGACGAGCTCGACCCACAACCGGTCCTTCTGCGGCCGCCACAGCAGGAACAGCGCGCCCGGTCCGATCGCGCCGACGGCGACCGCCGCGGCGACGCTCGTCCGCCGGTGCACCGCGACGGTGAACAGCGCGATCAACCCGGCCACCGACGCCGAGGACGACACGGCCGAGAAGCACGCGAGGCCCACGGCGATCTGGATCGGGAACCGCCGACGCCACCACAAGGCGCCGACCGCCACCACGCCGAGCGCCAGGTCGAGCACCACCTGGGCATCCGACACGTGATGCACAGCCCCGCTGTACGACCCGCTGAAGACGAGCAGGCCCACCAACGCCGCGATCAACATCAGTGCGACGTCGACCATCCAGTCGCGGACGCTGCGCAGCGCCGGCCGGCCCAGATCGCCCGGAGGCAGCAGGGAAGCCGGCACCATGCTCGGCCGGACAACTCGGTCCAGCCGCAGACGGCTTCCGCTCACGACGTCGAGCCTAAGGTCATCCGCGCCAGAACCGGCACCGACGAAAGTCGTAACTCACTTGTCCGGCCGGCCCGAACCTGGTGCAATGGCGGCCGACCTAGTCAGGAAGGAGCCGGGAAATGCGCGCTGCGTTCGTGTCCACCCCATCGGTATTCGCCTATCCGAAGGACATGAACCCCTTTGCGCACGGTAAATCTCGGCATCCTGGCCCACGTCGACGCGGGTAAGACCAGCCTCACCGAACGGCTGCTGTACACCGCGGGAGTCATCCGCGAAGTCGGCAGCGTCGACGCCGGCAACACCCAGACCGATTCGCTGGCCCTCGAGCGGCAGCGCGGCATCACCATCAAGTCGGCGGTCGTCTCGTTCCGGATCGCCGACACGACGGTCAACCTGATCGACACGCCCGGCCACCCGGACTTCATCGCCGAGGTCGAGCGGGTGCTCAGCGTCCTCGACGGCGCGGTGCTGGTCGTCTCGGCGGTCGAGGGCGTCCAGGCGCAGACGCGCGTGCTGATGCGCGCGCTGCAGCGGCTGCGCATCCCGACGATCTTGTTCGTGAACAAGATCGATCGCCGCGGCGCCGACCCGGAACGCGTGCTGCGCGAGCTCGGGACGAAGCTCACCCCCGCGGTCGTGGCGATGAACGCGGTGACCTCGGCCGGCACCCGCGACGCGTCGGTCACGGCGCCGGATTCCGACCCGGACGCGGTCATCGAGCTGCTCACCGCCGAGACGCGGCAGGGCGTGGCCCACCCGGTGTATTTCGGCTCGGCGATCACCGGCGCCGGGGTGGACGCCCTGACCGGCGGTATCGCCGAGTTGCTGCCGTCGGCCGGCGGCGACCCGCACGGACCGATCACCGGACGGGCGTTCAAGATCGAGCGCGGCCCGGCCGGCGAGAAGATCGCCTACGTCCGGCTGAACTCCGGCACGGTGCGGATGCGCGACCGGCTGCCCTTCGCGCGGAGCAGCGAAAGCAAGGTCACCGCGATCAGCGTCTTCGACCAAGGCGCGACGGTGCGCCGAGCCCGGGTGAGCGCCGGCGAGATCGCCCAGCTGTGGGGGCTGGCCGGCATCAAGGTCGGCGACCCGATCGGTCCCGTCGACGTATCCCGGGACGACGCACACCACTTCGCCCCGCCGTCCCTCGAGACGGTGGTCGTGCCGGCCGACTCCGCGGATCGGGGCCGCCTGCAGGCCGCGCTCGTGCAGCTGGCCGAGCAGGACCCGCTGATCAACCTGCGCCAGGACGACATCCGCCAGGAGCTGTTCGTCTCGCTGTACGGCGAGGTGCTGAAGGAGGTCATCCAGGCGACGCTGGCCGACGAGTACGGCGTGGCCGTGACGTTCCGCGAGACCACCACGATCTGCATCGAGCACCCGGACGGCGCCGGGGAAGCCGTCGAGTTCATCGGGGTGGATCCCAACCCGTTCCTGGCCACGGTCGGGCTGCGCGTCGAGCCGGGTCCCGTCGGCAGCGGCGTGCGGTATCGGCTGGGCGTCGAGCCCGGGTCGATGCCGCCGGCGTTCTTCAAGGCGGTCGAGGAGACCGTGTACGAGACGCTCGAACAGGGCCGCCACGGCTGGCGGGTCACCGACTGTGTCGTGACCATGACCCACTCCGGGTACTGGGCTCGGCAAAGCCACTCGCACGGGACGTTCGACAAGAGCATGTCCAGCACCGCCGGCGACTTTCGCAAGCTGACCCCGCTCGTGCTCATGGCCGCGCTGCAGCGGGCCGGTACGCGCGTGTACGAGCCGATCCACCGGTTCCGGCTCGAGTTCCCGGGGCCGGCCTTGCCGGGCGTGCTGCGCGGGCTGGCCGAGGTGCGCGCCGTGCCGCTGTCCTCGGCCGGGCACGGGGAGCTCGGGGTCGTCGAGGGCCACATCCCGGCCGCGCAGGTGCATTCGCTGCAGCAGCGGCTGCCGACGCTGACCCGGGGCGACGGCGTGCTCGAGAGCGAGTTCGATCATTACCAGCTCGTGCCGGGCGCCCCGCCGGAGCGGGCGCGGTGGGATCACAACCCGCTCAACCGCCGCGAATACCTGTTGCAGGTGGTCCGACGGGTGGGCTGACGGCGCGTGCCCGGACGGTTTCGCCTTGCAGTCTCGCCCGGGGGTTATAGCATGCGGACGCAGCGAAGTTAACGCAGTTCGCACATTCGTGAGAGGACCGTACATGTTCGCGCGACGCCCGTCCGTCTCCATCGCCGGCCTCGTGGCAGCAACGGTCATCGTCGGGGTGACCGCCGGGGCGGTTCCGAGCGCGTCCGCGGCGGCCCCGGTGTCCCAGGCCACGGGACGGTTCCTGTCCGGCGCGATCGGCAGCACCAGCCTGGACAAGCTGGCCGCCCTCAACGGCGAGTCGGCGGTCAACACCGGCGGCGCCGCGGTCACCAAGCAGCACTCCCTGTCGGCCAGCCTGCTCGGCCAGCAGCTGCTCAACCTGCCGAACGGCGTCCAGCTGCCGGGCGGCGGTGTGTTGACGCTCGGCGCGGTGAACCAGTACGCGCAGGCCAACTCGGACGGCAGCTCGCACGGGGCGTCCGGCGCGATCACCAACTCCGGGGCGATCGGCGTCGGCAACGGCGGGGCGCCGCAGTCGAACGCGATGCTCCGGCTGGGTGACTTGCCCTCGATCCCGGGCATCAACACCGGCAGCGTGCCCAGCTTCGCCCACCTGACCGCCTCGATCGGTGCCCTGGCGGCGACGGCCGACCAGTCGAAGGGCTCGCACGGCGCGCAGGTCGGCCACTACGAGATCGCCACCCTGAAGCTCAGCGTCGACAGTCCGCTGCTGGCCAGCACGATCAAGACGCTCACCAGCCAGCTGACCGGGCAGCTGGACCAGTTGACCGGCGCCGGCCTGACGGTGCCGGCCCTCGGTACGGTCGGCAGCTGCAACGCCGCTTCGCTGGCCAAGGCGCTGGCGGCCTTCGGCGACATTTCCTTCGGCGGGGGCGCCATCACCGGCAGCCTGACCGGGGGCAACCTCACGGTCGACGTCGGTCGGTTGCTCAACGCCCTGCTGCACCTCGACCTGAACAATCTCCCGCCGAACACGCACCTGTTCGAGTACCTGGCCAAGGCGCTGCCGCAGGCGTTGGGCAGCGGACTGACGCAGCTGCAGGGCACCCTCACCAGCGTGTTCGACAAGCTCACCAACCTGACGGACAACGCCTGCGCGGCGCCGGTCAAGACGCTCGTCGACCCGGTGTCGAAGCTGGGCAAGGCCGCCCTCGGCATGCTGACCAAGCCGCTCAGCTCGGCACTCGGCACCGGCACGACCGCGCTCACCCCGCTGTTCGTCGGCCTGGCCAAGCAGCTCGAGCAGCTGATCGACCCGATCGTGAACGTGCAGGAGCACAACGGTGGGACGTTCACCGAGCGCGCCCTGCAGCTCAACCTGGTCGGCGATCCGGCGGCCCGGATCAACCTCGCGTCGGCGTCCGTCGGCCCGAGCCGGCTGGCCGCCGTCGCCCCGCCGAGTCACCCGGCGCCGCCGACCCACAGCCCGGCCGCTCCGGCGCCGAAACACCTCGCGAGTACCGGGGCCAGCGTCGTGCTGACCAAGATCGCGCTGTTCGGCCTGCTCGGCGTCTGCCTGGGCACGGCGCTGTTCGGCGCCACGATCGGGGTGCGGCGCCGGCTGCGCGGCCGAACCGGCTAGCCGGGGACGCGGCGCAGCCGGATCAGCCGGCTGGCGTAGTCGCCGTGCAGGTCGAGGCGCAAACCCCGGTACCGCAAGGCGTTTGCGCTGTACGTCGCGCCGGTGTCGACGTCCTGGTAGCTCGCATCCGGGTCGAGCCCGCGTACCGGCAGCACCTGCCCGACGGCGGCGTGCCGCACGTGCGGGGCGAATGCGAATACCGCGGCGTCGGCCCCGTCGTCGGACACGTAGGCCAGCCCGAACGTCTCGTCCGTGCGCGGTGAGCCGAGCCGGAACTGCCGGCCGCGCTGCACCAGCGGGCGGATCTGCTTGTACGTACTGATCAGCTCGCGGGCGGCGGCGAGATCCTCGTCCGACCACGACGCCAGGTCACCGCCGATGCCGAGGACACCACACATCGCGGTATGGAAGCGAAACTCCAGCGGCGTGCTGCGCCCGGACAGCGAGCCGGGACAGTCGGTCACCCAGCACGCCATACTCATCGCCGAATGCGCGTATGTGTAGCCGTCCTGTATGAACAGCCGGTCGAGGGCATCGGTGTTGTCACTGGGCCACACCCAATGCGTACGCGTGAGTATGGCCAGGTCGGCGCGCCCACCACCCGACGCGCACGACTCGATCAGCAGGCCGGGATGGCGGGCCCGTAGCCGGTCGATCACGTCGTCCACGCCACGGACCTGATCCACCCACGGGTTGCGGCCGGTCGCCGAGTACGGCTCGGCCATGGCCCGGTTCATGTCCCACTTCAGGTAGTCCAGGCCGAGGTCGGCGACCAGCCCGTCGAGCGTCGTCACCGCCCAGTCGCGGACGTCGGCCCGCCCGAAGTCGAGCAGGTACTGGTGGCGCGCCTGCGTCGGTTCCCGGGTCGGCCAACGATGGATCCAGTCCGGATGGGCCCGGTAGAGGTCGCTGTCGGCGTTCACCATCTCCGGCTCGACCCACAGCCCGAACAGCAGGCCCAGGTCCTTGATCTGGCCGGCCAGCTCGGCCAGCCCGTTCGGGAACCGGCGCGGCACCGGGTGCCAGTCGCCCAGTCCCGCGCGGTCGTCGTCGTTCGGCCGGAACCAGCCGTCGTCCAGCACGAACAACTCGACGCCGAGGTCGCGGGCCCGGCGGGCCAGCTCGAGTTGGCCGGCCGCCGTCACGTCGAAGTACGTGGCTTCCCACGAGTTGTAGAGCACCGGGCGCAGCCGCTCCGGGTCGGGCAGCACCCGATCCCGCTCGTAGGCCTGCCACTTGCGCGACAAGGCCCCGTGCCCGTCCATGGCATAGACGCCGATCGTGTCGGGTAGACGCAGCGACTCGCCGGCCGCGAGGCGGTGCGGCTGATCGCCGCCGACCCCGATCGTGACGTGCACGCCGCCGTCGAGCAATGCCTGGACGGTGGCCCGCCACGAACCGCTCCACAGCAGGGCTGTACTCCAGACCTCACCGTGTTCCTCGCCGGCGTCGACGTCGAGAGCCAGCCACGGCTGGTTCTCGTGCCCGGTGATACCGGTGCGCGACTCGAGCACCACCCGGCCGATCTCGACCGGGCGACGGCGCAGGTGCGTCTCGGCGGCGTATCCACCGGACAGGGTCGTCAGCCGGTAGCCGGTCCGCGGCGGTGGCGCCCAGGACGCCGACGCCGCCTGGTGAACGACGATCGGATCCGAGCTGTCGTTGTGGATCTCGGCCGATCGGACGAGCGTGTCGTACGCCGGATCCACGCGATAGCGCAAGGTAATTCGCAGCGGGTACGCCCGGTCGGCCAACTCGACGGTCAGCTCGTCACCGTCCAACTCAGCGGTCCGGACGCACAGCTCCAGGGAACGGACGCCGTCGTCGAACTCGACGACCAGCGCCGGCTCGTCGTGGCGATAGCCGCCGTGCGCGACGTATTCCTCCAGGTGCGCGCGCGGATGTGACCAGGTTCCGGACGGGCGCGCATGGTTGGGCAGACGCTGCCGCAGTTCCCGCGCGTCGTCGAGTGTGACGCGCGCCCCCCAGTGGACGTGCGGGACGGCCGATGCGCCGGCCACCGGATCGTGATCAACCGCCAGCGCATAGGAGAACGTCTCGCCGGCGAGCAGGTAGATGCCGGTCTCGGCGCAGTACTCGATGGGCACGGGCACCTACTCTCCGTTTTCGATCATCAGCCAGCCTGAAATCTCATTCCATACTGTGCGAACGGCCGACGACTCAACCCAATCACGATGCTTGACAGGGAGGCAGCGGGGCACAATGCTATTCGAAATTGCGTTTCATGTCCGCCCGAACATCCCTGAAACACCAGTGGCGGCAAGGGTGCCATCGCCCAACGGCTCAGCGAGGTGTCATGAGAAAACCGCGTCGCATCCTGGTACTGGTAGCCGCAGTAGCCGCTCTCACGGCCGCTGCGTGCTCCGCGCCGAAGGAGCACAAGTCCAAGGACTCCCCCGGGTCGCTCAACCTGTTCATGTACCAGAAGCCGGCCGGCATCTTCGGTCCGCTGGCGCCGGCGTCCGGCCCGGATCAGGAGGTCATCTCGCTGGTCTACGACTCGCTGATGATCAGCGGCCCGCAGGGCAAGCTCGTGCCGATGGCCGCCACGGCCGCGCCGACCGTGTCGGCCGACGGCAAGACGATCACGTACACGCTCAAGTCCGGTCTCACCTGGAACGACGGGCAACCGCTCACCAGCAAGGATCTCGTCTTCACCTACACCCGGGCGGCTGACAGCAACACCGTGAGCGGTTGGTCCAGCTACCTGACGAACGTACAGGGCGTCGCCGACATGGTGTCCGGCAAGGCCAAGACGATCAGCGGCTTCTCGGCGCCCAGCCCGACCACGTTCGTGATCAAGCTGACCACGCCGGATGTCGGCCTGCCCGGCCGGGTCAGCACGATCGGCATCCTGCCCGAGCACACGCTCGGCACGCTGCCGATCAAGGACTTCGCGAGCAACGCCTGGTTCCGCAAGCCGACCGTCACGTCGGGGCCGTTCACGTTCGTCGACTACAAGACCGACCAGTACGTGCACGTGACGGCGAACCCGAGGTTCCGCGAGCCCGTCGGGGTGAAAGACGTCTACCTCAAGCCGGTGACCGCCGATGTCGCGACGCAGGAGCTGTCGACCGGCGAGATGGACATCTCCTGGATCTCGGCCCAGGACGTCAAGACCGTGCAGGGCTTCTCGAACGTCGCGGTCGACGAGGTGACCGTGCCGGGATTCGTCCGGGCGGCATGGAACCAGAGCCAGGCCCGGTTCAAGGATCCGCGCGTGAAGCAAGCCTTCCTGTACGCCGTGGATCGCGCCGGCCTGGTCCAGACCGCGCTGCAGGGTCATGGCGCGGTCGAGAACGGCGTGCTGCCACCGGCCTGGTCGGGAGCGGACATCAACCAGTACCCGTACGACCCGCAGAAGGCCAAGGACCTGCTGGCCGCCGCGCACTGGGATTCCAGCAAGCCGGTCAAGCTGTCCTGGGTGCCGGGCGGCAACCCGGATCGTGATGCCGCCGCGACCGTGCTCCAGCAGCAGCTGAACAAGGTCGGCATCAAGCTCGAGCTCAACCAGGTGCAGACGTCGTGGTTCACGCCGACGTACAAGACCCACGACTTCGACATGGTTCTCTACGGCGGCGGTGACTACACCACCGAGCCGTCCAACATCGGCCCGATCACGAACTGCCAGAGCTTCATCCCGGACGGACCGAACGTGGGCCTGTACTGCAACAAGCAGCTCGACGCACTGGTGAGCAAGGCCGCCGGCACGGTGGACACCACGCAGCGCGCCGACATCTGGAAGCAGGCCGCCAAGATCGAGAACGCCGACCCGTCGATGATGTGGCTGTACAGCCTGAAGAACATCTTCGGAGTCAACAAGCGAGTACAGAACTTCCAGCCGCTGACCAACACCAACTGGTTCGAGCCGTGGAAGTGGACGGTGTCCAGCTGACCCAGTAGACGATCGCGGTCGCGCCGGGGCGCTCACTGACCCGGCGCGACTGCCCTGCGAGCGGGCCATGGAGGTGGCAAGAGTGGGATCATTCCTGGTCCGTCGGATCGCGGCCATGATCGTCGCGTTCCTGCTCATCACCGTGATCATCTTCTGGCTCGTGCATCTGGCGCCGGGCGATCCGGTCAGCCGGCTCATCCCCATCGACGAGTACAACGCGGGGACGCCGGCGTTCCTCGCGCACAAGCGGCACGAGCTGGGTCTGGATCAACCGCTGATCGTGCAGTACTTCCGGTGGTTCGGTGACGCCATCCAGGGCAACCTCGGCTACTCGGTGAGCGACGGGCGGCCGGTCAGCTCGTTGATCGCCGAACGCATCAGCCCGACCCTGGAGCTGATGGGGCTGTCCCTGCTGCTCGGCATCGTGGTCGCGTTGCCCCTCGGCATGCTCGCCGCTGTACGCAAGAACCGGCTCAGCGACTACCTGGCGACCCTGGTCAGCATGATCACGATCTCGACCCCGACGTTCTTCGTCGGCATCATCGCGATCTACTTCTTCTCGCTGAAGCTGCAGCTGCTGCCGTCGTCGGGCATGTCCGATCCGCAAGACGGTTCGACCAGTGATCTGCTGCGGCACCTGGTCATGCCGGTGGTGGTGCTCGGCCTGGCCACCGCGGGCCAGCTCACCCGGTACGTGCGATCCAGCGTCCTCAGCGAGCTGTCGTCGGAGTACGTGCGCACCGCCCTGGCCAAGGGCATGCCGATGTGGCAGGTGCTGATCAAACACGTCCTGCGCAACGCGCTGATCCCGATCATCACGGTCATCGCGATCTTCCTGCCCGGGTTGCTCGGCGGGGCGGTCGTCGTCGAGCAGATCTTCGCCTGGCCCGGCATGGGGCAACTCGCCGTGACGGCGGTGACCCGGCAGGACAACGCGGTGATCATCGCGTTCGCGCTGCTCGTGTCGATCCTGGTGCTGTTGTCGAACCTGCTGGCCGACCTGCTCTATGCCGTCGTCGAT
Source organism: Jatrophihabitantaceae bacterium (assembly GCA_036502695.1). Classification (GTDB taxonomy): domain Bacteria; phylum Actinomycetota; class Actinomycetes; order Mycobacteriales; family Jatrophihabitantaceae; genus DASXRA01. Next base: position 10,376 of record DASXYE010000042.1, read on the forward strand.
CCCCGGGTGGTGTTGAAATGAGCCTCGGCGCGGACGTGGTGCTGAGCGAGTCGCCGACGAGCGGCCCGCCGCTACCCGACGAGATCGCGCATCGGCGTCGGTCACCGTTCGCCCTGGGCGTGCGCCGGTACCTGCGCAACTGGCTGGCCGTCGTCGGCGGGGTCGTCCTGATCGCCTTCCTGGTAACGGCATTCATCCTGCCGCTGTTCATGCACCTCGATCCGTACGGCGTCGACCTGTCCCACGCGCGGCAAGCGCCCGGGCACGGTCACCTGCTCGGCACCGACGGCACCGGCCGCGACGTCTTCGCCCGGCTCGTGTACGGCGGCCGGGTGTCCATCGGCGTTGGGCTGGCCGCCGCCACGCTGTCGATTCTCATCGGCGCCACGCTGGGAGCCGTCGCCGGGACGTTCGCCGGCTGGACCGACATGGTGATCATGCGGGCCGCGGACATCTTCCTGTCGTTCCCGCCGATCGTCGTGGTCATCGTGCTCGCCGGCATCTTCGGCCCGAGCGTGTGGATGCTGATCGTCGCTCTCGGCGTGTTCACCTGGCCGACCTCCAGCCGGGTCGTGCGCGGCGTCGTCGTCACGATGCGGGAACGCGAGTTCGTACAGGCCGCCCGAGCCGTCGGGGCCGGGCGGATCTGGCTGATCACGCGGCATCTGCTGCCGGCCGCGCTGAGCCAGATCGTCGTGATCTTCACCCTGACCGTGGCCAACTGCCTGCTACAGGAGGCCGGGCTGTCGTTCCTGGGACTCGGCGTCGTGCCGCCCACACCCAGCTGGGGCAACCTGTTGCACGACGCGCAGAGCATCACGGTGATCAACTCCATGCCGTGGCTGTGGGTACCGCCCGGCGTCGCCGTCGCGTTGATGGTGCTGAGCGTCAACTTCGTCGGGGACGGCCTGCGCGATGCCGTCGATCCGCGGCAGCGGTAGGAGGGCCGATGACGTTGCTGGAGGTTCGTGACCTGGCGGTGCAGTTCCGCACGATGGACGGCACGGTGCACGCCGTCGACGGCATCAGTTTCACGATCGACAAGGGCGAAATCCTCGGTGTGGTCGGCGAATCCGGGTCGGGTAAGAGCGTCAGCATGATGTCGATGCTCGGCCTCGTGCCACAACCGCCGGGGCGCATCGTCGGCGGCTCGGTGCTGTTCGAGGGAACCGATCTGGTCCGCGCGTCGAAGCGGCGGATGCGCCAGATCCGCGGCGAGCAGATCGGGATGATCTTCCAGGATCCGATGACCGCGCTGAACCCGGTGATGCGGGTGGGCAAGCAGATCTCCGAGGCGATCACGATCCACCATCGGCGGACGTCGGCCGCGGCGGCATCGGCTCGCGCCGTCGACCTGCTGCGACTGGTCGGCGTGCCGCAGCCGGAGGCCCGCGCGACGCAGTACCCCCACCAGTTCTCGGGCGGGATGCGGCAGCGCGCCGTGATCGCCATGGCCATCGCCAACAATCCGACGCTGCTCATCGCCGACGAGCCGACGACCGCGTTGGACGTCACGATCCAGGCGCAGGTACTCGACATGCTGCGCCGGGCCCAGGCCGAGACCGGTGCCGCGACGATCTTCATCACCCACGACCTGGGCGTGGTGGCCGAACTGGCCCGGCGGGTGATCGTCATGTACGCCGGGCGGATCATGGAATCCGGCACGGTACGCACGATCTTCAACCGGCCCCGTCATCCTTATACAGCTGGGCTGCTGAAGAGCCTGCCGTCGCTGAAGCACGATTCGCAGACGTTGACGCCGATCCCCGGCAATCCGCCGAATCTGCTCCGACCGATTGCGGGGTGCCCGTTCCAGCCGCGCTGCGACATCGGCCGCGACCGTGAGCTGTGCTCGACGACCCGGCCGCCGCTGGCCGAGGTCGCGCCCGGCCACGACTCGGCCTGCCACTACCCGGACGAGCTCGACGGTGGACGGGAGGGGGCGGCATGACTGAGCCGCTGCTCCAGGTGCACGACCTGGTGAAGCACTTCCCTATCCGCAAGGGGGTTTTCCGGCGGGTCGGCAACGTGGTCAAGGCCGTCGACGGGGTGAACTTCGAGCTGTCACGCGGCGAGACGCTGGGTTTGGTCGGCGAATCCGGCTGCGGCAAGACGACGACCGGCCGGCTGCTGATGCGCCTGGAACAGCCCACCTCCGGGGACATCCGCTACGACGGCCAGCCGCTGGCGGCGCTGGCCGGCCCGGAGCGCAAGGCGTTCGCCCGCCACATCCAGATCGTGTTCAAGGATCCGTACGCGTCGCTGAGCCCGCGCATGACCGTCCACGACATCGTCGCCGAACCGCTTCGCGTGCAACGGATGTACGGCAACGGTGGCGCGGCGAAGGTCGGCGCGGTGCTCGAATCGGTCGGGCTCACCCCGCAGCACGCCAGCCGGTACGCGCACGAGTTCTCGGGCGGTCAGCGCCAACGCATCGGCATCGCCCGCGCGCTGGTGCTCGACCCGACCGTGCTCGTGCTGGACGAACCGGTGTCGGCGCTCGACGTGTCGATCCGGGCTCAGGTCATCAACACGCTCGAGCAGTTGCAGGACGAGCTGGGCCTGGCCTACCTGTTCATCTCGCACGACCTCTCGGTGGTGCGGCATACCTGCGACCGGGTCGCCGTGATGTATCTCGGCAAGATCGTCGAGACGGGTACCCGGCAGCAGATCTTCAGCGCGCCGACCCATCCGTACACGCAGGCGTTGCTGTCGGCCATCCCGTCGCCGGACGTGAGCGAGGACTCCGAGGACTCCGAGAACGACGCCGGCCGGCGCGAACGGATCGTGCTCACCGGCGATGTGCCCAACCCCAGCAACCCACCGAGCGGCTGCCGCTTCCGCACGCGGTGCTGGAAAGCACAGGACATCTGTACAACCGACGAGCCGCCACTGATGGTTCCCGACGGCGGCGAGCACCCCGTGGCCTGCCACTTCCCAGAAGCCGTCGACATCCTCAACGGCGAGGCAGTCGCCGCCGGCTAGATGCCGTGCGCCATCGGGTCGTGGTTGACGTCGTCGGTGAGTCAAGCGGGTTGGGCGACAACGACCCGCCGAGCAGTCGGCCCGCCGTTGGTGGCGTCAGGGTGTGGCGGTGCCCGGAAGGGGTCCAGGTGCTCGACTTTACCCCCCGAAGGATCGCGCAGCGCTCTCCGCCGCGAGCACTGCAGGGGCAAAGTCGACAACGTCGCACCCGGGGCCGGGTTGAGGCCCCGTGGTGCGACCGAACGAGCCGAGCATCCACCACCTCATGCCCGGGCCGGTGCGGGCTTCGAGAGATCAGGGTCGCCCCGAGCTCGACGTTCGGCCGGGCGACGGGCACCCGGCCCCTCATGATCGGGCAGACTCATAGCACGAATCAATGGCAACACCGCCCTAGACGCCGAGGGCCTCGCGGGGGTCGCCGTCGAGCAACCAGTCGACAGTGGATAGCTCGATCGGCGGTAGGCCGTCGGGGCGGCGGGCGGCCAGGGCGCGCAGCTCGGCGGCGGCCGCGGCGGGCGTCCAGATCGGGAAGTCCGACCCGAACAGCAGCTTCTCGACGACGCCCCATTCCTGGGCTCGCACGAGGGCCAGGTAGCCGTCGAGCGGGCGGGCCCAGGCCGCCGACACGTCGGCGAACACCCGGCGGTTCTTGCGCAGGGCCACGATCGTCTCGCGCTGCCAGGGGTGTCCGAGGTGGGCGATGATCTGGGTGAGGTCCGGATGGCGGCGGGCGACCTCGTCGACCACCAGCGGATTGGACACCGAGAGCTTGCCGGCCGGGCTGGGCGTGGCGCCCATGTGCCACAAGACGATCAGCCCGGCGTCGGCAGCAGCCCGGTAGAACGCGTCATAGCGCTCGTCGGTCGGGTCGAACAGGGCCAGCACCGGGTACAGCTTGATGCCGCCCAGCCCGCGCTGAACGCCGTCCCGCAACTGATCCAACACGTCGTCGTCGCTCGGGTCGAGGGCCATGAACCCGACCGTGTTCGTCGCCGTTTCGGCACAGAACTGCTGGACGTACTCGTTCGGAGTGATCACTCCGGCGGCGGTGGCCCGCATGCCGAACACGAACGCGAGATCCACGCCCTGCATCGCCGCGTCATATTCAGCCGGGCTGTGGTTCGGGTACTCGTAGCCGTAGACCGGCTGCCAGTGGTCCTGCCACTCGTGGCCCCAGTGCTCGGCGAGATGGCAGTGCGTGTGGACGTCGATCACAGCTCGGGCTCGAACCCCACCGGGCGCAGGGACCGATGCACGATGCGCAGCGCGGCGTTGAAGTCGGGATCGGCGGTCAGCCGGCTGGTGACCTCGTGCAGCTGATCCACGTACGACTCGTGCTTCGACGCGGTGAACTCCCCCGACGGGCCGGAAACGCTGATGGCGGCGAGGCATTCGCCGTCGAGCTCGACGGCCACCGCGACGCACCGCAGGCCGGGGCTGCGCTCGTTGTCGTCCAGCGCGTAGCCCCGGCGCAGCGTCTTGCGCAGCTCGGCGGTCAGATCGCTCATGGTGGTGATCGTCTGCTCGGTGAACGCCGGGAACGGTTCGGGCGGGGTGCACGCCGGCAGCAGATCCGGCGGCACGTGGGCCAGCAGCATCTTGCCCAGGCCAGTGCAGTAGCAGTGGTCGCGCGTGCCGGGCGCGGCGTTGAATCGCAGCGGGCGGTCCGGTTCGCTGACGCAGATGTGCAGCACCTGGCGGCCGTCGAGCACGCCCAGGTTGGCGGTCTGCCCGGTGCTGGCGGCCAGCGGGGCCAGGTAGGCGTCGGCGACCACCGAGAGATCCAGTGACGAGACGTACGCCGTGGCCAGTCGCTGCACCTTGTGGCCCAGCCGGTAGGACGGCCGATCGTCCACGCGCACCGCGTACTCCAGCTCACACAGCACGCTGAGCAGGCGGACCAGCGTGCTCTTCGGCAGTGCCGTGTTGTCGGCCAGATCGTTCAGCGTCAGCGGATGGGTCTGCGTCGCCATCTGCTCCAGCAACGCCAGCCCGCGGGCCAGCGCGTTCGCGTGATAGTTCGCGGAGGCCGGGCGGATCTCCTCGACCGGTGCCGCCTTGCCGCGGCGTGTGGGAACAGCCACCGTGTGCCTGCCTCCTGCTCGAAACGTGTTGTAGAACCTACCGTCTAGCGGCGCCGTCGTCGGTCACCGCAACTCGTTGCGCAGCTCGCCGAAGTCGCCGATCGTCACCACCATCCGGTCGCCCACGCTCAAGTAGACACCGGATGCCGCTCCGACCCCCGACGGCGTGCCGGTCAGGATGACATCGCCGGGCTCCAGGGTCATCAGCCGGGACGCGTGGCTGATCAGCTCGGCCACCGAGAAGATCATCCCGGCCGTGGATCCCTGCTGGTGCACGGTGCCGTTGAGCTCGAACCGCACCGGCAGCGCCTGCGGATCCGGCACCTCGTCGGCCGTAACCAGGTACGGTCCCATCGGCGCGAACCCGTCGAACCACTTGCCGGCCAGCCAGTCGAAGAACCACACCGCCTTGTCGTCGGTGTCGCGCGCGATGCCGTAGTCGAGCGATCGCGCCGAGACATCGTTGGCGCCGAGGTACCCGGCCACCACGTCGAGCGCGTTGTCGACCGACACGGCCCGCGCCCGGCGGCCGATGACCACGCCCAGTTCGGCCTCCCAGTCGATCTGCTTGCTGAGCTCCGGCAGCTCGATCGGCTCGCCCGGGGCGGCGACGCAGGTGGACGGCTTGAGGAACAGGCGCGGCACCAGCGTCGACTTGTCCAGCGGCGCGCCGCCGGTCTCGGTGACGTGCTCCTGGTAGTTGGCGGCCGCGGCGAGCAGCTTGCCGGGACGTCCGATCGGTGCGCACAGTTCGACGTCGTCGAGGCGGTACCGGCCCCGGGGCGCCGGGAGGTCGACGTCCCGCAGAGGAAACACCTGCTGCAGCAGGGAGAACAGGTCACCGTCGCCGAGCTCGTCGACCTTGTCGCCGTCGTCGCCGTCGTCGCCGTCCAGGCGGCCGTGCCGGAGCACATTGTCGCGACGGTAGCTGAGCAGTCTCATTTCTGAATCACCCGTTCCGGACGGCCTGATGCGAGCGAACGTTCGGCGGCATCGATGATCTGGTGCACGTGCCGGGCGTCGTCGATGCTGACTGGCGGCCGGGCACCGTTCGCCACGGCACGGTACGTGGCCGCGACCAGGGCGGCCACGGTGTCCGGCTCCGGTGCGCGGGCTCCGTCGGTGGTCCGGACCCGCAGGGCCGGGCGGGTGGCGTCGAGGTCGAGGACGCCGTGGGAACCGCTGATCCGGTACCGGTGGCGGGCCAGCCCACCGGCTCGCACCCCGTCCAACGGACCGGTGCGACCGACGAGCACCGTGCCGGTCACGCCGTTCGCGTAGTCGATCAGCAGCGTGACGACGTCGTCGACGCCGTCGTGCCAGTGGCGCCCGGCGCGCGCGTACACCTGGACGGCGTCCAGGCCGAGCACGGCGTGCAGGACGTCGACCGGATAGCCGCCGAGGTTGAGCAACTCGCCGCTGGGCGCCGCCGAGCCACCGGCCACCACGAAGTCGGCCTGGACGTTCCACGGCAGGCCGACCCGTCCCGCGGCCACCGCCGCCCGGGCCGCGACGAGGGATCCGGCGAGCCGCACGTGCAGAGCCGGCACGACGATCGCCCGGTCGGCCGCCGCCGCGATCGTCTCGACGCCGTCGAGGGTCGGGGCCAGTGGTTTGTCGGCGAGGACGGCCTTGCCGGCCCGCAGGGCCGCGACGATCACGTCCACCCGCTGATCCAGCGGCACGGCGACGCTCACCACGTCGACGCCCTCGGCTCCCAGCGCATCGGCGATCGTGTCGTAGCCGGGCACGCCCAGCTCGGCGGCCACCTTCTGCGCCGTCGCCACGTCGCCCGGCCGGCTCGGCGCAACGGCCACGACGCGCGCGCCGGGCTGGGCCCGCCAGGCCGGCAGGTACATCGCGGTCTGGTGATCCTGGTCGCCGATGCCGCTGAACCCGGCGAGCAGTACGCCGATCACGCCGTCACCACCGACGCCGCGTCGCTGCCCAAGGCTTCGGCCAGCTCGACCGGTTCACCACGGGCGATGGACAGTTCGGTGGCGGCGCCGAGCGCGACGGCGAGCACGGCGTCGTCCGGGGTCATCAGTGGCTCGGCCCCCTCGATCGTGTCCAACCACCCGGCCAGCTGCCGGGCGAACCCGTCACCGCCGGCGGCCGGCACCAGTTGCAGCCCCTGCTCGGTGAACAGCAGCGACGACTCGGCATCCCAACCCTGCTCGATCAGCCCGGTCGTCCCGGCGACGAACACCTCGCGGTAGCCGAAGGATCCGGGCCGGTGGGCCCGGCTCATCTCGCAGACGGCGGTGCCGCCGCTCGCGTACTCGACTGTCATCTCCAGGTAGTCGTAGATACGCAGCTCGGCTGCGGTCTGGGTCCGCCCCCGGGCGTACACGCGGCGCGGTTCGTCGCCGAGCCACCACGTCACGAGATCAAGCAGGTGCACGCCGTTGTGCAGCGCGTGGCCGCCGGACCGCTCCGGATCGAGCACCCAGGCCCGCCAGTCCGGCCAGATCCAGCCGCCCAGTACGGACAATCGGGCGACCACCGGCTGGCCGATCGTCCCGGACTCGATCACCGCTCGGACGGCGCGTCCGTAGTCGTAGCTGCGATGGGTGTGCGCGGTGGCCACCGTCCGCCCGGCGGACCCGAACGCCTCGACGACCCGGCGGGCCCCGGCCACCGTGGTGGCCAGCGGCTTCTCGACGAGCAGGTGCTTGCCGGCGGCGGCCACCTCGAGGGCGAGCGCCTCGTGCGTGTCGTTCGGTGTGCAGACGATCACCGCGTCGACGCCCGGCCAGGCCAGCGCCTCGGCCAACCGCGAGCTGTACCGCACGTTGCCGTTGGCGTAGGCCAGCGCCTGGGCCCGGGACGCGTCCACGTCGACGACGCCGGCCAGCTCGGCTCGCGGCTCACCGGCCAGCGCCCGGATGTGCGAGTCGGCGATGA
>DASXYE010000043.1:0-33039 GCA_036502695.1 Jatrophihabitantaceae bacterium
CGCCGCATGCAGGTAGCCGACCTGGCCCCGGTCCAGCAACCGCAGCATCGCGGGCAGCCGCTCGGCCAGGGTCTGCGCCACCGCCAGCCGCCGCCGCGCGGTCCTCCCGGACATGCGCAGCGCGCAGGCGACGTCCTCCCGCACCCAGTTACGCTCATCGGACTGCTCTACAGCCATCCTGGCTAGTACCCGTTGCTGCTGCGCGGCGATCATCGCGGCTTGCCGTTCCAGAGCGACCAGCAGATCCACCCGCCCGGCTGCCGACAACACCTCAGGATTCAGCAGCGACAACGTCACCGCATCCTGCGGCGCCGGCCGCACCCGAGCCAGCTCCGCGGCCACCGCATCCGGGCTGTCCAGCACGTCCGAGAGCGTCGCCGACGGCGCCTCGCGTTCGAACATACGAACGACACTATCAGTTCGCAGTACCTGCGTCCAGAGAGAATGTGCTTATTCTGAAAGGAGATTCTGCCGTTGGGAGCGGGTCGGGCGGCCGGCCGCGGCAGCGCGCCGGCCTACCCGATGAAATGGCCTGAAGCTGCAATGTAATTGTGGTCGGACCTGCCTCGGCCGAATCATCCATCCAGGACGGGTTCTCGAACCGGCGAGGTGGATGGCATGTCCGGACCGCGTATGGACGTATCCGACGCTGCCGTGCGGTGGCTCGCCCGGTACAGCATCGACGTGCTGCGCATCTGCGTAGGCGTGGTGTTTCTGGCCTTCGGTGCGCTGAAGCTGCAACCGGGCGCGAGCCCGGTCGAGAACCTGGTCATCCGTACCGTCCACGCGCTGACGCTCGGGGTCGTGTCCGGACACCTCGCCCTGCTGCTGGCGGCCGAGATCGAGATCACCATCGGCGTGACCCTCATCTCCGGGCGCGCGCTCAAGCTCGGGCTTGCCGTGCTCGGCGTGGCGCTGGTCGGCATCCTGTCGCCGCTCGTGCTGTTCCCCTCGGAACTGTTCCACGGCGGGGTGACGCTCGAGGCGCAGTACGTGTTCAAGGACATCGTGCTCGTCGGGGCCGGGCTGGTCATTGCCGCGCACACCCTCGGCGCGCGCCTCGCCGTCGATACCGCTGACACGAGCGCCTCGGACGCGTTCGTTCGTAGCGACCCGGATATCCGGCCCGCCCCGTCGTCCGGCTACGAGGACGCTTCGATCCGTTCCTGAGCTGTGTGCGACGCTTCGCGTCATGGACGTCGATGGGTTCAGCTCGCCGGGGAACGTCTTCTATTTCGTGGACGATCTCGTAGCCGCGACGGCGTGGTACTCGGCGCGGCTCGGCGTCGAGCCCGTCACGCGGGCCGCGCAGCTGGTGATGTTCGAGCTGTCCGGGGCTCGGCTGACGGTGCACGTGGCCGACGAGTTCAACCGGCCCGGCCCGTCGGGGACCGTCCCGTACTGGACGGTCCCCGACGTGGACGCGATCGTCGCCGAGTGGGGCATACACGGTGCCCGTGCGCATCGCGGACCCAAGACGATCATGACCGGTGAGCGACTGTGCCAGTTGCTCGATCCGTTCGGCAACCTGTTCGGGATCCGGCAACCGCCGGCGTGATCGGCGCAGTTCAGGACGGGGACGTCTGCGGCTGAGCCGTGGGATGCGGCTGGGCGGACCGCCGCTGCGATTCCTCGACGCCGGCCGCCACCGCGGGAACGGGCTGGCCGATCCAGCCGTACGCGGCGCCGACCAGCAATGCCCCACCCACCAGGTTGCCCAGCCCGACGAACAGCAGGTTGTGCGCGAACGCCCCGGCGGTGGCGCCCGGGGTGTGCTCGAACAGCGCGAGCGAGAACGTCGTCATGTTCGCGACCACGTGCTCGAACCCGGACGCGACGAACGCCAGCAGGCCCCAGAAGATCACCGCCAGCTTGGCGCCGTCCGAGCGGGTGCGCGCGGCCATCCACACGGCGAGGCAGACCAGGAAGTTGCACAGCACGCCGCGGAAGAACAGCTCGGTGCCGGACTCGGCGACCTTCGTCTTGATCAGGCTGCCCAGCAACGCCGCGCCCGGGGCGGGCTTGCCGGCCACGGCACCGGAGCCGATGACGCCGCTCTGGTGCACGATCCAGGCGAACCCCGCCGAGCCGAGCAGGTTGCCGACGAAGGAGAACACGATCACCACGACGGCGGCCACCACGCCGGTGCGGCGCCGGGCCAGCCCCTGGATCATCGTCATCATGTTGCCGGTCGACAGCTCGGCCCCGGCGAAGATCACGGCGGTCAGGGCGACGCCGAACACCAGCCCCTGCACGAGCTTGGTGAACGGGGACGTTGCCGCGGCGAGCGGTCCGGTCACCATGATGAGCAGCACGACCGCGACGCCGATGTAGGCGCCGGCCAGCATCGAGCTGATCAGGAACCGGCCCGGGCGGCGGGTCTCGTCGAACTTGTCAGCGGCGGCGCCGGCCTGGACGTCCAGGGCTTCGGAGATGGGGATGGGCACGGGTTCACGCTCCACGGATCGCTGGTGCACGGCCGGCACCATTCGAGTCCCTGGGTTATGCGCCGTGATGACACTTCGGTAAAGACGTCATGATTGCCTGCTCACAACGCCGGTTCCGGACTGTGAGGTGCCGTGCGCGACCGCCAGCCGGTAGCCGCGCTTCACCACCGTCTGCACGGCGCCGCCCGCCGGACCCAGCGCCGCTCGCAAGCGTCCGACGCTCGTCTCGACGGCGTGCTCGTCGCCACCGGGGAAGGCCCGTTCGAGAAGCTCAGCCCGGCTGAGTACCCGGCCGGGCTGGGCGGCCAGAGCTCGCAGCAGGGCAGCGGCCCGCGGTGGCAACGGCACGACCGAGCCGTCGACGGTGACCGCGGTGCCGTGCAGGCGCAGCTCGTGGCCCGCGGCGTGCACCACGACGGAGCGTTCGAGCGGCAATCGTTCGGTGATGATCCGCACGAGGGCGCCCAGGCGATAGCGCTCGGGCACCAGGCATTCGACGTCGTGCTGGCGCAGCTGGGTGGCGCAGACGGGTCCGACACAGGCGGCGACGACCGGTCCGCGCAGGGCGGCGAGCAGCGCGTCCTGCCGGTTGGCGTCGGCCGCCGCGGCGAGCAGGCCGGCCACCGCCGGCGCGCTGGTGAACGTCACCGCGTCGATCGCCCCGGTCGCGATCAGCTCGACGAGGCGGCGCAGCGGCTGCTCGTCGATCGGTGGCGCCCAGCGGTACACCGAGATCTGGATGACGTGCGCGCCGGCCGCGCGCAGCGCATCGGCGAAGTCGCGCATCGGCTCGCCGTGCTCCTGCAGCACGATGCGGCGTCCCGCGAGGTCTTGGCGCAGCAGCTCAGCGAGCAGCTCGGCCGACGACTCGGACGCCGGCGACCACCCGTCGGGCAGGCCGGCCGCACGCATCGCCCCGGTGGCCTTGGGACCCCGGGCGTACAGCCGGCTGGCGGCGCACCGCTGGCGGACCTGCGCGCCCAGGCCCCAGCCATCCGCCGCCTCGAGCCAGCCGCGGAACCCGATGCCGGTCGAGGCCACCGTGTAGTCCAGGGGTTCGGCCAGGCAGGCCCGGGTCGCCGCGCGCAGCTCGGTGTCCTCGGCCAGTGGCACGATCCGCATAGCCGGGGCGTGCACGACTCGGGCGCCGCGCCGTTCGAGCATCGACGCGAACTCCTCGCGCCGACGGTCGGCGGTGATCGCGACGGCGTAGCCGGTCAGCGGCGGCACGCCGTCGTCTACGTCGGTCACCGTCGGCATCCTGCCCCGGGATCGTGTGCGGCCGCTTTCGCTCGTGCTACAGCCAGATGACAAGACGCTCACCGCGTGGCCGGGCCGGCGGCGAGGAGTTCGTGCGCCGGGCGTAACCCGCGCGACCCGCCGGCGTCATCGCGGCCGCCGACAGTGCTGACATGGCTGGACGTCCTGGGCTCGTCGTCGCCGGGTTCGGCATGGTGGCGCACCGGCTGGTGAGCGCCCTGGCCGAGCGCGGCTACCCGGGGCCGATCACCGTCCTGGCCGAGGAGGACCGCCCGGCCTACGACCGGGTGAATCTGACGGCCTGGTTCGACGCCGGCGCCGACGAGTTGGCGCTGCCGCCGATCGCGGCCGACGTGCACCTCGACGATCCGGTCGTCTCGATCGACCGCGACAACCAGGTGGTGCGCACGATCAGTGGCCGGACCGTCAGCTACGACACCCTCGTGCTGGCCACCGGGTCGCGCCCGTTCGTCCCGCCGATCGACGGGCGAGACGCGCGCGGCTGCTTCGTCTACCGCACGATCGACGACCTGGAAGCGATCCAGATCTGGGCGGCCGGGGCGAGGGCCGGCGTCGTCATCGGCGGCGGGCTGCTCGGCCTCGAGGCGGCGAATGCCTTGCAGCGCTTGGGATTGGCCACGTCCGTCGTCGAGATTGCCGACCGGCTCATGCCGTTGCAGGTGGACGACGGCGGCGGGCAGCTGTTGCGTCGGCACGTCGAGGGACTCGGCGTGCGCGTGCACACCGGCCACCCAGCCGCCCGTGTCGACACCGACCCGGACGGGACCGTCAGCGGCCTGACCCTGGCCGACGGCACCCGGATCGAGGCGGACCTCGTGGTGTTCGCCGCCGGCGTTCGGCCGCGCGACGAGCTGGCCCGCGCCTGTGGGCTGGCGGTCGGCGAGCGCGGCGGGATCGTCGTGGACGACACGGGCCGTACCACCGACCCGAACGTCTACGCGATCGGCGAATGCGCTCGGATCGCCGACCAGGTGCACGCCCTGATCGCGCCCGGATACGCGATGGCCGAGGTCGTGGCCGATCGGCTGACCGGCAGCCCGGCTGTATTTCCCGGCGCCGACACGTCCACCAAGCTCAAGCTGCTCGGCGTGGACGTCGCGAGCTTCGGCGACGCCTTCGCGCGGACGCCCGGGGCGCTGGACCTCGTGTATGCCGACCCCGTCGCCGGCGTGTACGGCAAGCTCGTCGTCACCGACGACGCCCGGCGGTTGCTCGGCGGCGTCCTGGTCGGCGACGCCTCGGCCTACCCCGTGCTGCGCGCGCTGGCCAACAGCGACGAGCCACTGCCCGAGCGGCCGGCCGAGCTGATCCTGCCCGAGCGCAACGACTCCGCCCCGCGCGAGCTGCCGGACGCCGCGCAGGTGTGTAGCTGCCAGAACGTCAGCAAAGGCCTGCTGTGTAAGGCGATCTGCGACGATGGCTGCACGACGCTGCCCGAACTGAAAGCGACAACCACCGCCGGCACCGCCTGCGGTAGCTGCCTGCCGCTGGTCAAGCAGATCCTCACCACCGAGTTGACACGCGCCGGCGTGGCGGTCAGCCGGGCGCTGTGCGAGCACTTCGAGCAGAGCCGGGTCGAGCTGTTCGACATCGTCCGCATCCGCGGCATCGCGACGTTCTCGCAGCTGATCGCCGAGCACGGCCGGGGGAGGGGCTGCGACATCTGCAAGCCGGCCGTCGCCTCGATGCTGGCCTCGCTCGGCGGCGGGCACGTCCTGGACGGCGAGCGCGCCGCCCTGCAGGACACGAACGACCACGTCCTGGCCAACCTGCAACGCAACGGCAGTTACTCGGTCGTGCCGCGCGTGCCGGGCGGGGAGATCACGCCGCAGAAGCTGATCGTGCTCGGCGAGGTCGCACAGGAGTTCGGGCTCTACACGAAGATCACCGGCGGGCAGCGCATCGACCTGTTCGGGGCGCGGCTCGAACAGCTGCCGGCCATCTGGCGCCGGCTCGTCGACGCCGGCTTCGAGTCGGGCCACGCGTACGGCAAGGCGCTGCGCACCGTGAAGTCGTGCGTCGGCAACACCTGGTGCCGCTTCGGCGTGCAGGACTCGGTCGGGCTGGCCATCGCGCTCGAGCTGCGCTATCGCGGCTTTCGCGCGCCGCACAAGGTCAAGGGCGGGGTGAGCGGCTGCGCCCGCGAGTGCGCCGAGGCGCAGGCCAAGGACTTCGGCGTCATCGCCACCGAGACCGGATGGAACCTCTACGTCGGCGGCAACGGCGGGTTCAAGCCGCGGCACGCCGAATTGTTCGCCCGCGACCTGGACGTCGACACGCTCGTGCGCTACCTCGACCGGTTCCTGATGTTCTACGTCCGGACGGCCGACCGGCTGCAGCGCACGGCGTCGTGGATCGAGGCGATGGACGGCGGCATCGACTACCTGCGCCGGGTGATCGTCGACGACGAGCTCGGCCTGGCCGCCGAGTTGGACGCCGCGATGCAGCGCCACGTCGACGGCTACTCCGACGAGTGGCGCGCCGTGCTCGACGATCCCGACAAGCTGCGCCGCTACGTCTCGTTCGTCAACGCCCCGGACACCCCCGATCCGAGCATCACGTTCGTCGACGAGCGGGGCCAGATCCGTCCGACCCGAGCCCTGGAGGTGGTGCGCGGATGACCGCCGTAGCGATCGCGCCCGAGTGGGTGCCCGTGTGCGATTACGCCGACCTGACGCCCGAGCGAGGTGTCGCCGCTCTGATCGACGGCGACCAGATCGCGCTGTTCCGGCTGGCCGACGGCAGCCTGCGCGCCGTCGGCAACCGCGACCCGTTCAGCGGCGCCTACGTGCTGGCCCGCGGCATCGTCGGCTCGCGCGGGTCGTCGCCCACGGTTGCCTCGCCGATGCTCAAGCACGTGTTCGACCTGAACTCCGGGCGCAGCTTCGACGACGCGACGATTCGCCTGCCGACCTACCCGGTCCGCGTCGCCGACGGCCGGGTGCAGGTCGGGTGGTCCCGCGCCTAGGACACGCGTCAGGCCGACACGCGCAGGATGCGCAGCATCGTCGTCCGCAGCGCCTCGCGGAGCTCCTCGTCGGTGAGGTCGCGCAGATCGGGCAGGCTCTCCGGGATGCTGATCGCGGCGTGGAAGGCGACCCGTTCGGCTCCGGTCGGATCGTCGCCGTAGAACAGGGCCAGCACGCGTCCGCGCATCGCGACCGACTCGTCGTCGGTCTTGTTGTGCTTGGCCGCCGCCGGATCGGTGAAGGCCATGACGGCCCACTGGCGGTTGTCGACGAGGAAGTCGACCAGCCCGTTCACCAGGTGCTCGATCCGGGCGCGCCGCCCGCGGATGGTCTCCGCATCGTCGAGCAAGGCCTCGACCCGCTGGAACCCGGGCCGCATGATCGCGTGCAGGATGTCGCTCTTGGCACGGAAGTGGTAGTAGACGGCGGCCTTCGTCAAGCCCATCTCGTCGGCGATCATCTGCAACGACGTGGCTTCGTAGCCGAGTTCGGTGAGCAGTCGCTGCGCCGTCTCCAGGATCTGCTGTCGGGTCTGCTCGGCCTGCAGTGCGCGGGTCGACATGCCCCGGACGGGCGTCGCCATGAGTCTGCTCCTCGTCCCTGAAACGGCCCGCAGTATACAAGCCGGTCGATAAGAAAATTGCTAGCTAACGGCAAGTGATTCACGGTACATCGGCAGGCGACTCACTTGACGTTGGCTAGCGAGTCGCCTAGCGTCAGCCGCGAGTCCCGATGCCCGCGCCGACGCTGTGGAGTTCTCTTGTCCAGCTACCTGTACCGACTGGCTCGCTTCGCATTCCGGCGCCGGCGACTCGTCCTGGCCGTCTGGCTGGCCGCGGCGATCGCGGCGATCGCCCTGGCCCAGGCCAGTGGCGGAAAGACGAATGACAACTTCACGATCCCCGGCACCGAGGCGCAGAACGCCTCGAACGTCCTGACGGCCAAGCTCCCGGCATTCAGCGGCGGCCAGAGCACGATCGTCTTCGCCACCACCAACGGCAGCGGCAAGGTCACCGATGCCACGGCGAAGGCAGCGATCGAGACGGCGCTGACCAAGGTCAAGTCGGTGCCGCAGGTCTCGGCGGTCTCAGATCCGTTCCAGGGCAACCTCGTGTCGCCGAGCGGCCAGGTCGCGCTCGGGCAGGTGCAGTGGTCGGCCAAGGCGGCCGACGTGAAGGACGCGAACCTCGACGCGGTCAAGGACGCGATGAAGTCGGTGCAGGCCGACGGCGTGCAGGTCGAATACAACGGCAGCGTCTACCCGGGTTGGCGCCAGCAGGTCTCCGAGCTGCCCGAGCTGGTCGGCCTGGTCATCGCGTTCATCATCTTGATGATCACCTTCGGCGCCTTCGCGGCGGCCGGGATGCCCATCCTGGGCGCGATCATCGGCGTGATCACCACGCTGATGAGCATCACCGCCCTCGCCGCGGTGATCAACATCGCGTCGGCGTCCACCACGGTCGCGCTGATGCTGGGCCTGTCCTGCGGCATCGACTACGGCCTGTTCATCCTGTCCCGGCATCGAACCAACCTGCTCAACGGCATGACGCCGGAGGAGTCGGTGCCCCTGGCGATGGGCACGGCCGGCAGCTCCGTCGTGTTCGCCGCGCTGACGGTGATCATCGCGTTGTGCGGGCTGACCGTCGTCGGCATCCCGTTCCTGACGGTCATGGGCCTGGCCGCCGCGGCATCGGTGGCAGTCGCGCTGCTGATCGCGCTGACGTTGCTGCCGGCCGTACTGGGCTTCGCCGGTACCAAGGTGGCCAAGTTCTCCCGGCTGCCCGGGCTCGGCGCGCGCGCCGAGCGGGTCGCCCGGCGCTCGGCCGCCGACCCGACGAGCACGACCGGCGCGCGCTGGGCCCGCTTCGTGGTGCGCCGCCGGGTGCCGGTGCTCATCGGCGGGGTCCTCATGCTCGGCGTGCTCGCGATCCCGGCGACGCACATCCAGCTCGGCCTGCCCAGCGGGGCGTCGCAGGCCAAGGACAACACCCAGCGCAAGGCCTACGACCTCACCACCGACGGCTTCGGGGCCGGCTACAACGGCGCGCTGCTGATCGTCGCCCAGAACGTGGACAGTCCCGCGGACACCCAGCAGATCGTCGGGAAACTGACGGCGATGCCCGACGTCGCGAAGGTGGCGCCGGTGTCCGCCCAGAACGGCATCTCGCTGATCCGGCTGACCCCGAAGTCCGGCCCGAACGACTCGGCCACCGCCGACCTCGTGCACACGCTGCGCAACGACCGAGCCACGATCGAAGGCGACACCGGAGCGCACATCCTGGTCGGTGGGACCACTGCGTCCAACATCGACGTGTCGTCCAAGCTGTCCAGCGCACTGCCGATCTTCCTGATCGTGGTCGTCGGGTTGGCGTTCATCCTGCTGACGTTCGCGTTCCGCACGATTCTGGTGCCGATCAAGTCGATCCTGGGGTTCCTGCTCTCGATGGCGGCCGCGCTCGGGGCGCAGGTGGCCTTGTTCCAGTGGGGCTGGGGTGAACACATCTTCGGCATCACTCCGTCGGAGACGATCAGCTTCCTGCCGATCATCATGCTGGCGATCATCTTCGGGCTCAGCTCCGACTACGAGGTGTTCGTCGTCTCGCGGATCAAGGAGGACTTCACCGCGACCGGCGATGCCCGGGGCGCGGTCGAGCGCGGCACCGGGCTGTCGGCCCGAGTGGTCACCGCGGCCGCGCTGATCATGTTCTCGATCTTCGTGGCGTTCATGTTCACCAACGATCCGACGATCAAGGCCATCGGATTCAGCTTCGCCGCCGGCGTCTTCCTCGACGCGTTCGTCGTGCGGCTGATGCTCGTGCCCGCCGTCATGGCGATCGCGCGGTCCAAGCTCTGGTATCACCCGGAATGGTTCGCCAAGTACGTGCCCGACCCCGACATCGAGGGCCGACGGCTCGAGGACGAGTTCGCCGGCCGCGAGCTCGCCACGGCGGGCGCCGCCGCCGAGGACTGACGTAGGAATTCCTCCTAGACGGTAGCCGCTCGACGCTCGGGACGTCGTTGCGATAGGTTGCCGCCACCGCTGGGCCGGGAGGGCGCAGCGCGTTCGGGGGAATGAATGGCTCTGATCCAGTACATCGCTGTGCTGTCACGGGAAGACCAGGGGCGGTGAGTGACCCGGGACGCGTCGCCGCGGCGCGGATCCGTTACCGGCTGATCCAGCTGCGCGGCGCCCGGCCGAAATGGGACCGTACGACCAGGGTTGTGAGCGCCGTGACCGTGGCCGCGACCGGCGTCACGGTCGGCCTGATCGCGTTGCGCCCGGTCGGCGGCGCCACGCCCACCACGATCGACAGCCGGGTGGGCCAGGCCGTCTCCTACGCGAAGTCGCTGGGCGTCGCGTCCGCGGTCGCCGTGCTCGACGACAAGACCGGCAAGCTCTACACGGCCGGCAACGCCCTGACGTCCTACGGCTCGGCGTCGGTGATGAAGCTGTTCGTCGCGACGAAGCTGCTCGCGACCGGGAAGATGAGCAACCCGTCGATCGCGGCCAAGGCGTATTCGATGATCACTCGCTCCGACGACAAGGCGGTGAATGCCCTGCTACCGCTGGTCGGCGGCACCAGCGTCGTCAACTGGGTGAAGGCCCGCTACGGCATCACCTATCTCGGGGCGCCGTCGCCCAAGGCAGGGTGCTGGGGCGCCACCCAGATCACCGCGCGCGGTATCGCCTACTTCTACAGCCGGATGAAGCGCGACAGCCGCGTCGCACCATGGCTGCTCAACGCCCTGCACCACTACCAGGGCTATGCCGCCGACGGCACCAACCAGACCTTCGGCATCCCGCAGGCGACGAGCAACGTCGGCGTCAAGCAGGGCTGGGGCAGCCGCTGCTCGTCGAACACGAACGGCACGGTGATCAACTCTACCGGGCTGGTCGCCGGCAACCGGTTCGACGTCGTGATTCTCAGCAACACCAACAAGTGGGGTCCGAACTCGTTGGGTTACAACCCCACCCAGGCCTACGCGGTCAGCCAGATGGCCAAGCTCCTGATGCCGAACCGCGCCATCGACCTGCCCGAGTCGCACAACCCGGTGGGCCACGTCGACTCGATGACGGCGACGGGCACGACGGTGACGGTGAAGGGCTGGGCGATGGACCCGGACATCCGCACCGGGGCGATGCAGGTCCGGGTGACCGAGGGCACCGGTATCAAGTGGCAGCACTCGACCTCGTTGCCGCGGGCGGACGTCAACCGGGCGCTGCACACGACGGGCAACCACGGGTTCGTGGCGGAGTTCACCGCGGGTAAGGGCAAGCACGCGTACTGCGTGCGGTTCCTCAATACCGGCATGGGCAACAGCAATCCGACGGTGTGCCACATCGTCACGGTGCCGGGAGCTCCGCCCAGCAGCCCGCCGCCGTCCCCGCCGAGCACTCCGCCGCCGGGCGCCCCGGCGAGCGCCCGGCCGGGTGCGCCCCCGGTGACCGCGCGCCCGTCGACCACCACGCCGCGGACCACCAAGGCGGCGAATCCGAAACCATCAACCGCGACGTCAGCGAGCCCGCCGCCGACCAAGCCGACCCAGTCGACCAAGCCGACCCGGGCGACCACGCCGCCGCCCACCGGCGCCCCGCCCGCCAGCACAACGCCCGCCGGCAGTCCGCCGGCGGAGCCGCCCGGAACTCCCTAGAACCGAGGAGTTGATCGTCGTGCCGACTACGCGCGGATCTGCATGGCTGGCCGTCGCACTGACCGCGGTCGGCGTCACCTTGGGGGCGCTCGTTGTCGCAGTGGTCGGTGCGCCGGCCGCGGGCGCCGCGACTCCCCGAGCGGACGGCGCGAGGTACGAGCGTGACCTGCTCGGGCACAGTGTCGCCGGCCGGCCGATCTACGCCTACCGCCTGGGCAGCCCGTATTCGACCACCAAGGCCGTCGTGCTCGGCAACATCCACGGCGACGAACCGGCCGGCATCACCGTCGCGAACACGATCATCCACGGCAAGGGAGTTCACGACATCGATCTGTGGGTGATCCCCACGATCAACCCGGACGGCACTGCCGCGCACCGCCACGGCAACGCGCACGGCGTGGACCTGAACCGCAACTTCCCCTACCGGTGGACACACACCGCGCCGGGCTACCAGTACTCCGGCCCGTCCGCGTTGTCCGAGCCGGAATCGCGCATCATGCTGAACTTCCTGAACCGGATCAAGCCCCGCTACTTCGTCTCGATGCATCAGCCGCTGAACGGCGTCGACACCACCGACGGCGGCGCTCGCGCCCCGGCGTTCCGGCTGCGGTTGGCCACCAACCTCGGCCTACATCAGAAGGCATTCACCTGCGGCGGTGTCTGCCTGGGCACGATGACCGGCTGGTTCACCCACTACCAGCACGGGGCCGGCATCACCGTCGAGTTCCCGGGCGCCGTCGCGAACAGCTACCTGACCGGCCGGGCCGCCCCGGGAATCGTCAAGGCGATGGGCGCGCGCTACGACACCGTGGCCGACCACAACCCCATCGGGCACGTGGACTCGCTGCGCTCGAAGGGGTTGGCGGTACAGGTGAACGGCTGGACGTTGGATCCGGACATCCGCTCCAAGCCGATCACGGTCCAGGTCACCGAGGGCACCGGTGTCAAGTGGCAGCACTCGACGTCGGTGCCTCGATCGGATGTTAATCGCCTGTTCCACGCGACGGGCAATCACGGTTTCCAGGCGCAGTTCCCGGCGGGCAGGGGACGGCACGGCTACTGCGTGCACTTCATCAACTATGGCGCCGGCACCGGTAGCCCAGCGGTGTGCCGCATCATCACCGTGACCGGCTAGCGCTCGTCCGCGCGCGGGAACACCGCCCGAACGCGGGTGCCGATGCCGGATTGGGTGACGATCTCCAGGTCACCGTCGAAGGCCTCGACCCGGCGCCCGAGTTCGGCCAGCCGATCGGGTCCGAACGGGTCGGCGCCGTCGAAGGAAACCTCGACCACGACGTTCGCCCCCGTGCGGTGGGCGGTGACATGTACGCGGTTCGCGTCGGATCCGTCGTCGACGACGGTCACCGTCTCGGCGATCAGCAGGTACGCGGCGGCCTCGACCGGCTGCGCGAATCGGCGTCGGTCGATGTCCACCGTCATCGACAGCGGGAACAGCTGCGCCAGCGCCAGGACGGCATCGACCAGGCCGTCGTTAGTCAGCACCGTCAGGTAGATCCGCGCGATGGCGTCCCGGCTCTCGGCGTCGCCGATCTTGGCGTAGCCGAGCGCCGCCCGGATCAGCCGCCCGGTCCGGTCCGGATCGTCGACGGGGTAGTGCTCCCCGCGCTGCAGCCGGTCCAACGCCGCGGCCAGTCGCCGGCGCAGGGCGTCGTCGATGTCGTCCGGGCCGCCCGGTCCGTTGCGACACGCGGCCATGGGTGACCATGCGTCGGCGGGGATGGGTGCACTGAGCGAGACAACGCGATCGGCCATACGGCCAAAGGCTAGGTACCGAAGGGGTTCGCGCACATCGGCCACCTGGCCAGGTTTCAGCCGCTCCATCCCGACGCGACGTGCGCGAGCTCGACCCGGTTGGCGACACCGGCCTTCGCGTAGATGTGCGACAGGTGCGCCTTGACCGTGCTGCGTGAGATGAACAGCTCCTCGGCGATCTGCACGTTGCTGCGACCGCCGACGGCGAGCCGGGCCACCTGCTCCTCGACCGGGCTGAGTCCGCGCCACCCGCCCGCGGCGCGCTTGGGCCGGCGGCGACCGCGGCGGGCATAGGCGACGGCTTCGTCCAGGGACAGGTGCGCGCCTTGGTCGACGGCGGCGGCGAACCGCGCCGGGCCCAGCGCGTCATGGGCGATCGCGGAATAGCCTTCCCACAAAGGGATTTCCGCGGGGATCCGGACGACGCCCAGCTTCGCCCGGTGCGCGGCGGCGGCGCCGAACAAGCGGGCCGCCGGCTCGGCGCGACCGGCCGTGGCTGCCGCCGCGGCGACGATCTCGAGCGCGGCGGTGGCGTCGGTCGGCCAACCGTGCTGGCACAGGTCGCCGAGCGCGTCACGAGCGAGGAGTTCGGCCCGTGGATGATCCCCGTCGAGCAGCATCGCCCGGGCCAACCCGGTGTGCGCGATGGCCAGTACCCGGCGATTGCTCAGCCGGTCGGCAAGGCGGATCAACGAATCGCCGTGCGAGCGGGCGGCGCTGGCGTCACCCCTGGCCAGCGCGACGCGCATCAACACCTCTTGCGCGCGCCACTCCAGGTAGCCCACCCCCTGGGCCTCGTTCTCCGAGAGCCGGGTCGCCCAGGACCGCGCCGTCGGCAGGTCGTCCACCGCGAGCGCGGCCACGGCCAGCGCGTGGATGACCACCCCGGACGCCAGCCGCCCGGCCTCCTGCCGGGCGCGCTCCAGCGCCGCCGCGGCCCGGCGCTGCGCCCCGGCCGCGTCCCCGGACAGAGCGTCCACAATGGACAGTACTTCGACGGCACACATGTGGCCGAACGGATCCTGCCCGGTCAGCAGCCCGTGCGCGCGCTCGCCGAACGCGCGGGCCGCGGCCAGGTCGCCGGCCGCCAGGGCACCGTGGGCCAGGCACCACAGG
The DNA here is from genome assembly GCA_036502695.1 of Jatrophihabitantaceae bacterium. Lineage (GTDB taxonomy): Bacteria > Actinomycetota > Actinomycetes > Mycobacteriales > Jatrophihabitantaceae > DASXRA01. The sequence continues at coordinate 14,240 of DASXYE010000043.1, forward strand.
CACCAGCGCAGGTCGTTGTCGTAGCCCCGCGGACCCGCAACCGCCATCGCCTCATCGGCCAGCCGGACCATCGACGCGCGGTCGTCCTGGAAGTGGGCGCCCAGCGCGAGGCACACGAGCGCATCGCCCAGCGCGACGTCGTCCGCGGCCTGCCGACCGAGCTCGACGGCCTGGCGCAGCATGGCCTCGCCGGCCGCGGGTTCGGCGAGCGTGACCAGGCAGCCCAGCCGGCCCAGGGCGTGCGAGAGGGCTCGGGCATCGCCGATGGCCTCGGCCATCGCGATCGCCTCTTTCGCGGCGGACGCGGTCCGGGCGAAGTCGCCGCGCCACGTGCACAGCGTCGACAGCACGGCCAGCGCCAACGCCCGCGGTCCGGACGGCTGCGGCGGCGCGGCCACCAGCGCCTGCTCGATCGCCTGGATGCCCTCGCCGAGCCGGCCGCGTTCGCGCCAGTACAGCGCCAGCGCGCCCACCAGCCGCAGCGCGTCCTTCTCGGGGTCGTCGGGATCGGCGATCGCGTGGGTGACCGCCTGCCGGAAGTTGGGGGCCTCGGCGTCGAGTCGGGCCCGGCCGGCCGGTTGCACCGCCCACAGCTCGCGGTCGGCGTGCTCGGCGAGATCGCGGAAGAACCGCCGGTGCCGTAAGGCGATGTCCTCCGCCCCGGCGTCGGCGGCGAGCCGTTCGCGGGCGTACTGCTGCACGAAGTCGAGCATGCGGTAGCGAGTGATCGGCCCGTCGGGGCGCGCGCTCACGAGCGAGCGATCGACGAGTCCGGCGATGGCGTCGAGCATCGCGCTCGCGGGCAGCTGCTCGTCGGCGCAGACCGCTTCGGCCGCGGGCAACGTCCAGCCCCCCGTGAACACCGACAGGCGGGCGAACAGCCGGCGCAGCTGCGGGTCGAGCAGCGCGTAGCTCCAGTCGAGCGAGGCGCGCATGGTGTGGTGGCGCGCGGCCGTGACCGGTCCGCCGCCGAGCAGGCGCAGGTGGTCCGACAGCCCGGATGCGATCTCGTCCACGGTCAGGACGCGCAGGCGGGCGGCAGCGAGTTCGATCGCGAGGGGTATCCCGTCGACCCCGCGAACGATGCGCGCGACGGCGTCGGTCGAGCCGGCGTCGAGCCGGAATGCCGGTCGGGCCCGGACGGCGCACTCGCCGAACAGGGCGACGGCGTCGGGCGGGGCGTCGGGCGGGGCGTCGGCCGACGCGTTCGACCGGGCAGCATCGCACGGGTCGATGCGCAGCGGCGGCACCGGCCAGGCCACCTCGCCGGGCACGTCCAGCAGCGTGCGGCTCGTGGTCAGCACCCGCACGGCCGGGCAGGTGCGCAAGAGCCGCTGCGCGACGTGGGCCGCCGATGCCAGCACGTGTTCGCAGGTGTCGAGCACGACGAGCGCCGGACGCCGCGCCAGGTGCTCGATCGTCGCGTCGAGCGCGGCCCGCCCGGACTGCGAGCCGATCCCGGCCGCCTCGAGCAGAGCTCCGTCCACGAGGTCGCCGGTTTGCAACGCGGCGAAGTCGACCACGATCACCTCGTCGACGATCTCGCACCATCTCGTGGCGACTTCGAGCGCCAGCCGGGTCTTGCCGATGCCGCCGATGCCGAGCAACGTGACCAGGCGGTGCTCGTGCAGCACGGCGTCGAGATCGTCCAGCTCGACCCGGCGGCCGACGAACGGGCTCAGCGGCACCGGCACCTCGGAGCCACTGGCCATCGTCGGTGTCGTCCTCGCGTACTCGTCGCCGTCCCCCAGCCACGCCGCGTGTAGCCGGCGTGTGAGCCCATAAGCATGCCACTACTCGGCCGTGCGCCCAACGTGCTGCTCGAGGAAAGTTGCCCGGCCGTGGCGGCTACTTGCTGGGCTGTGGGGTGTGGCAGTGCACCTTCGGATTGACGCCCAGGTAGTTCAGCGGCCCGGCCAGAATCGTCACGGTGATCGTGCTTGCTTTGGCGCAGGTCTTGACGCTGGAATCGTAGTAGTGTCGCTGCCCGGCCGCGATCGCGCCGATGATCAGCCACACGATCAGAATGATGCTGGTCAGGCTGCCGACGCGCGGTCCTCCGTACGTTCGAGTAGTCATATTCGAGGTGTACCCATTCTCACGTCGCGCTATTACTCGGCGCGACAATTAGCGGCATGGTGCAGGCGCATCCGGCTCGCGCCCAACTCGCGAGCAGAACCGTGACCGCCATTTCGGTCAGCGCGAGAATTCGTTCGACCATGCCGCCCACTCGCCACACCGGCAATGAGGTCGTGAGATCGACGGTGCTGCCGACGAACAGCACCAGGAAACACGCGCCCGCGGTCATGGACAGGGCCCGGGTCAACCCGCGCAGCCGAACGCGGCACCGTTCGCCGCGATGGCGCCGGCGCAGCAGGCTCGACGAGAACGGCAGGCCCCCGAACGCGACCATGGCGGCGCCCCAGTGCACCCAGCCACTCGGGCCGAGAACCCCGTTCAACGCGTGGTCCGGGAAGATGACCACGGCGACGAGGGCCACGCAGCAGACCGTCATCACGGCGAACGCCGGCGATGCCGTGCGCAGGTAACCGCCGATCACCAGCGCGGCCAGCACCGAACCGACACCGATGGCCAGGATGAGCACGCTCATGTCGAATAGCCACGCGGCGCTCGTCAGCGCGTAATCGCTGAGGGGCGTGGATACCGGGCTTAGTCCCCGCCCCGACGGCAGCAGGTGAAGCAACCCCATGCTGACGGCGCAGAATACGACGGCGGACGTGCCGAATAGGGCGAGGTGGCGAACTGCTGCGGCCGGACGCGTCGGATTGGTGATCATTTCCGAGGCATCATTCGGCGCATCTTCTCGCAGCGACGTCACGGCATCACCCACTGAGCGCTTATCGGCCAGACCGGCGTTCTCGGTCGATTAGGCCGTTCCCGTAATTAGCGCCGGGTAAACACGATCATGTTCTGTTGCTTCCCCGGCCTCGGCGGGGCGGCGGGTCCGTGGCGGCCGGGTTTGGGGCCGGCCGCAAATGGGGAGTCAGTCGGCAGAAGCGACGGCAACCGCAACGGGGGTGACCGATGCGTATCCCGACCGACGTGGCGCGGGTCTACGAGCAGGCCGGCCCGTTCGCGACCGTCTATCTCGATGCAACCCGTGCCACCGGCCGCGGCGCCGAGGACGTGCGGCTGCACTGGCAGGCGTTGCGCGCGGTGCTGGCCGCCGGAGACGCGGACGAGCCGACCTTGCGCGCCCTGGACGACGCGGTGGCGGCGGATCGGACACCGGGCGAGCACGGGCGGGTTCTGGTCGGCGCCGGCGGTCAGACAGTGCTCGACGTCGCGCTGCCGCGGGCGTCGATCCGGACGCAGGCTCGGTGGGCGCCGCTGCCGCACCTCATGCCGTACCTGGCTCAGCTCGGCCTGCGCATCGACCACGCCGAGCAGACGCTGGACAAGCTGCGCGCGGGGCAAGGCCACGGTCGGGCCGTGCAGGGCCTCGCCCCGGTGATCGAGGCCCTGCGCCGCGCGCAGGTGGACACGCTCGTGCTCGTCGACGAGCCCTCGCCGCGGGTGCACGCGTGGATCGGTCCGGAGCCGACGCAGCTCGCCCGCGACGTCGACGAGCTGCACGATCTCGGCGTCGACGCCCCGCAGCCGGATCGGCTCGACTCGGCGATGGTGCGCGCCGTGGCCGGAACGTCGGCCGCGCTGCTCACGGTGCCGCCCGACGATCTGAGCGTGTCCGACGGCATGGCCGCGTTGCTGCGGCAAAAGCATTAGCCTCGTCAGTGACACGGGCGCTCGACCACGGAGGTGGTCATGGCTGTGCTGGCGGTCGGTGGATTGCTGGTGTGCCTCGCCGGTGCGGTGGTCGCTTTCGCGGTCGGCGTGTGGACGCTCGGCATCTTGTTGATCCTGCTGGCGGTGGTTGCCCTGGTGAACACAGTCGTCATCAGCCGCCGTAATCGCCGCGACGAGTGACCTGCGCCGGATCCGACGGATCCGCCGTCGCTGGCTTGACGTTGTGGCTGAGTGAGGTATGCGAGGCCGATAGGCGGTCTTCATCGAGTTGTCCTACCTTCGGCGCGCTCGGCAACGACCTAGGTAGGACAACTCCCCGGACGGGGTGGGTCAGCGCAGCCAGACCTGGGCCGAGCTCGATCCGTACAGCGACACGTGCAGGTCGTGCACGCCACCTTCCAGGTACGCGCCGAAGGGCTGGGTGTACTGCGTGGTCGCGCCGATCGGCACCACCCGAGCCGAGAAGTCGGCCCAGCGCACCGTGATGGTGGAACCGCGCTGGCCCACCGCGTTCGTTCGATTGACCACGCGCAGCTCCTGCTGGGCCGACACGCTTACACAGCGAGGCTGCGGAACATCCGGATCGATGGTGATCGTGACGATCTGTTGGGTCGCTCGATCGCACGCTCCGGCCGCCGGAGCCGTCGCATCCGGCGGCACCAGGCTGGCGCGCGGGCTGGACCGGGCCGGCGCGGTGGGCGGCGAGCCGGTCACGGTCATCCCCGACGACGGGGGTGATGACGAGGCCGGTGCCGTGGGCAGCGAGGGGGCAGTGGGCGGCGAGCCGGTCATGGTCATCCCCGACGACGTGGACGGTGTAACGGGTGGCGAACCGGTCTGCGCGGAATGGCGCCCCGACGAGGCGCAGCCGGCCAGTACCGCGGCGGCAACGACCCCGCCGGCGGCCGCGAACCAACACTGGCGAACATCCATGTCACAGGCCTACCCATTCCGGACGGATCACCACACATCATCGGGGCACTAGGGTGACCGAGTGCCGCTGGAGATCACGAGCACGGCGAACCCGCGGGTCAAACAGCTGCTGGCGTTGCGCCGTCGGCGTTCGCGCGAGCAGACCGGGCAGACGCTGGTCGAGGGCTTCGAGGAGCTCTCGTTGGCGGTGCGGGCCGGCGTGCGCCCGCTGGCCCTGTACTACTGCCCGGAGCTGAGCGACCCGGCCCGCCTCGAGTTCCTCGATCAGGTCCCCGGCGAGGCGATTCGCGTGTCCCGGGCGGTGTTCGAGCGGGTCGCCTACCGGGAATCGCCCGACGGCTGGCTGGCCGTCGTCCCCGCCTTGCCGGACGACCTCGACGCGCTGAGTCCCGGGCCCGACCCGCTGCTGCTGGTCTGCGAGGGAGTGGAGAAGCCCGGCAACCTCGGGGCGATGCTGCGCACCGCCGACGCGGCGGGGATGAACGCGGTGATCGCCGCGGGACCGGTGACCGACTGGGGCAACCCGAACCTGATCCGGGCCAGCAAGGGCACCGTGTTCTCGGTGCCGGTGGCCTCCGCGGGAGTGGACGAGGTGCTGGCCTGGCTGGCCGACCGGGCAACGGTCGTGGCGACGACGCCGGATGCCGAGCAGCTGCTGACGGAGGTCGACCTGACCGGTCCGGTGGCCATCGCCGTGGGTTCGGAGAAGTACGGGCTGTCCGACCGGTTCCTGGCCGCGGCCACCGTCCGGGCCCGGATCCCGATGTTCGGGCGGGCCGACTCGCTGAACGTGGCGACGAGCGCGGCCATCGCCGGCTACGAGGCCGTACGCCAACGTATGGCCGCGCGGACGGTCGGCCCGGGCTGAGTTGTCCGCGCTTCGATGGGCCAGGACATCGCGAAGCGCGGACAACTTGTGCGGGACGACGACGCTACCGGGCGTTGCGGGCCAGCCGGGGTGACTGCCCGCTCAGTGCGTCCGGCGTGAATCCGGCGGCCAGCGCGCGCAGGGCCGCGTCGAGGTAGACGGTCAGGTCGGTGTCGGCGCGGGCCACCCACCGGTCGTAGCCGGCCCGGCAGGCGGCGAGGGTGGCCCGGCCGACCGCGAGCGGGTAGAGCGAATCGGCCGGTTGCCGGATGCGCTTGGCGACGAAGTCACTGATCGCCCGTTCCCAGGCGTCGTAGTGGACGGCGGCACTGGCGTGCAGCTCGGGCACCGAACTGATCAGGTTGTAGCGGGCGCGCAGTTCGGGGACGTCGTCGGCCTGGTAGTGGTTCGCGGCGACGACGGCTTCGCGGATGGCGTCCATCATGGGCAGGTCCGCGGGCATGTCGGCCAGCGCGTCGCGGATGGTGTCCACCTCGGTGTCGAAGTCGGACCACAACACGCTCGCCTTGCTGTTGAAGTACCGGAAGAACGTGCGCCGGCTGACGCCCGCCTCGGCGGCGATCTGATCGATGGTCGTGTCGTCGAAGCCTTGGTCGGCGAACAAGCGCAGCGCGATCAGCTCCAGCTCGCGCCGGCTGGTGGCCGGAGGGCGTCCACGCCGGGGCTCTGCCATGCCCGGAGTCTGCCGCACAGTCGCCACCTCTTGATTAAGGCACTGCGTGCCGTTAACGTCCATACCCAGATACGACACTGAGTGCCGAATATCGAGGAGGCCAGTGATGGGCGATCAGGAAACGGCTGTCGTCGAGGTCGACGAGGCTCGAGACGAGGTCCAGCCCGACGCGATGATCGAGGACGACGTTCTCGTCGAGGAGGTCTCGATCGATGGCATGTGCGGCGTCTACTGAGTTCGACCTGGATGCGGCCTGGCGGTTGCACCCGGGCGTGTCCGTGCGACCCGAACGGTTCGGCGCGTTGCTGTACCACTTCGGCACCCGCCGCCTGTCGTTCCTGAAAAGCACAGCCCTGCTGGATGTCGTGCAGGGCTTGGACGCGGCGCCGAGTGCCCGGGTGGCCTGCGCGACGGCCGGTGTCCCGGCCGGCGAGCTGCCGACCTACCAGCAGGCCCTGGCCACCTTGGCCGCGTCGCAGATGGTGGTGGAGCGATCATGAAGCTCGTCGAGCAGTTCCAGTACGGCCTGGATGCACCGATCTGCCTGACCTGGGAACTGACGTACGCGTGCAATCTTGCCTGCACGCACTGCCTTTCCTCGTCGGGTCGGCGCGATCCGCGGGAGTTGTCGACCGCCGAGTGCCAGGCCGTGATCGACGAACTGGAGCGGATGCAGGTCTTCTACGTCAACATCGGCGGCGGCGAACCTACCGTGCGGTCGGACTTCTGGGACCTCGTCGACTACGCGACCGCGCACCACGTCGGGGTCAAGTTCTCGACCAACGGCGTGAAGATCACCCCGGCGATCGCGGCTCGGCTGGCGGCCAGTGACTACGTCGACGTGCAGGTGTCCCTGGACGGGGCCACGGCGGACGTGAACGACGCGGTGCGTGGCGCCGGCTCATACGCAACAGCCCGGCGCGCCATGGACAATCTCGCGGCGGCCGGGTTCGGTCAGTTCAAGATCTCGGTGGTGGTCACCCGGCACAACGCCGGGCAGCTCGACGAGTTCAAGGCGATCGCGGACGGGTACGGAGCTCAGTTGCGGCTGACCCGGCTGCGGCCGTCCGGGCGTGGTGCCGACGTCTGGGACGACCTGCACCCGACGGCGGCGCAACAACGAGCGCTCTACGACTGGCTGCTGGACCACGGCGAGGGCGTGCTGACGGGTGACTCGTTCTTCCACCTCGCGGGGTACGGCGAGTCACTGCCCGGGCTGAACCTGTGCGGGGCCGGCCGGGTCGTGTGCCTGATCGACCCGGTGGGCGACGTGTACGCCTGCCCGTTCGCGATCCACGACAACTTCCTGGCCGGCAACGTGCGGGACGCCGGCTTCGACAAGGTGTGGCGGGAATCCGAGCTGTTCGCCGACCTGCGCCGTCCGCAGAGCGGCGGGGCCTGCGCGTCCTGCTCGGCGTTCGACTCGTGCCGGGGCGGCTGCATGGCGGCGAAGTTCTTCACCGGGCTGCCGCTGGACGGCCCCGACCCGGAATGCGTGCGCGGGCACGGAGAAACAGCACTGTCCACAGTGGATGGTGCCCGCGCGCCGCGTCCGTCCGGCGACCACTCGCGCGTGCCCGTGACGATCGGTCGCCGGCCGCCCGAGCGGGCTTGTGACGAGAGCCCGCTCGCCGGAATCACTCACTGAATCCGGAATCACCCACTGAATTCGGAAGGAGAACGGTCATGGGAAAGCTGGAGGGCAAGGTCGCCTTCATCACCGGCGCGGCCCGGGGCCAGGGACGCAGCCACGCGGTGCGGCTGGCTCAGGAGGGCGCCGACATCATCGCTGTCGACATCTGCGCCCAGATCGAGACGGTCGCCTACCCGATGGCGACGCCGGAGGACCTGGCCCAGACGGTGAAGGAAGTCGAGGCGCTGGACCGGCGCATCGTCGCGACCCAGGCCGACGTACGCGACGCCGACGCGCTCAAGGCCGCACTCGACGCCGGCGTCGCTCAGCTCGGGCCGGTCGACATCGTGCTGGCCAACGCGGGCATCGCGCCGATGACGAAGAACCCGCAGGACCAGGAGTGGCCCGACGTCATCGACGTGAACCTGACCGGCGTGTACAACACGGTGCGCCTGGCCGTCCCGGCGATGATCGAGCGCGGCCAGGGCGGGGCGATCGTGCTGACCAGCTCCACCGCCGGCATCACCGGCATCGGTGGCGACACCCCGGGCGGGCTCGGCTACACCGCCGCCAAGCACGGGGTCGTCGGGCTGATGCGCTCGTACGCGAACATCCTGGCGCCGCACAGCATCCGGGTGAACAGCGTGCACCCGACCGGCGTGAACACCCCGATGGTCGTCAACGACGTGATGCAGGAGTTCCTGCAGAGCGATCCCAGCATGGGCCAGGCGATGGCCAACGCGCTGCCGGTCGAGCTGATCGAACCGGTGGACATCTCGAACGCGATCGTGTGGCTGGTCTCCGACGACGCCCGCTACGTCACCGGTGTGACGCTGCCCGTCGACGCCGGCTTCACCAACAAGAAGTGAGGCGGCGATGACCGGGCGGGTCGAGGGCAAGGTCGCGTTCATCACCGGGGCGGCCCGCGGGCAGGGACGCAGCCACGCTGTACGTCTGGCCGAGGAGGGCGCCGACATCATCGCGGTGGACCTCTGCCAGGACTACGACACGGTGGCGTACGCGATGGGGACCGCCGACGACCTGGCCGAGACGGTGAAGGAAGTCGAGGCGCTGGACCGACGCATCATCGCCAGCCAGGTGGACGTGCGCGACCGCGACGCTCTGAAGAAGGCGGTCGACGACGGGGTGGCCCAGCTGGGCCGGCTGGACATCGTCAGCGCGAACGCCGGCATCTGCACGGTGCAGTCGTGGGACGAGGTGACGCCGCAGATCTGGCAGGACACGCTCGACACCAACCTGACCGGCGTGTGGAACACGATGGTGGCGACGACGCCGCACCTGATCGCGGCCGGCGGTGGCTCGATCATCTGCACCAGCTCGACCGCCGGCATCAAGGGGTTGCCGTTCCTGGCGCCGTACGTGGCGGCCAAGCACGGGGTGGTCGGCATCGCGCGGACGATGGCCAACGAGCTGGCCCGGCACAAGATCCGGGTCAACACGGTGCACCCCACCGGCGTCGACACCCCGATGACGACCGGGCTGGGCGGCCTGGAGGGGCTGATCAACAGCGACCCCGAGCTGGGCCCGATGTTCATGAACACCTTCCCGGTCGAGATCGTCGATGCGCGCGACATCAGCAACGCCGTGCTGTTCCTGGCCTCCGACGAGGCGCGTTACGTCACCGGGCTGGAGTTCACCGTCGACGCCGGGAACACGATCAGATGACCGGCCCGGTGCGGGACCGCGTCCGGGCCCACCTCGTCGGCCGCGAACGCGAGCTCGACCTGGTGCTGGCCGCGGTCTCGGCCGGGCGCGACATCGTGCTGGAGGGACCGCCGGGCACCAGCAAGAGCACGCTGGCCCGGGCGATCACCGCCGAATGGGGCATCCCGCTGGTGTTCGTCGAGGGCAACGCCGACCTGACCCCGGCCAAGCTGCTCGGGCACCACAACCCGGCCCGGGTGCTGCGCGAGGACTACAGTCCGGACAACTTCGTCGACGGCCCGCTGCTGTCAGCCATGCGCAGCGGGGGATTCCTGTACATCGAGGAGTTCAACCGGGCGCCCGAGGACACGATCAACACGCTTCTGACGGCGATGGCCGAGCGTGAGGTCACGGTGCCACGGGCCGCGACGGTGGTCGCCGAGCCGACGTTCCGGGTGATCGCCACGATGAACCCGTACGACAACGTCGGCACGACCCGGCTGTCGACGTCGGTGCACGACCGGCTGTGCCGGCTGGCGATCGGCTACCAGGATGCCGACGCCGAGCGGGGCATCGTGGCGCTGCGGTCCGCGTTGCCCGGCCTGCACCCGGACATCTACCAGCGACTCGTCGCGGATGCCGTCGCGCTGACCCGGGCCACCCGCGAGCACGTCGACATCCGGCAGGGCAGCAGCGTGCGCGGCGCCATCGACTTGACCCTCGTGGCCGGGCAATTGCTGGACGCCGTCGACGCGGAGTATCGCGATGTCGTGTTCGACGCGATGACGGTTGCCCTGTCCGGTCGGATCTTTCTCGACGAGACGGTCGACGCCACGCCCGAGCAGGTGCTGCGCCAGATCTGGGAGGACCACTTCGTGCTCGCCCCGCAGACGGCGGCCCCCGGTTGAAGAGCCATCCCGGCCGACTCGCCCGTACGCCGGCGTACGGAGCGGGTCAACGGCCTGCGCCCGCTGGCCCGCCGGCCGAAGCAGCTGGATGAGGCACCGGTGCTGCACGAGACGACAGGCGCCGGCGCGGTGATCGGCGCCGGGCGAGACGACCGGGCCCGGCGACCCGGACGGTCCGGACGTACGGCGCCGGCGCTGACCGCCGAGCAGGGTGCCCTTGCCGGACCGGCCGACGAGGCGGCTGATATCGAGACGGTGCGGCGGGCCCGGCAGATCGCGGTCCGGCTGGCCGTGCCCCGTCCGCGCCGCGACCTGATCACCCGGCGCGGCGCCGGCGAGCTGGCCAGCCTCCGCTACCGCGGTGGCTCCGACGACATCGACCTGGACCGCACGCTCGAGCAGCTCGTGGCCCATCCGGTGCCCGACGAGGACGACATCATCGTGCGGGAGCGGGTACGCACCCGCCGGTCGGTCGTGCTGCTGGTGGACGTGTCCGGGTCGATGCGCGGCGAGCGGGTGCGCACCGCGGCGGCCACGGTGGGTGCGCTGGCCGCCGAGCTGGTGCGTGACGACCTGGCCGTCATCGCGTTCTGGTCGGACGCCGCCGTGCTGGCTCACCTCGGCCAGCGCGTCGCGGCGCCCCGACTGCTCGACGCGCTGGTGCGCATCCCGGCGCGGGGGCTGACGAACATCGCGTTCCCGCTGGAGGTCGCGGCCCGCGAGCTGGCCCGGGTTCCCGCCCGGGACGCCCGCGTGCTATTGCTCAGCGATGCTGTACACAACGCCGGACCCGACCCGCGTCCGATCGCGGCCCGGTTGCCGCGGCTGGACGTCCTGCTCGACACGTCCGGCGAACACGACACCGACCTGGCCCGGGATCTGGCCCGGCTCGGCCGGGGCCGGTTGCTGCGGGCCGCCCACTACCGCGAGGTCGCCCCCGCCCTGAGTTCCGCCTTCGGATAAGGAGATACGCCCATGCCTGTCGTCGTCGTCGCGACGCTCATCCCGTTGCCCGAGCATCGTGACCCGGTACGGGACGCGCTACGGGTCGCCGTCGCCGCCGTCCACGGCGAGGATGGCTGCGAGCTGTACGCGCTCAACGAGGCGCCCGACCGCTTCATCATGGTCGAACGGTGGAGCAGCGCCGACGCCCTGGCCGCGCACGGCAAGGGGGCAGCGATCGCCCAGCTCAATCAAGCGCTCGACGGACTGGTGGCCGGGCCGGCCGACGTGATCGTGCTCGACCCCGTTCCGGCCGGTGATCCGGCGAAGGGGCTGGTCGGCCATGGCTAACGCGTGGTTCGAGAGCGTCGCCGAGGCGCAGCGGCGGGCGAAGAAGCGCCTGCCCAAGTCGGTGTACGGCGCGCTCATCGCGGGCTCGGAGCGCGGCGTCACGCTCGACGACAACCTGGACGCGTTCGCCGAGCTGGGCCTGGCCCCGCACGTCGCCGGCCACTCGGCGAGTCGCGACCTGGCAACGACGGTGCTGGGCCAGCCGGTGTCGCTGCCGGTGATCATCTCGCCGACCGGCGTGCAGGCCGTGCACCCGCAGGGCGAGGTGGCCGTCGCTCGGGCGGCGGCGGCTCGCGGCACGGCGATGGGGCTGAGCTCGTACGCCAGCAAGCCGGTCGAGGAGGTCGTCGCCGCCAACCCGCAGACGTTCTTCCAGCTGTACTGGGCCGGTAGCCGCGATCAGATACGCCAGCGTATGGAGCGAGCGCGTAGCGCCGGGGCGGTGGGCCTGATCGTCACGCTGGACTGGTCGTTCTCACATAGCCGCGACTGGGGCAGCCCGGTCATCCCGGAACGCATCAACCTGCGCGCGGCCGCGCGGTTCGCGCCCGAGGCCTTGCGGCATCCCCGCTGGCTGGCGGCCTACGCGCGCACCGGGCACATCCCGGACCTGACCGTGCCGAACATGGCGGCACCCGGACAGCCCGCCCCGACGTTCTTCGGCGCGTACGGCGAGTGGATGGGCACGCCGCCGCCGCAGTGGGACGACGTCGAGTGGCTGCGCGCGAACTGGGACGGGCCGCTGCTGCTCAAGGGCGTCACCCGGGTGGACGACGCCAAGCGCGCGGTGGCCGCTGGGGTGGACGCGATCTCGGTCTCCAACCACGGCGGTAACAACCTGGACAGCACGCCGGCCACGATCCGGTGCCTGCCCGCGGTGGCCGAGGCGGTCGGCGACCAGATCGAGGTGCTGCTCGACGGGGGAGTGCGCCGCGGCAGCGACGTCGTCAAGGCGCTGGCCCTGGGCGCGCGAGCGGTCATGATCGGGCGGGCCTACCTGTGGGGCCTGGCGGCGAACGGACAGGCCGGAGTGGAGAACGTTCTCGACATCCTGCGCAACGGCATCGACTCCGCGCTGCTCGGGTTGGGCCACTCGTCCGTGCACGACCTCAACCGCGGCGACCTGGTGATCCCGCCGACGTTCGCCCGGACGCTCGGTGCCTGACCTGGCGTCGCTGACCTGGCCCGACGTGGACGCCGCTGCGCTGCTGGCCGTCCCGGTCGGGTCGACCGAGCAGCACGGCCCGCACCTGCCGTTCTCGACCGACACCGACGTGGCGGTCGGGCTGTGCCGGCGGCTGGCCGCGGCCCGGCCGGACGTGGTGGTCGCGCCGGCGCTCCCGTACGGGTCGTCGGGGGAGCACGCCGGCTTCCCGGGAACGCTGTCGATCGGGCAGGACGCCGTGCAGCTGGTGCTCGTCGAGCTGGTCCGCTCGGCGACGCTGACGTTCGACCGGGTGCTGCTCGTGTCGGCGCACGGCGGCAACGCGGTGCCGGTGCGCGAGGCGGTGGCGCGGCTGCGGGCGGAGTCGCGTGACGTGCGGGCCTGGTCGCCGTCGTGGCCCGACGCAGACGCGCACTCCGGGCGCACCGAGACGTCGCTGCAACTGGCGCTCGACCCCGGGCGGGTCCGGCTCGACCGCGCAGCGCCCGGCGACTCGCGCCCGATAGTCGAGCTGCTGCCGGCGCTGCGCTCGTCCGGCGTGCGGGCGGTCAGCCCGAACGGCGTGCTGGGCGATCCGACCGGGGCGTCCGCCGCTGAGGGCGCCGCGCTGCTCGACGCGCACCTGGCCGACCTGCTCGCTAGCGTGGCGGCATGGCTGGACCGTTGAGCGCGGCGCCCCGGGTAGCGCTGGTCACCGGGGCGGCCCGGGGCATCGGCGCCGCGACGGTCGCCGCCCTGGTCGCCGACGGCTGGCGGGTGGTGGCCGTCGACCGCTGCGCGGACGAGCCGGGCATCCCGTACCCGCTGGCCACTCGGGCCGAACTGGAGGCCCTCGCGTCCGACACCGTGGTCACTGCCGTCGCCGACACCCGCGATGCCGCCGCGCTGGCGGCCGTGATCGCGGATGCCGAGGCCCGGTGGGGCGGCCTGGACGCGGCGATCGCCGGGGCCGGGATCATCGCGGGTGGCGTCCCGGCCTGGGACCTGCCGCTCGAGCAGGAACAGGCCGTGCTCGACGTCGACCTCGGCGGGGTGCTGACCCTCGCGCGGGTCGCCGTGCCCGCCTTGCTGCGCCGGGCTTCGCCTCGGAGCGGCCGGTTCGTGGCGGTGGCGTCGGCGGCGGCCACTCGCGGCTTGCCGATGCTGGCGGCCTACTGCGCGGCCAAGGCCGGAGTGGCCGGTTTCGTCCGGGCGCTGGCCGTCGAACTGCGCGGCACCGGCATCACCGCCAACGCCGTCAGCCCCGGGTCCACCTCTACAGCCATGCTGGACGAGACGGCGCGGCTGTACGACTTGCCCGACGCGCAGGCGTTCGCCGCCCAGCAGCCGCTCGACCGGTTGCTGGGCCCGGACGAGGTCGCCGCCGCGATCGCGTTCCTGGTCGGCGACGGCGGCAGCGGGGTCACCGGGGCGACGTTGCCGGTCGACGGCGGGCTGGCCGTATGACGTACCCGCTCGGCGTCCGCATCGAGCTGGACGCCGACACCAAACAGCTCGCCGACGACGTGCTGTTCGGCGGGTCGCCGGCCCGGGCACTGCGGCTGGGCGGGGCCGGCGTGCGCGCGCTGGCCGAGCTGCAGGCCGGCCCGGTGGCGACCGCCGCCGGCGCCACGCTGGCCCGGCGGCTCACCGACGGCGGCCTGGCGCACCCGTGCCCGTCGCCGGCGCCGCTCGAGGCGACGGTGGTCGTCCCGGTGTACAACCGGGCTGTAGAACTCGATCGGTGCCTGGCGGCGGCCGGGCACGACCATCCGGTTCTGGTGGTGGACGACGGCTCGACCGACCCGGAGGCGGTTGCCGCCGTCTGCGCTCGGCACGACGCGAAACTCGTGCGGCGGCCGCTGAACGGTGGCGCCGGGGCGGCCCGCAACACCGCGCTCGCCCACGTCGACACCGAGTTCGTGGCGTTCCTGGACAGCGACTGCGTGGCGCCGCCCGGCTGGATCCTCGCGCTGGGCGGCCACTTCGCCGATCCGCGCGTCGCGGCCGTCGCGCCGCGCGTCACCGAGACGGGCACCGGCCCGTCGCCGCTGGACCTCGGCGACCGCCCTGGCCGGGTCGCCCCGCTGACCCGGGTGGCCTACATCCCGACCGCGGCATTGATCGTGCGGCGGGCGGCGTTGGCCGACGGCTTCGACGAGTCGCTGCGCCACGGCGAGGACGTCGACCTGGTGTGGCGGCTGGTCGAGGACGGCTGGCGGATCCGGTACGACCCGTCGGTGCGCATCGCGCACACCCGGCCGCCGACCGGCCCGGGCCGCCTGCGCCGCCGGTTCGTCTACGGCACCACCGCGGCGCCGCTGACCCGCCGGCATCCTGGCGCGGTGGCGCCGCTCGTGTTGCAGCCCTGGCCCACCCTGGTGGTCGGCGCCGTGCTCGCCCGCCGTCCGATCACCGCGCTGGCGGCGTTCACCGTCTCTACAGCCCGGCTGCGTAACCGCTTGCGCGAGCACGACCTGCCCACCACCGGCCTGGTCCGCGCCAATGCCGGCGGCGTGCTGCAGACCGGGCTCGGCATCGGCCGCTGGTTCGGTCAGTTCGCCGCGCCGGCGCTACTCGCCGCGGGCCGCCGCTCGCCGTGGCGCGCCGGGATGGCTGTCGCCCTGCTGGCCGGTCCGCCGCTGGCCGACTGGATCCGGCAGCGTCCGCCGACCGGTCCGGCCCGCTTCGTCGCCGCCGGGCTGGCCGAGCAGGCTGCCTACGGCGCGGGCGTTTGGGTCGGCTGCCTGCGCGAACGGCGCTTCGCCGCGCTACGGCCGAGCGTCCGGAACGTCCCGCGCGTGCAGGGCCGTCAGCGTCCGGTCGATCTGGTCTTCGGTGTTGACCAGGTGGACCGATAGCCGCAGGTTGCCCTCGCGGTAGGCGGTGTGGATGCCGGCCTCGGTCAGCAGTTGGTGCCGCCGTTCCGCGGATCCGTCGACGGCATCGAGCACGACGAGCGTCGAGCGTTGCGGTCCGTCGGCCGGGCTGACGAGGCGGTAGCGCGACGGGTCGAGGCCGGCGAGCAGGCGGGTGACCAGGTGCTGGTCCCAGGCCTCGATCGTCTCGACGCCGAGGTTCAGGAACACGTCGAGCGCGGCGCTCCACGCGCTGGTGTTGAGGAAGTTGGCCGGGCAGAACACGTCGAGCGCGCGCACGCCGAGGTCGTCGCGCAGGGTGGTGTCGCGCATCCGGTCCAGGCCGCGGCCGGCCTGCATGGCCAGCCAGTACGCCTGTTGCGGTTCGAGCTGATCGAGCAGGGCGGGATGCAGCCAGGCGAAGCCGGTGCCGTACGGGCCGCACAGCCACTTGTAACCGCAGCACGCCAGCGCGTCGACGGGTGTGGTGCGGACGTCGAGCGGCCGGGCGCCGAGGGCCTGCGAGCCGTTGACGACGAGCAGCACTCCGGCCGCTCGGCACACGGTGCCCAGCTCGTCCAGGTCGGCGGCCCGGCCGGTGAACGAGTCGACCCAGGTCACGGCCAGCACGCGGGTTCGCGAGGTGATCGCCCGCTGGACATCCGCCGCGGCGAGGGCCCCGTTCGACGGCTGCACGGTCACGGTGCGGACGCCGTGGCGCTCGAGCCGCCGCCAGGGCAGCACCGTTGCGGGGTAGTCGCCGGCGAGGACCAGTACCTCGTCGCCGGACCGCCAGGCCAGCCCGTTCGCGACCAGGTGCAGGCCGTACGACGTGCTGTTGCCCAGCACGATCTGATCGGGGCCGGCGTGCACGAGCCGGGCCAGCTGACCGCGCAGGTGCTCGGTCGCAACGGTGAAATCCTCGTCGGCGAGGCGATGCGGGGCGGCCTTCACCGCGGCCGCGCCGGCGGTGGCAGCTACGGCGGACCGGGGGAGCGGGCCCTGGTGCGCGGTGTTCAGCCAGACCTGATCGGCCAGCGCTCCGAACTCGTCCGCGACCACCGTCGCCAATCGTGCGTCCATGCTCTGCGCGTCAAGAAGCGGGCTGGGACTTGACGATCTTCTTGACCTCGGCCATGTAACGGTCGGCCGCCGCGCTGGCGTCGTCCGGTGTGCTGCCGTTCTGGCGGGCATCCATATACGCCGCGTACCAGTCCCACCAGTTGTGCGGTGGCGTGACCGCCTCGAACGCGCCATGCCGTTCGGCCGTCTCGTGCAGCAGCTCGGCCAGGTCAGCGATGTCCATCAGTCCTCCCACTCCCGGCCGGGCAAGCGGCTCGTGATCTGTTGCAGCAACCACCCGTTGCCGTCGGGATCCTTGAACGACGCGTACAGGAAGTACGACGGTTGCGCCGAGTCGGACGGCCGGGTGTCGTCGACCGCGCTGACGTCTACACCGCGGGCGACGAGATCGGCGCGGGCGGCCTGGATGTCCTTGACGGCCAGGATGATCCGGTCGACCGACCCCGGCGCCGCGGCGGTCAGCCCGGTGCCGAAGTGGATCGAGGCGGGGGAGTGCGGCGGGGTGAACTGCACGACCCGGAAGTCCGCGCCGCGGGCGATGTCGGCGTCCAGCCGCCAGCCCAGGCGCTGGTAGAAGCTCTTCGCCCGGTCGACGTCGGCCACGGGCAACGTCACGACCTCGAGCGCCATGTCGACGCCCAGCGCGCTGCTGCCGGCCGGTTCGGTGCTGGTCATGCTGACATACAACTCGCCGGACGGCCGAAGTGCCACCACCGGCGTTAGAGTGCGACACCATGCCCGATCTGGTGGACGCGTACCTGGCCCGGTTGGGTGGCCGCTCCCTGGCCGGCGTGGCGCCGTCGGTCGGCGCGCTCGGACGGCTGCACCGGGCGCACGTCGAGCACGTGCCGTACGAGACGGTCGACCTCGTCGCCGGCCGGCCACCCGGCATCGAACCGCGCGAATCGGCGGAGCGCGTCGTGTCCGGCCGCGGCGGCTACTGCTACCAGCTCAACGGGGCGTTCTCGTGGCTGCTGCGCGAGCTGGGCTACGACGTCGTCCGGCACGTCGCCGGCGTGTCCTACTCGGCGGACCGGACGACGGGCGCGGACGGGAACCATCTCGGGCTGACCGTGCGCGGGTTGCCCGACGCCCAGTGCCCGGACGGCACCTGGCTGGTCGACGTCGCGCTGGGCGATGCGCTCCACGAGCCCATGCCGTTGCGGTGGGGCCAGTACGCCCAGGGACCGTTCACCTATCGGGTCGTTCCGTCGCCGACCGAGCCGGACGGCTGGCGGCTCAAGCACGCGGCGGGCGGGTCGTTCGCCGTGGTCGACTTCGCCGCGCCGGCCGTCGAGCTGGACGCCTTCGCCGAGAAACACCGCTACCTGTCGAGTGATCCGGCCTCGCCGTACGTGCGGGTACTGACCGCGCAGCGCCGCGACGCCGACGGCGTGGACATCCTGCGCGGGCGGGTGCTGACGCGGTGGGACGCCTCGGGCACCGCCGCTCGCGAGCTCGACGCCGACGAGTGGTGGGACGCCCTGGCCGGGCGGTTCGAGCTGGTGCTGGCCCGGGCCGATCGCGAACCGTTGTGGCGCAAGGTCAGCGTTGCGCACGAGGCCTGGCGGGCCGCTCGCCGAGGTTAGGGGGTTCCGCCCGGTTCTTGACGCGCGGCCGGTAGTTCTTGACACTGTGTCAAGTCGCGAGCTCTGCGAGGTGGACATGGCCCGAAGCATCGACGGACTGGTCGTGGCGATCACCGGCGGCGGCCGGGGGATCGGGGCGGCGACGGCCCGGGCGCTGTCGTCGGCCCGGGCCCGCGTCGCGATCGGCGACCTGGGTCTGGTTCAGCGCAGGTGCGCGGCGAGTAGCCGCGCGTCCAGATCGAGCGTCCGAGGTCTGATGGAAGTTGTCCGCGCTTGGATGCGCGATAGCACCACGAAGCGCGGACAGGTTTCGCTGTGCGTAGGAAGATCGCCCAACAGACGCAATCTTCCTGCGCATCCTGCC
>DASXYE010000044.1:0-11812 GCA_036502695.1 Jatrophihabitantaceae bacterium
GCCTGCGTGCGGCCGTTCACAGCAGCATCGCCCCGACGATCGAGGCGGTCACCGCGGCGACGCCGAGCGTCAACGGGGCGAATCGGGTGGCGAACCGTCGCCCGAACGTCCCGGCCTGCATCGCGATGAGCTTGACGTCGACGGCCGGACCGACCGTCAGGAACGCCAGCCGGGCGGTCAGCGAGAACTGGGTGAGCGAGGCGGCGATGAACGCATCGGCCTCCGAGCAAACGGCCAGCACGATCGCCAGCAGGCTGAGCGTGATCACGCCGGCGGCCGCGTTGCCGCCGAGGTGATCGAGCCACCGCCGCGGCACGACGACGTTCAGGGTGGCCGCCGTGGCCGCGCCGATCACGAGCAAACCGCCGGCCTGGGCCAGGTCGTGCGTGGCGGTGAGCCGGGCCCGTTCCCACGGACTCGCGTGCTCCGGCGGGACGAACCGGCGCGGCAGCGGGGCGTCGCGGCCGAGCCGTTGCCAGATCCAACCGACCACCATCGCCGTGGCCAGCGACGCGGTGAACCGGGCCAGCACCATGATCGGATGCCCCGGGAACGCCACCGAGGTCGCGACGAGCACCACCGGGTTGATCGCCGGGGCGGACAGCAGGAACGCGACGGCCGGCCCGCGAGCCACGCCACGCCGCATCAACGCCGCGGCGACCGGCACCGACGCGCACTCGCAACCCGGCAGCACGCCGCCCGCGACACCGGCCACCGGCACCGCGAGGGCGGGACGGGCCGGCAGCACGCGGCGGAAGAACGACGGCGGCAAGAACACCGCCAGGATCGTCGACAACGCGATGCCCAGGGCGAGGAACGGCGCCGCCTGGATGCAGATCGCGGCGAACACCGTCGTCCAGGCCGCCACCGATGGCGTGGACAGCACGTCGCCCAGGGCGAACCGGGCGAGCACCGCCCCGATCAGGATCACGCAGAACACGTCGGTGGAGCTGACCCGGCTGCTGCGGCGCAGTGTCCGGGTCTGGGTCACCCGGCCATCCTGGCAGTGGACGCGTGGCGGCACGCGCCCACTGCCGAATCTGTGGACAGGCAATGCGCCTGTGGACGGTCAGCGGCGCAACGTCCGGGCCAGGAAGGCGTCGCGGTCGGCTCGGGCCGCGGGGATGTCCAGCGAGTGATCGACGGCGTAGTTGCGCACAACCTTGGGTTCGCCGGCCGCCGCCTCGATCTGCCCGGCGAGATCGTTCGGGATGAAGAAGTCGTCGGTCGCGTACTGCAGCAGGATGCCGCCGTCCGGCGCGTGGCCGACGTAGTTGATCGGGTCGACGCTGGCGAACAGCGCGCGGTACGGCGCCACGGCGTCGGGCGGCAGGTCGAGGAAGAACGTGACGA
The DNA here is from genome assembly GCA_036502695.1 of Jatrophihabitantaceae bacterium. Lineage (GTDB taxonomy): Bacteria > Actinomycetota > Actinomycetes > Mycobacteriales > Jatrophihabitantaceae > DASXRA01. The sequence continues at coordinate 1,354 of DASXYE010000044.1, forward strand.
ACCAGTTGGCGAAGGTGGCGTCGGCGGCCATGACGACGGCCGAGCGCACCCGGTCGCGGTCGACGGCACCAAGCAGCGACGCGTACATGGCGCCGTAGTCGTGCCCGACGACGGCGACGCGGTGCCGGTCGACGTCCGCGCGTGATTCGAGCAGGTCGAGGCCACGCCGCAGTTGGGTCACCTGTTTGACGATGCTGTCCTTGTCCCGCTCGTCGCCGATCGGCCCGTAGGCAAAGGGGAAAACCAGCTGCGGCAGTAGCGAGACCAGCCCGGCGCCGTGACCGGCCAGGGCCACCGCCTCGTCCAGGAACTCGCCGCGGTTGGAGACGTCCGGGGTCTCCAGCCAGTGCAGGAACAGCGCCCCGGCGTGGCGCCCGGATCGCGCCGGCGTCACCAGGTACGCGTCGACCGGCGACTGACCCGGCGCGTTGTACGTGATGTCGTGGACGACGGCGCCGTCGCGCAGTGTCGCGCCGTGCTCGACGACGTGCAGTGGCTGGCGCTGGTAGTCGAACTGGTGCCGCATCGACGACCAGGCAGACGGTGGTGGCGGTTTGGCGGCAACGGACGGGCCGACGCCGGCGACCAGGCCGGCGACGAGCAGCCCGACCCCGACCGGTACGAGACTTCGCTTCATGAGCATCCGCCTAACGAGTAAATCGGTTTACGGTCGTTAGGAACGTAGGGCCGGGGTTGCTAACGAGTCAACGCCGGTACAGTCATTAGTGGATAACGGAGGTGACATTGCTGCCGATCGGGACGGATACGACCCCGCACGGGGCCGGCGGGCGGCTCTGCCTGGCCATGGTCAACACCGTGGCGTGGCGACGCAGCGCCGAGCCGATCGACCGCATCGAAAGCTACGACGACCTCGTGGCATACGTTGCCCGGGCCGGATCGGGGGACGCCGGCGCGCTGATCGCCGAGGCGGATGCCCATCCCCGCAAGGCGAAACTTGCGCTCGAGCGGGCGATCGAGCTGCGCGAGTCGCTGTTCGGTGTCTTCTCCGCGGTGACCGCCGGGCGGACGGCCGACCTAGACGTCCTCAACGAGGTGCTGGCCGAGGCGATGCAGCAGTCCGAGTTGGTCGCCGAGCCCGGCGGCGTCCGAGCGCGGTGGCGTAGCCCGGCCGACCTCGACCTGCCCCGCTGGCAGATCGCCGCGTCGGCGGCAGTAGTGCTCACCGGGACCGACGTCGATCGGCTCAAGCAGTGCCCGGGGGACAGCTGCGGCTGGGTGTTCCTGGACGAGAGCCGCAACCGATCCCGCCGATGGTGCGACTCGCGCGAGTGCGGCAACCGCGAGCGCGTCCGGGCCCACTACCGCCGCACCCACGTCTGAGCTCACGAGCCCAGCCCGGCCAGCACGATGTCCAGCGCCTTGCGTCGAGTGGCGGTCTTGGTCGGCCGCGTCGCCCCCAGGGCTAGGCCGCGGATGAGCAGGTAGACCTCGTCCACGGACACGTCCGCGCGGACGGCGCCGGCCGCCTGGGCCCGGCGTAGCAGGGCGCCGACTGCTCGGCGCGTCTGCTGCGCCGCGCGCACCGCCGCATCAGGCAGCGTGCCGTCCGAATCGCGCAGCAGGCCGATCAGCAGGATCTTCGTGGCCCCGGTTCCGACCATGGCCTCGATCAGCTCGCGCAGCCCCGCCGCTGGATCGCCGCCGGCCAGGGCGCGAGCCTGAGTGGTCAGGCCCTCGAAGTGGTGCACGAGGGTCGCCTCGAGCAGGTCCTGCTTGGTCGGGAAGTGCCGGAACACGGTGCCGATGCCGACACCGGCTCGGCGCGCGATCTGGTCGGTCGACCCAGCCTCGCCGGACTCGCTGAACACCGCTTCGGCGGCGGCCAGGATCCGATCGCGATTCGCTGCCGCGTCGGCCCGCATTTGATCCTCCTTGCTGTGCGGAGTGAACACTCCGTATATTCGGAGCACCCACTCCGTTTACTCGAGGAGCGACGTATGACCGCCACTCCGGAAGAAGTGTTCCACCGTCTCGTCAACGGCGTCAGCCGTCTCGTCGCCGGCGACGCCACGCAAGCCGACGCGTTGCCGATGCTCTACGCCGAGCAGACCCGGGTCGAGCACCCGATGGCGTTTCCCGCCGTCAAGCCGCTGCTGTCCCGGGACGAGCTGCGCCGGCACTTCGCCGCCGGCCCGGGTGCCCTGCCGTTGATCAGCGACCACCACCCGACCGACATCATGATCCATCAGACCGTCGACCCCGAAGTGATCGTCGCCGAGTTCAGCTATCGCGGCACGGTCAACGGCCAGGCGTACGTCGTTCCCTGCGTGTTCGTGATGCGCATCCGGGACGGTCAGATCGTCGAATCGCGCGACTACATCAACTCGCAGGATCGCGCGCGGGCCATCCAGGAAGCCGCGTCCTGAACGAAGTTGTCCGCGCTTCGCGACGTCAGAACATCGCGAAGCGCGGACAACTCGGAGAAGGGCGGGCCTATTGCGTCGCGAGCGCCGGCAATTCGCGCAGCCGGCGGACCGCGATGGCGGCGAAGGCCGCGGCGGCCAGGGCCGCGACGCCGCCCGCGCTGAACCACTGCCCGGCGCCCCGGCCGCCGTCGAGCTGCACGGCGTTGCCGCCGAGGGCCAGCAGGATCAGGGCCGCCGCCCCGAACGCGGTCACGCCGACGAGGGCGGTGACCGGCCGGGTGGCCCAGGACCGCAGCGATGTGCCCTGCCGTCGGGCCAGGTAGGCCGTCGCGGCCAGGACGATCAGCCCGAGGACGCCGGCGGTGAACCGCTGCAGCAGCCCGTCGGACACGGACTCGGCCAAGGCGGCCTGAGCGCAGTTGGCCGCGGTGGGCTGCTGGGCGAGCCAGTGCGCGCAGTCGCCGACCGGGTAGGTCGCGCCGACGTGGTCGGCGAAGGCGAACGTCCGGCCGCCGGCCGCCACGATGATCGCCGCGACGACACCGCTCAGCCCGATGGCGACCAGCCCGATGCCGAGGAGGGCAGCGGCCGGCCCGAGCAGGCCGCGCACGAGGTGCGGGGTGTTGCATTCGCGGGCGATGTCGTCGGCGTCACCGAATCCCGCGACGGCGGCCCGCTCGGCCTCCGCCGGATCCAGTCCGCGGGCGACACCGTCCGCGGTGGCGTCGTGCAGGTGGTCTTCGGCCTCGCGCAGCGTCCGCCGGATCTGCCGGGGCGTGCCGCGCAGGCGCACCTGCAGGCGGTCGAGGTAGTCCTCGATCGGGGCGCTCATGCCGACGCTCCCAGGACGGCGCCGACGGCGGTGGTGAACTCGTGCCACTGCCGCCGCTGCTCGACCAGCGCGGCCCGGCCGGTGGCGGTCAGCGCGTAGACGCGCCGGCGGCGTCCCGACTCGGACGTCCAGTTGCTGGCGAGCAGCCCCGACGCCTCGAGCCGGTACAGCGCCGGGTAGACGGTGCCCTCGGGCAGGTCGAACGCCCCGTCGCTACGGGTGCGCAGAGACACGATCACGTCGTAGCCGTGCGCCGGTCGAGCCGCGAGGACGTCGAGGATGAGCAGGTCGAGGTTGCCCTTGAGCCGTTCCTTCATACCCAGAGAAACTAAGCCTAGGCATCCTAGGTGTCAACCAGCGACTCGTCCCCAGATTCACGTTGTCCGCGCTTCGCGACGTCAGAACATCGCGAAGCGCGGACAAACTTCAGAGGCGCGAGCTTCGGGGTCAGCCGAACCACCTGCGGGTCGTGGTCGCTCGTCTGGTTGGTGAACTCGGAATTGATGTGCACCACCTGGTACTGCACGTCCTCCAACGCGTTCGTGACCAGGATGTGGTCGAGCACCTGCGAGACGCCGTTGAACACGTAGGTGTACTGCTGGTCCACCGGCAACGTGGTGATCAGGTCGGTCAGGATGGCCGGCCCGCTGCCGTCGGCGGTGCCGGTGCGCAGCGCGGCCACCGATGGGCTGAACTGGAAGTCGTTCAGGTCGCCGAGCACGACCACGTCGGCCTTCTTGTCGATCGTCAGGATCTTGTTCACGAAGTCGTGGACGACCTGGGCCTGCCCGGCCCGCTGGATCGCCGACGACTGCGCCGGGTACTGGTACCGGCCGTCGGCGTTCTGGTCGCCGAGCTTGGCGTCGAAGTGGTTGGCCACCACGAACACCGGGTCACCCCGGAACAGGAACTCGCCGACGAGCGGCTTGCGGCTGGACGTCCACACCGGGTTGACCGGGTCGATGCGGCCCGGCGACAGCGACAGGTCCGGCTGGCCGTGCGACTTGATCACCTGGGTACCCGTGGTCGAGCGGTTCACCGTCGAACCGCCGCGGTCGACGAACGTCACGCGCTCCGGGTTGTAGAGGTACACGACCCGGATGTTGCCGCCCGGCTGGCCGCCGTCCTGGTCGTTGACCGGGTCGATCGAGCGCCACGCGTAGTCCGGGCCACCGGCCGCCACGATCGCGTTGGTCAGCTTGCTCAGCGTCTGGTCGGCCGCGACGGTGCCGTTGTCGGTGGCACCGGTGTTGTCCTGCACTTCCTCGAGAGCCACGACGTCGGGCGACGCGAGGTGCGTGACCACCCCGGCCGCGAGCGCCGCGTACTTCGAGTCCGGGTCGGACGGCGCCAGGTTCTCGACGTTGTAGGTCGCCACCGCCAACTGCTTGCGCGACTGCGGGCTCGCCGACACGGGGGCGAGGTGGTTGTCCTGCCGGGCGCCCAGCGTGGTGGCCGCGATCAGGTAGCCGCCGAAGTTCGAGTAGTCGACCGGGCCGACCGTCGGTCCGGTGAACACGTCGCCGACGTTCACGCCGGGCTTGCTGCCGTCCGCCGGCACGACCTCGACCCGTCCGGACGGGATGGCGTTCGGCGAGGTGATCTCCGTACCACCCCGTATGGTGGCCGTCTGCGCCGGCTTGGTGGTGATGTACTGCTCGCCGAAGCTGTTCGACGGGCCGACCACGCGGGCGTTGTCGACCTCGACGCGCATGCCTTCGCGGGACTCCCAGAAGTCCAGCGCCGACCGCGACGGCGTGATCGGCGTCGACTCGATGCTGGCGCCGTTCAGGTTGGGCGCGTACGTGTCGGGCACCGTGGTGGGGGTGATGACCTCGGGCGCCGGCAGTGCGTTGTTGTGCGACAGCACGATCGTCGTCGGGGTGCCGATCTCGGTCACCGACAGGTTGGACGTCGTGGTCACCGTCTCCCCGCTCGACAGCGGGTAGAAGTCCTTGACCGTCCCGGAGACGAGCACCGAGTCGCCGACCGCGACGCCCGGTGACGAGGTGAAGACGAAGATGCCCTCGCTGGTCGCGGCGTTCGCGTCCGGCGTGGGGTCCTGGATCCAGAAGCCCTTACTGCTGCCGGTGCGGATGCCGGTGACGATGCCCGGCACGTTGGTCACGGCGTCGCCGTCGTGCGGCGAGATGAAGCTCGTGCCCTGCAGGTCGTGGATGCGCAGCGGGCCGGGGTCGCCCGTACCGGTGCCGCCGCCCGTGGCGTTCGCCGTGCCGGGCGTGGCCTCGGCGGCGGTGAAGTCGGCCGAGTTGTTGTCGGTGTCGGGCTGGTCCGTCCGCTGGACCGAGAACGTGTTGGACGCCCCGGCGATCGGCGCCGTCTCGCTGATCGCCGCCGTGCCGAATCCGACCAGGTCGGTGGCGTTGCAGGACGCGGCGTCGGCGCAGGTCAGCGCGGTGGTCGACTGCACCAGGGCGATCGTCCCGGCGGTGCCCGACATGTTGATCGTGCCGGTCACCTGCGGGGTGGGCAACGGGGTCGTCCCGCCGGCGCCTTTCGCCTCGGCGATCAGATAGAACGCGCCGGGCGCGATCGACCCGGTCAGCGGCGTCACCTGCCAGGCCCCGGTGGCCGACGACGAGTGGTACTGGACCGACCAGCCGTCGACGCTGACCGGCGCGGCGCCCCGGTTGGTCAGCTCGACGAAGTCGTTGGTGTACGTGGCGCCGGAGTTGCCGCCGCCGCCGTACACCTCGTTGATGACGGCCGCGGCCGACGGGGCGGCCGTGGCCGGTCCGGCGACGGCCAGCGCCGCTGCGCCGACGAGGCTGACGGCTACGACGCCGCCGGTGAGCAGAGCACGCACGTGGTCCTCCGAAAGTTGGTTGGACGGCGATCACTCTGGGCGAGTCGGGTAAACGCAGGGTGACGCCCGCGAGTATCTCGGGGGCGCGTCGTTGTTGGCAGCGGCACACATGTGCTGAGTTCTGTCGCATTTCTCGGCGGGTGATGCCAGAGTTACCTGATGAACGTCCTGCTGGTCGGACCGCCCGGCTCGGGTAAGGGCACGCAAGGCGAGCGCCTGGCGCGCTGCCTTGGCCTCGAGCACATTGCCGCCGGCGATCTACTGCGCGCCGAGGTCCAGGCCTCCACGCCACTCGGTGAGAAGGTGCAGGACTATCTACGTCGCGGCGAGCTGGTGCCCGACGAGCTGGTGATCGACATGCTGATGCCGCGCGTGACGCGAGCCGCGCACAGCGGCGGCTACCTGCTCGACGGCTTCCCGCGCTCGGTCGGTCAGGCCCGCGAAGCGAAGCGGCTGGCCGAGCAGAACGGGTTCTCCGCGGACTGCGTCATCTACCTGGACGCCCCGCGCGACGAGCTGGTCAGCCGCATCCTGGCCCGGGCCGAGACCGAGGGCCGCAGCGACGACACCCCCGAGGTGATCCGGCACCGGCTCGCGGTGTTCGACGAGGCGACGGCTCCGCTGTGCGAGTACTACAGCCAGCGCGGCCTGCTGCGCGTCGTCGACGCCAACCGCAGCGCGGACGACGTGACTCGGGCCATCCTGGCCGAGCTCGGCGTCGATCCGGCCGAGACCTGCCCCGACCTCGAGCTCGCATAACTCATCCCCGCCGTTCGCGGATCTGCTTGTGGACCCACTCGCTGGCGCTCGGGGTCCAACGCAGCTCCGCACCGCTCCTTCGTCGCGGGCCGCGTAGCGGCGACGGGCTCTTCGCGCGAGCGCTCATCGCGTTCGTGGTTGGTTAGCGCTGGTTGCGTTCCGCTGCTGCGCTGTTGATCTTGGTATCTCGTTCGCTGCTTGCCAACGGTCCTTTGCAAAGTTATGTTGGTATACATGCGAGCGTTGTGGGGAGTGCTGGTCCGGCACCGGGATTACCGGGTCCTGCTGGCGGCCGGGCTGGTGTCGATGGCCGGCGACTGGGTGCTGTCGGTCGGGTTGGTCTACTACGTCTACGCGGTCACCGGATCGACGGTGGCCTCGGCGACGATGCTGATCGCGGCGTTCCTGCCGCAGATGCTGCTCGGCTCTGTCGCCGGGGTGTTCGTCGATCGCTGGGATCGCCGCCGCACGATGATCGGCGCGAATCTGCTGATGGCGCTGGGGTTGTTGCCGCTGCTGGCGTTCGACGGGGCCGGCCAGGTGTGGATTGCCTACGTCGTCGTCTTGTTCGTGGGCGCCACCGAGCAGTTCGTCATTCCGGCCCAGGCCGCGCTGGTACCGCATCTCGTGGCCGACGGCGACCTGGTCACCGCCAACGCGCTCAACGGGCAGAACCGCAACATCGCCCGCCTGGTCGGTGCGGGTCTCGGGGCCGTGGCCGTCGGAGTCGGCGGGGTCGCGCTGGTCGCCGTCCTCGACGCGGTCACCTACCTGGTGGCGGCCGGGCTGCTCGTCCTGATCGCCTCGGCGCCGCAGCGGCCGGCGCCCGATCCGGTCGGCGCGGCGCCCCGGTCGCTGCTCGCCGAGTGGCGCAGCGGTCTGGCGCTGGCGGGCCGTGAGCCGACCCTGCGCGTGCTGTTCGTCATCGCCGGGATCAGTTCGGTGGGCGAGGGGGTCATGGGCACCCTGTTCGCGCCGTTCGTGCGCGACGTGCTGCACGGCGGCGGCTCGGCGTACGGCGTGATCCTGGGAGCGCAGGCCGTCGGGGGCATCGCCGCCGGGTTCGCGGCGGCTGTCGTCGCGCATCGCTACGCGCCGCGGCGCCTGCTCGGTTGGGGCGCGCTGCTCGTCGGGGTGATCGACCTGCTGCTGTTCCTCTACCCGCTGGCGTACGCCACGGTATGGCCGGCGGTGGTGTGCATGGTGGCGGTCGGCCTGCCGGCGGCGCTGGCCGTGGTGGGCCAGACGACGTTGTTCCAGCGCACGTCGTCCGACTCGCACCGTGGGCGGGTGTTCGGGGCGCTGAGCGCCGTGCAGGGTGTGGCGCTGCTCGTCGGGACGTTGCTGGCCGGCGTCCTGGGCGACGTCATCGGCATCGTGCCGGTGATCGCCGTGCAAGGCGTGGGGTACGCCGTTGCCGGGCTGATCGTGCTGGCCTACCTACCCGGTGCCCGGCGCCGTCCCGTCCCGATCGGGCAACCCGCGGCGGCGTGAGACCGCCAGATGTTGCACGATCGCCCTATGACTGACGAGCGGCCACCCGTCGAGCTCACCGATCCGCGCGCGCTGCGGGCGTACGCCCACCCGGTGCGCAGCAAGCTGGTCGGGTTGCTGCGGCGGCGCGGTCCGCTCACTGCCACCCAGGCGGCCCAACTGCTCGACGAGAGCTCGGGCACGACGTCCTTCCACCTGCGGCAGCTGGCCAAGTACGGGCTGGTCGAGGAGGCGTCAGGCGGCAAGGGCCGCGAGAAGCCCTGGCAGGCGACGTCGTTGATGACGAACGTGCCGCCGATTCAGACCACCCCGGAGGCGGCCGCGGCGGCGGCCCAGCTGCGCATCTCCATGGCGCAGAGCTACTTCCAGGATCTCGTCGGCTGGCTTCAGCGCGCTGACGACGAATCCGACGAGTGGCGCACGGCGGCCCAGTTCAGCGACCGCATCCTTTACGTGACGCCCGTCGAGCTGCAGGCCCTCAAGGAATCGATCGACCAGCTCATCGAGCCGTACGGGCGTCGCCTCGCCGATCGTGAGGAACGCCCCGACGGCGCGCGCGAGGTCACCTACCTCGGATTCGCCTACCCCACCGACCCGCCGTGAGCCGGTTCCCCGCCGTCGCATTACCTTCCGCGTAATCGACAGCGTGACCCGTCCCGGCGACCGTTATCGCCATGACGACAACAACTATCGCGCAGCCGAGCACCATCGCGCCCGAGGCTCCGGCGGATAGGACCAGCTGGCTGGCGCTGCCGGTCATCCTGGCCGGCGCCTTCATGATCACCCTCGACTTCTTCATCGTGAACGTCGCCGTGCCGACCATGCAGGGCGATCTGCGCGCCACCTCGACGTCCATCGAGTGGGTCGTCGCGGGGTACGGATTGGCGTTCGCTGCCGGGCTGATCCTCGGTGGACGCCTCGGCGATCTGTACGGCCGGCGCAAGCTGTTCATGGTCGGCCTGGAGCTGTTCACCGTCGCCTCGCTGGTCTGCGGCGTGGCACCTACAGCTGGGCTGTTGATCGGGGCGCGCGTCCTGCAGGGGCTCTCGGCCGCGCTGATGTTCCCGCAGGTACTGGCCATTCTCGGGTTGGCCTACGAGGGCCCGGACCGCATCAAGGCGTTCACCGCCTACGCACTCTCGCTCGGGTTCGGCGGCATCGGCGGTCAGTTGATCGGCGGCGCGCTCATCCACGCCGACCTCGCCGGCAGCGGCTGGCGGGCCTGCTTCCTGATCAACCTCCCGGTGGGGGTAGGCGCGCTGCTGGTCACCCGCCGCTACGTGCCCGAGTCACGCGCCGGTGGGGTCGCCCGGCTCGACCTGGTCGGCGCCGGACTGATCAGCGCCGCGCTCGTCGCGATCGTGCTGCCGCTCGTCGAGGGCCGCCAGTACGACTGGCCGGTCTGGACCTGGATCTCGCTGGGTGCCGCCGTCCTGCTGCTCGCCGAGTTCGTGTGGTGGGAGCGGCGGGTGGCGGCTCGCGGCGGTAGTCCGTTAGTGGACATGACGCTGTTCCGCGAGCGCGCGTTCAGCGCCGGGATGCTGACCACGCTGACGTTCTTCGCCGGCGTCGCGTCGTTCTTCCTGGTGCTGGCCCTGTACCTGCAACTCGGCCGGGGTCTGGGTCCGCTGGAGTCCGGCGAGATCTTCAGCCTGCTGGGCATCGGCTTCCTGGCCACGTCGATGGCATCGCAGGGCCTGACCGTGCGGTACGGCCGGCAGGTGCTGGCGGTCGGGGCGCTGGTGGTGGCGCTCGGGCTGGTGCTGTTTCGGCTCTCGGCGGACGCGTCCACCCTGGCGCTGCTGCCGGCGTTCCTCGTGGACGGCGCGGGCATCGGCCTGGTCATGGCGCCGCTGACGGCGACGGTGCTGAGCGGGCTGACCCCGGAGCACGCCGGCTCGGCGGCGGGTGTGCTCTCGTCGGTGCAGCAGGTCGGCAACGCGCTGGGCGTCGCGATCATCGGCATCGTGTTCTACAACGCGGCCGGGTCGGCCCGCGGCGGCGCGGCGATCGTGCACGCCTTCGACGTCAGCATCCCGTACCTGGTCGGGTTGGCATTGGCCGTAGCGCTGCTGGTGCAGCTGCTGCCGCGACGTCGCTAACTCAAAAGTTGTCCGCGCTTCGCGACGCTATGACGTCGCGAAGCGCGGACAACTCGAG
>DASXYE010000045.1:0-6576 GCA_036502695.1 Jatrophihabitantaceae bacterium
GGACGGCGTTGACGCACTCGGGGCCGTCCGGGACCTGCCACACCCCGAGCCCGACCAGCGGGATCGACTTGCCATCAGCCAGCGCGCGCCGGTTCGCGGCAACATCCATCGTGATTCAGCTCTCCAGTCGACAGTGACGAACTGCCATCGACCCTATCGACGCGACCGCTCGCTCATCGCGGATATCGCTTCCAGCGCACTGTGCACCGAACGCACCGGGTCCTCGATCGGGTAGTCGACGTAGCGGATCACCCGCTCGTGGTCGGCGACGATGGTAAGCCGCTTGAGCCGCTCGACGCCGGCGACGTGGAACGTCGGCAGCCGCAGCGCCGCGGCGAACGCGAGGTCGACGTCGGACAGCAGCGTGAACGGCAAGCCGGCGTGCGTGCTGAACGCCGACTGCTGATCACTTCGCTGGGTGCTGACGCCGTGGATCGCGGCGTCGAGGTCGGCGAACTCGGCGTGCCGGTCGCGGTACGTCTCGGACTCCAGCGTGCAGCCGCGCGCACCGGGAATGTCGGCCCAGCCCTCGGGGTGGCCGGCCTGGCCGGGCGCGAAGGCACCGGGGAAGCAGTAGATGACCGTCCAGGCCGAAGCCGGACTGACGGGATCGGTTGCGTGTCCGTCGACGGACGCGAGCGTCACGGCAGGTATGCGCCGGCCCACCAGGCCGTGCACGCGCGCGGCCTCCAGCGAAGCGCGAGTCGTGGTGGCGGTGAGGCCGCCGTCGCCCATCAGGTGCTGCGCGCCCCACGACTGCAGCGCGACCAGGACCGGGATCAGTCCGCGCCCGCGGTCGGTGAGGTGGTACTCGAACCGCGGCGGGTGCGCGCTGTAGCGGCGGCGTTCGAGCACCCCGTCGGCGACGAGCGCGGTCAACCGCGTGGCGAGCACCTTGCTGCTGACCTGCAGCTCGGCTTGCAGCTGGTCGAAACGGTGCAGTCCGCCGGCCAGTTCACGGATCAGCAACAGCGACCACCAGTCACCCACCGCGGCGGCGGCCTGCTCGATCGCGCAGTCCGGCTGGCGAAGCTGCCGGCCGCTCACGACCCCGTCCCGCAATTCATTTCGACGGCCTCCTACAGTGACTTCCGGAAGGGAAGCTACTACGAACGGGGTCCGATGACACGCAGCAGGACGGCCGATGGCAGCGCCGGCGATGCGGACTACGCACAGATCGGCACTCGCTACGCCGACTACCGCCAGGCGGATCCACGTATCGCGGCGGCGATCGTCGACGCACTCGGTCCGGCTCGACGCGTGATCAACATCGGCGCCGGTGCCGGCTCCTACGAGCCGACCGATCGGGACATCACCGCCGTCGAGCCGTCCGCCTCGATGCGCGCGCAACGCCCAGCCCACCTGCCGCCCGCCGTCGACGGCGTGGCCGAACAACTCCCTTTCGACGACGGGACGTTCGATGCGGCGATGACGACGTTCAGCGTCCATCAGTGGCCCGACCTTCGGGCCGGCCTGCGCGAGATGCGGCGCGTGGCGACCGGACCGGTCGTGATCCTGACCTGCGACCCCAGCCTGCTGGATCGGTTCTGGCTGATCGACTATGCACCGGAGGTGATCACCACCGAGGCCCGCCGCTACCCGGCGATCGACACCCTGGGCGAGCACCTCGGCGGCGACACCACCGTGCGCACGGTGCCCATCCCGCTCGACTGCACCGACGGGTTCAACGAGGCCTACTACGGCCGCCCCGAGATGCTGCTCGACCCGGCCGCCCGCAAGTCCTGCTCCGCCTGGTCGTTCGTATCGTCCGAGCAGACCGCTGCGTACGACACCGCGCTGCGCGACGCTCTCGCCGACGGCAGCTGGGACGCCCGCCACGGGCAGCTCCGTACCCAGACGACCTTCGACGGTGCACTCGTCCTCGTCGTCAACACGCCCTGACGCCGGGCGTCCTAGCGGCGCGTCCCTTTGTGATGATCTACGGCCGTCCTAGTATCCCGAGTCAGCAGGCGAGTAGCCGTTGCTCGGCGGGGCCGGGACCGGCGAATCGCAGGATCAGCGCGCAGCCCGGGTTGCTGGCGCAGGCCTGCGCCGGGCTGGCCGGCTCGAGCAGCGAGTTGCCGGCGAAGTGCAGGTCGTGCGGATTGCCGCAGCCGTCCTCGGGATGTTGCGTATCGGCCGGCACCCACGCGCCGGGGTACGACCGGCGGGGCACCCAATCGGGCACGGCGTCGTCCCAGTAGTTGGCGACGTACCGGATGTTCTGCACCGGCCGGTTGCCCCATTCCTCGCTGCAACCGCCGATGGAAGCGACATAGTTGTAGACGGCGTTGTGCACGACGGTCAGCCGGTTGGTGCTGTCGTCGGTGTAGATGCCGACCCGCCAGAAACCGTTCCGGCTGTCGGTCACCGCGTTGTCGCGCACGATTCCCCCGTCGGCATAGGAGGATCCTTGCTCGCCGCGCAGGTAGATGCCGCCACCGTCGTCCAGCACCAGGTTCGTGCGGGCGATGCGGTTGCCGATGATCCGGTTGCCGTGCATGAGGCCGTGCACGTCGTCGGCCGGCCCGGAGGTGATGCCGCTGTAGGGCACGTCGTTGATCTGGTTGTGCTCGATCGTGATGTCCTGGCTGCCGGCGTCCCAGATCCCCGAGGCGGCGTGGTTGTCCTGGCCGACGCGGTTGATCGAGTTGCCGACGATGCGGTTGCCGCGGTTGGTTCCGGTCGTCTCCGGCGGCACCACCCCGAGCTGGATCCCGCCGTCGGAGATGTCGGTGACCAGGTTGCCCCGGACGACGTTGTGCGAGCTGCTGCGGTCCAGCTCCAGACCTTGGCCGCCGAGGTGGATGAACCGGTTGCCTTCGATGTCGACGCGTTGCGCCGACTGGAACGTGACGGCGCCGGGCACGGTCAGCAGCGACGTCTCACCCCCCGGGGCGGGACGCAGGTACATGCTCCAGGCGCCCGCGAAGCCGGCCGGGTCGTTCGGTCCGAGCCAGGAGGCGTACGCGAACGTGAAGCCGCGGACGGTGAGGTCGTGCGCGACGGTTCCGTTTACCAGCGTGCCGAGCACCGGGGCGATCACCGTTGTGCGACCGGGGTTTTCGCCCGGGCGGGGGCGGTACAGCAGCTCGTGGTGGCCGGGCTTGGTGCGGTCGAGGTACCAGGTGCCGGGCCGACTCAGGAAGCTCGACGAGTTGTCGACGCTCACTGGCGTTTGCAGCCCGGCCGTCCCGTACAAGGCCTGCGCCAGCGACCAGCACGGCTGCCGCATCGTGATCTTCGTCTGCTTCCCGCTGGCCCGGATGGCGGCCACCCCGCAGCGGCCTTCGAGATATCCAGTCGGCCTGTACATCAGCTCTAGGTCACGCGGGGCGTGCCAGCTCCGCGGCACCGGGCTGGTGGTGACGTAGCCGGTGGCCGTCATGGTCACCTTGCCGGGCAGGCCCTTGCCGAGCGTGGCGCGGGCGGCTCGCCGATCGGCGACGTAAAGCTGCCGAGTCTCCAGCGCACCGACGTCCGCGCGCCACACCTCCTTGTCCGGATGCCAGCCGGCGACCGTCCGTCCACCGCTGATGGTGACCCGCTCCCGGTGCGACGTGCCGTAGCCGTACGCCTGCCAGCTGACGCGGTGGCCGTTGTGCCCGCTGTCGGTGTTGCCCAGGCCCAGCGGCCGCGCCAGGGTGTACGTGCCACCGCGCAAGTTCACCACGATGTCGCTGTTGATGTCCGGTATCCGGGCGCGCACCGCCTGCTGGGCCCGGCCGATCGTGGCGAAGGGGTGATCTCGGCTGCCCGCGTTGTGGTCGCTGCCCCACGGGGCGACGTACAGCTGGACGCCGCCGCGCTCAGGGGACGCGATCGTGGACGCGTTCGCGGACCCGCTCGGCGCGACCGCCAGGGCCGCGGTCACCACGAATACGGCCAGAGGGCCGGGCCAGGATCGCAAGATCGTCATACCGGCCATCGTGGCGCCCGGCCGGTAGGGCCGACATCAGCAGATGGTCGATGTCGATCATCCGAAAGTCGGGGTCAACCGGCCTGGCCGGTGTCGAAGCGGGCGATCTTGCCGTCGCGCACGGTGAACTGCCAGCGCGTGCGCATCGCGCCCCAGGTGTCGTTGCGGTAGTCGGCGATCAGCGTGCGGCCCTCGTCGCTGGCCGACTCGACGTCGATGTGCCCGTTCACGCCGAAGATCTCGCGATCGACCCACTCGGTCAGATCCCGGTCGGTGCCGTCGTCGGACATCGTCGCGTCGGGCGTCAACGCGGCGAAGAACGCCGCCCGGTCGTTGGCATTGATCGCGTCGAGCAGGGCGCTCACTGCCGGATCGGTCACGCCGCTCACTCTACGGTTTTGGTCGTCAGTGCGCGTATATGACGACTGGCGACCAAAACCGGGTCAGCCCACGCGGTACCGATAGACGCTGCCCCCACCCGTGCCGGCGTAGAGCCAGTGCCCGTCCGGCGATTGGGCCAGGCTCTCGACGTCCAGATCGGCGAGGCCGGCCGAGACGTTGTCGTAGCTGGACCCGCCGTCGCGGCTGACCAGCACGCCGCGCCCACCCACCGGCAGCCCGGCGGCATCGGACGAAACACCGTCCCCGGCGTACACCGCCCCGTGCGCGCCGAACGCCAGCGCGGTGATGCTCAGCCGATACCCGGACGTGTCCGCCGCGGTGAGGTGCCGCCCGCCGTCCCGGCTCGTGTACAACGACGTTCCGCCGACGACCAGGTGCGACGAGTTGTGCGGATCGAGCGCCACCGCGGTCACGGGGATAGTCGACAACTGGGTGATCGTCTGGCCCTGATCATCCGATCGGTAAAGGCCGTTCGGCCCGCCGAGCCAGATCCGGGACGGGTCGTGCGGGTCGGCGGCGATGGCCGTCACGAGTTCCGGCAGGTCGTTCTTGCGCCAGGTCTGGCCGCCGTCGCGACTGACCAGCACGCCCGGACTCAGCGCGTCGTCGATCGTCACGTACACGTAGGACGGGTTGGCCGGATCGACGAGCACCTGGTAGCCCCGCGAACTGGCCCGCACGCCGTCGACGGTGGTCCAGGTGGCCCCGCCGTCCGTCGAGCGATTGATGTTCACCCGCGAGAACGCGTTGGCGACGACGGAGAAGACGGTGCTCGGCGTGCGCGGGTCGACCGCCACCGATACGACACGTTGACCGATCGCGGACTGCTGCGCCGTGATGCCCCAGTCCTCGTTCACCGTCGCCTCGGGCAGCGGCGCCGAGAACGTCCCGAACGTGGTCGCCGCCAGCAGCTGCGTGCCGTTGACGACGCCCAGCGCATGGACGTCGGCGGCCGCCAGGCCTACCCGGTGATACGTCGTGCCGCCGTCGGTCGAGGTGAAGATGCCGGTGTCCTCGGCGTTGACCACGAGCTGGCCGTCCGTCGCGCCGACGTGGAAGAAGTCGGACTTCGCCGGGGTGGGCACCGGCGTCAGCGGCCCGTCGTCGTGCGACGTCCAGATGTGCGACATGCCGCCGATGTAGACGTCGCCGTTCACGATCTGGATGGACGACAGGAACTCGGTGCCGGGCGGGGTGAACAGCGTCTGCCAGGTGGCCCCGCCGTCGTGCGAAGCGAACACCTGCTGCGCAGTCCGAGCCAGGATCACGTGGTCGTCGCCGACGACGTCGAGCATCGACTGGTACGACACCGGCGCGCTGAGCACCTTCTGCACCGGCTGCGGCGTGCCGTCCACGTCGCGGACGACGTACAGATCGGCACCGTCGGCGATGAACAGATCGTGGCCGATCACCCTGGCCTGCTGGGCGAATCCGCCCGGGCTCGGGTACGCCGTCCAGGTCTGGCCACGGTCGAGGCTGACGTACACGTTGCCGTTGAACGTCGGCACGGTGAGAATGCGACCGGTCGCGTCGATGCTGATGTCGTGCACGGCCACGTTTGGGAACGGCAGCGTCGTCCACGAGTTGCCGGCGTCCGTGCTGGCCAGGACGCGCCCCTCGAACGTCGGATCGCCGCCGCCCTGCACGGCGAGGTACACGGTGCCGGGCTGGGTCGGGTCGGCGGCGAGGCCGATGTTCACGCCCTGACCGATGGGCAGCCGGCGCAGCTCCTGCCAGGACGCGCCGCCGTTGTCGCTGCGGAACAACCCGGCCTGCGGCGAGCGGCCCGGCAGCGCGAACATGCGCCCGGGCTGGGAGGTGAGCGCGACCTCCTGCGCACCCTGGTTGTACGGGCCGACGGGCTGCCAATCGCCGGTGCTGGCGCCGAGTTCCTCGAACGACGTCGTACCGCTCAGCCGGGCACCGGCGGTGGCCGGCGCGGTGGCGCTGACCCGGTACCGGCCGGGCGTCCCGGCCGGGACGGCGACCCGCCACCAGCCGGGGTGATCTTCCGTGGTGGTGGCCGAGCTCCGGTGCCCGCGCGGGTCGGTGACCGTCACCGTGGGGGGTGCGGCCAGGGACGGCTCGGCGTGCACGTAGACGGTGGCGCCGGCGGCCGTCGGATCGGGGTCGGCGTGCAGGTCGAGCGGCCGCCGTACCAGTAGGTACGGAACCGTCGTGGTGGTGTGGCCCGCCGTCGCCCGGATCCGTCCGCCGATGTCGGTGCCGTCGACGTTCGTGACGGTGACCCGGGC
>DASXYE010000046.1:0-9933 GCA_036502695.1 Jatrophihabitantaceae bacterium
AACGTGGCTCGGACGGCGCTGATGTTCGCGCAGGCGGCGATGACCCCGAACCGGGTGCTGGTCAACGGCGGCCTGGGCGTGCTGTCGACGAGCGACGGTCGGCCGGTCTCGCTGCTGGCGTTCACGATCAGCGGCGGACGCTTCGCCGAGATCGACATCGTCGCCGACCCGAAACGTCTAGCGGCGCTTGCTTTGCCGCAACCACCAATGCGATGAGCGCTCGCGCGAAGAGCCCCGCCGCCGCGACGCGGCCCGCGACGAAGTCGCGGTGTGGATCTGCGTTGGCCCCCGAGCTTGCGAGGGGTCCACAAGCAGATTCGCTCAGGCGGGTTAAGTCCAGAGGTCGTCCATCGTCGGGATGCCGACCCGTGCCGTGGTGAGCACCCGCTTCGGGGGCGGCTGCGGTTGCGCCGTCTCGACGACGTCGAGGGTGTCCAGGGCGGCATCGGTCAGGAACCGGCTGGGCGGGGCCAGGCTGTGCCGGTCGCTGCCGGAGTAGCGCTGGTGCGGCATGCGCAGCGGCGTGTACAGGCTGAGGTCGTCGCGGGCCCGGGTGAGGGCAACGTAGAACAGCCGCTGTTCCTCGGCCAGCCCGGTGTGGCTGGCCAGGGCCAGGTCCGACGGGAACGCGCCGTCGACCAGGCCGATGACGTGCACAGAGTCCCACTCCAGGCCCTTGGCCGAATGGACGGTGCTCAGCGTCAGGTAGTCGTCGTCGAGGTGCGGTGGACCGGCCAGCTCGCTGGTCGACTTCGGCGGGTCGAGCGTCAGCGTGGCGACGTACTCGGCCAAGGACGGCGCCGTCTTGGCGGCGGCCACCAGCCGGTCGAGGTCGTCCAGCCGGGTCGGATGGTCGGGGTAGCGCCGGGTCAGCAGCGGCCGCAGCATCGTGACGACGGCGGCGGCCCGATCGGCCGGGGTGGCCGCGGTCCGGGCCGCGGTGATGCCGCCGAGGGTCGCGCCGAGCTTGAGCCGCGCGTTGGCCGGGGCCGCCGCCACGGCATCGCCGTGCCGGTCGTCCGCGCGGGCCTCGGTCGGTTGCAGCACGCCGAGCAGGTCGCGCGCCCGAGCCGGGCCGATGCCGTCGTGCAGGCGCAGCAGCCGGTACCACGCGATCTCGTCGGCGGCGTTGTCGAGCAGGCGCAGCCCGGCGAGGAAGTCCTTGACGTGCGCGGCTTCCAGGAACTTGATGCCGCCGAACTTCGCGAACGGCACCCGCCGGGCGGTGAGCTCGATCTCGAGCAGGTCGCTGTGGTGCCCGGCCCGCATCAGCACGGCCTGGTCACGCAGCCGCTTCCCCGTCTCGACGGACTCCAACACGGCGTCGGCCACCAGCCGGGCCTCGGCCGGCGCGTCGTAGCAGCGGATGAGCCGCGGCGGCGGCCCGCCGATGCGGTCGGAGTACAGCCTCAGCTGTACATCGCCGGGCCGCACGACGTTGGCCAGTTCGAGCAGGGGCTGCCGTGACCGGAAGTTGCGTTCCAGCCGGACCGTCGTCGCGTCGGGCAGCGTGCTGGTCAGCTCGGTCAGATGCGCCGCGTCCGCGCCGCGGAACCCGTAGATGGCCTGCGCGTCGTCGCCCACCACGGTCAGCCCCTTGCCCGCGGGGCACAGCAGCCGCACGATGTCGACCTGCACCTGGTTGACGTCCTGGTACTCGTCGACCAGCACGTGGTCCCACTGTCCGGCCACGTTGGCGCCGATCGTCGGATCGGCCAGCAGCGACCGCCAGGCGATCAGCAGGTCGTCGAAGTCCAGCAGGCCCCCGGACCGCTTGCGGGCCATGTAGTCGCGGAACAGTTCGAGCATCCGGTCGGTGTGCGGCTCGCACCACGGGAACTCGGTGGCGATGACGTCGCGGGCCGGCCGACCGGTATTGACCGACCGGGAGTAGGCGTCGACGAGCGTGTCCGCGCGGGGGAACCGTTGCGCCGAGCCGGCCAGATCGTGATCGTGGCGCAGCAGATCCATCAGGTCGCCGGCGTCGGCCTGGTCGAGCACCGAGAACTCGGCCGGCAGCCCGAGCGGTTCGCGGTACTGGCTGACCAGCCGGTGCGCCACCGCGTGGAACGTCCCGCCCCACAGCTTGCCGGCGGCCCGTCGGTCGCCGCACAGGGTCGCGGCCCGGGCCAGCATGTCGGCCGCGGCCCGCCGGGTGAACGTCAGCAACAGCACCCGCGAGGGATCCGCGCCGTGCGCGAGCAGCCGGGCCACCCGGGCGGTCAGCGTGCGGGTCTTGCCGGTGCCCGCTCCGGCCAGCACGACCAGCGGACCGCCGGCGTGCGCCGCCGCCGCGAGCTGCGCGTCGTCCAGCCCCGCGTCCCATTCCGGCTCGAACATGCGTGCGAGCCTAGACGGCTTCGCAGCCGGATGCCGGCAACACGCCCAGTGCCCGGCGGTACCGGCCGGCGGGCTGGCTACAGATCGATCCAGAAACGATCTTCGTCGCGCATGCGGTCGTCGGGCACTCCACCGTTGGCCAGGATCACCCGGCGCGACGGCTCGTTGTCCGGCGTGCACGTCAGCAACACGCGCGACAGTCCGAGCTTGCGGCATTCGGCCAGCCCGGCGGCGAGCATGCGCGTCGCGTGCCCTTGCCGGCGCCACGGGGCGACGACGTGATAGCCGACGTGGCCGCCGGCCTCGGTCAAATCCTCGGTCAGCTCGTGCCGCACAACGAGTGTGCCCAGATAGTGCTCGCCGGAGATGTACCAGAAGATCGTGATCGGCACGTCCCACCGGGTGTGCACGCCGCGCCGGGCGGCCACGAAGGCGTCGAAGTCCTCACTGGCCGGGCCGAGCCAGTTGGTGTCCGTCCCGCGTAACTGGCAGTCGGCCTGCTCGCCGGTCAGGTAGGACATCCGGACGGCCGTGGTCGGCCATTCGAGGTGCGGTGGCTCAGGCAACGTAATCATCGATCGATCATCCAACTCGCGGCGCAACTCGCGCGCCACCGAATTCGGGTGGCGGTCGGCGCCGCGCCTAGAGCGGGCCTGGCTTGGTCAGGCCGAGCTCGGTGCCGCAGTGGCGCGGTGGGTCGATCTTCTGCGACCGCAGGTACTGCGTGGACGCCGACACCTGTGGCAGGTCGTCGGACGTGACTGCGCCGGCGGATTCGGGCGCCGTCCCGGTGATCTGGAAGCGGACCAGCGCGGTGAACTCGCAGCTCGCCGCGACCGATTCGATGCTGAACTCGATCGGGGTCTGCGGCAGGCCGCGGTTGAGCTGATCGAGTCCGCCTGCGCCGGTCGAGCCCTCGACCAGGTTGATGCTGTCGCCCTTCTGGACGCTGGAGTCGCTGTTCTGCCGGTGCAGGTGCCCGGCGACGGTCTGCCGGATCTGCCCGGGCAGCTTCTTGCGTAGCTGGTCGACGGCGACGGGCTCGTGCGTCGCGAAGATGTCGAACTGGCTGTCCTTGGTGACCGCCTTGACGGCGTTGTTCACCGCGTTCTGCTCGAGCGGGTTGACGCTGGCGTCGTCCTCGGCGCCGAACTCACCGGTGCCGCCGTACACGCGCGGATCGGGCACCGCGGCGATGCGCAGTCCGAAGGCGTCGAGCTGCTGCGCGCCGACGAGGTACCCACCGCCCGGGCCGGCGGTCTTCGTGCCGAGCACGGTGAGGTTCGGAATGGACCGCATCACGGCGACGGTGGACGGCGAATCGTGGTTGCCGGCCAGCCAGATCATCGGCGCGATCTTCGTGACGTCGCGCAGCTGGTCGAGGTAGGTCGGGGTCATCTCGGCCCGCGTTCCGAACTCGGCCTCGTCGCCGGTGTTGACGATCAGCTTGACGTCGAAGCTGCGGGCGTACTGGGCGACCAGGGGATAGGTGCTGCCCAGATGCATGTCCGAGACGTACATGACGTTGAACGCGGTGGCCGGCTGGTCGGGGCGGGCGGCGATGCGCTGCTGCAGGCTCGACTGGATCGCCGCGATCGCGTTCAGGACGTCCAGGGCCTTGGCCCGCTGGTCGTAGTACTGGTTCAGCTGGTCCGGGAACAGCTGCAACGTGGCCAGCGTGCCGTTCACCTTCGAGCGGCGGGCCCAGTCCGGCTCGTAGGTCAGCGCGCCGACCAGGGCGACTACGGCCAGCACCGCCACGGCCGCCCCGCCCTGGCGCAGCCGGTGGCGGAGCTCGTGCTCGCGCCGGGGCCGGCCGCGGATCTGGCGGATCGCCAGGTTGATCGCGGCGCCGACGAGCAGGCCCAGGGCGATCCCGATCAGCATCTCGCCGACCAGCCAGGCCGTGATCGCCGGCACCTGACCGGCCAGGTCGTCGCGCAGCCGGTCGGCGTAGGCCTGCGGATCCGCCGACGCCGCGCCGGCCATCTTGACCAGGTCGACGTTGAGCGGCGTGATGTGCACGCCCACCGGCAACCCGTCGACGTGCGGGAACGTCCAGCTGCCGAACGAGGTGTCGGCCGAGAGCGACGGCCGGCTCAGCACGCTGCCCTGCACCCGGAAATGAGCGCCCGCCGCCGTGGCGTGGTACGGGAACAGCGTCAGCATCGCGGCGGCCCCGCCGAGCGGCAGGGCAATCCGCAACGCCCAGCGCAGCACGAACTCGGCCACTGCGCGGGCGACGCTCACCGGCCGTTCCCGCAGCGCGCGGACCCCGTTGTCGAACGACGCTCGGACGCGGCCGGCTGCTCGGGACAGCCAGTCAGTCACGATCTCCCGAGTATGCCGAGTCGACCAAGGTCACAGATTGGCCACCCTCCGGTGTTCATCCGTTGTGTCCACTATGGCCAGTCGCATATCGTGCATTAAGCACTCGAAAAAGCGGGTCAACGCCGACACTCGTGGACGTTCGCTGGTCGTGGGAAGGCAGCGCGATGGCCGGTTCGCCGTGGCTCGTCCACACCATGACCGCCACGATGTTGGTGATCGCGGGCTACTGTGCCGCGCGACTGGTTGCCGCCTGGCGCTGGCATCGCGCGACCGAACCCGCGGTCGATGCCGTCCACATCGCTATGGGGGTGGCCATGGCCGGCATGATCGTTCCCGAGTTGGACCCGTTGCCCAGCCGGTCATGGGTGGTCGTGTTCGTCCTGGCCGCGGCGTGGTTCGGTGCGCACGCGGTCCGCGACCTGAGCCGGCGCGATGTCGCCGCGGCGGGCCATCGAGTACCGCACCTGCTCGGATGTGCAGCCATGCTGTACATGTACGCGGCCATGCCGTCGATGGACGCCATGCCCGGGATGGCGAGCGGCCCGGGCGCGCCCGCCGTGGCGATCCTGCTGGCGTTGGCGCTACTCGGCTACGCCTGGCAGACCGCGACCCGGCTGGCCGGCATCACGGAGCCGATCGCGGTCTCGGGTCTGTCGTCGGCGGGTGCCGGGCTGGCGTCGGAGCTGCTGGCTCCGCGGCTCACGGCCAGCTGCGAGCTGCTCATGGGCCTGACCATGGCGTACGCCCTGATCGCGATCCTCTGATCGAGCTACGCCGCGGTCGAGTGGTGCTTGGCCATGACCCACTGCTGCAGCTTGTCGGCGGCATCGGTCAGGTCGGTGAGCCCGGCCAGCATCGCCTCGTGATCGGCGAACGCCCGGGTGAACACGTCCGGGAACGTCGCGGCGAGCTTGGCTTCGGCGGTCTGGAGGTTGCCCAGCAGGTCGGCGAGGGCGCCCTGCTCGTCGCGGCTGAGATCACACATGCACCCATCGTAAGCGGGCAGGCACTCTCCGTCTAGAGCGCCCGTACGCTGCCGTATGGTCTGGCCGACCAGCGGGTCCCGTCCGGCGTGTCATTCACCCGCAGGCCGGCGTCGAGGAGCGCGGCGCGCAACCGATCGGCCTCGGCATAGCTTCCCTCGTTGCGCCAGTCGGCGCGCAGGGCCAGCACCGCGTCGAGCGTGGCGTGCAGTTGCTCGCGGGCGCTCGTCGAGGCCACGGCGTCGCCCAGCCGGGCGATCAAGGTGCGCACGACCGCCCGCGCCTGCTCGGGGCCCTGGTCCTCGTCGAGGTCGGTGGCCCAGTCCTGCACGGTCGCGTCGAGATCCAGGACGGCGCTCGCCATGGCCGGACCGTCGCCGCGCTCGGCCGCCGCGGCGAACGCGTCCTGCGCGGTGGTGATCAGCTCGGGCAGGCTGCGGGACTCGGCCGCGGGGACCTCGGTTCGTCCCGGCTGCGGCTGCGGCTGCGGTTGGGGCGCGGCGATCGGCCGGACGTGCTCGACCAGCTCACGCAGGTCGCGCAGCCCCGTGACCGTCCCCGCCGGCAAGACCGTGCTGATTCCGCCGCGGCGGACGGTCAGCCCGCCCCGTCCGGTCACCCGCACCGTCGCCGCGCGCAGATCGATGATCACCGCGGTGTGCTCATCGACGCCCAGCACGGCGGCATCGCCCGGCAGCATCGCCTCGAGCACTTCGAGCCGCCGCTGGCCGAGATAGCAGTACCGGGTGTCGTGCGTCTGCCCCTCGGCGTTGTCGTAGTGGGGGATGACGGCGACGGTCAGCCCGATCCGGCTCAGCACGTCCAGTCCGGCGAGCCAGTGCGGGTCGGCGCCGGCCTTGTAGATCTCGTACACCGGCAGGGCCACGACGCCCAGCGTGGCGGCGGCCGCCGACGCGAACACGGTGACGCCGTGGGCCGCGGTGATCCGATCGCGCAGTGCCTCGGCGACGGCGCCGCGCCATCGGTCGAGCGCGTAGGACGGGCTGCCCGGCCCGGCGAACACCCACTCGGCGGTGCGCACGACCGGCGCGTCGGTCGCCGTGCCGTCGTGGACCGCGACGTCCAGGCCGACCCGGTGCGCGAAGTAGCCGCGCGTCCGCTCCGAGACGGTGTCGACGTTCTCCTGGAAGGCGTACGGCGTCTGCAGCACGACCGCCGGTTGGGCGTCCGGGCGCAGCGTCCGATGGACGGTCACCATCGTCGGGCTGGTCTCGCCCGATCCGATGATGGCCAGCACTCCACCGGACGGGCGCATACGTTCATTCAACGTGACGCAGCGTCCCTACGCGAGCACCGATCGCGAGCAGCCGGTCCGCCTAGGCAGCTTCTCAACATCGAGTGGCGCGTTATCGCCTGAGTGGTGCGTTATAACGCACCACTCGACGAATAGCGCACCACTCGACGACACGGCGAGCCGACGGCCTACGTCGTGCGGCGCCGCCGCCACCACGCGGCCGCCGCGAGCAGCGCCACCGCCGGGGCGAGCAGCCACCACAGCGGCACACCGTCGCCGCCCGAGCGTCCGACCGCGTGCGCGGACGGGGACGGCGAGGCGGGCCCGGACGGAGCACCCGGCGTGCCGTGCGCCGGGGGACCGCCGTGCACAGCACCCGTCCGGGCGGTACGCGCGTGCCCGCCCGCCACAAGGTAGGACGCGGTCGCCGGATCGAGTGAGCGGACGCCGGCCGCCTGGACGGAGTGCCCGCCGTCCGCGGCGGCCGGCAGCTCGACGCCGCTGATCGCGCCCGAGGCGTCAGCGGTTGCCGTCGTCGCCCCACGCCCGTCGACGCTGACCGCCACCCGCTCGTTCGGCGCGAAGCCGTGCCCGCGCAGGGTCACGCCCGGGCCGGACTGCTCGAGCTGCAGCTGTGGCCGGTACACCGCGACGGACACCGGCCGGGCGGTTACGTCGAACGCCGCCGACGCCGGGGTCGCCGACTTCGTTCCCGTCGCGGTGAGCCCGACGGAGCCGACCTTGGCCGACGACGGGACGGTCAGCGTCGCGTTCGTCAGGATGCCGTGCGCATCCGCCCGGGCCTGCACCGACGCCGAGCCGAGGTGCAGAGTGACGAGCTCGTTCGGAGCGAAGCTGTCGCCGTTGACCGTGACCGTGGTGCCGCGCGGTCCAGCGGTCGCCGACGTGACGAGGTGCGGCGTGTACCGCACCGGGACCGCCGGCGGGGCAGCCGGCGCCGCCATCGCCGCGAGCTGTCCACCGGCCGCCGCCACGGTGACCTTGAACGAGCTCAGCACGCTGCCCTGCGTGTCGGCCGCCGTGACGTGCACGGTGTACGCACCCGGCTGGGTGTACGTGTGCGTGCCGGTGACCGCGCCGGCATCGCTCACCGCGGCGTCCTCGGTCGCGGTGCCGTCGCCCCACTGCACCCGAGCCTGGTACGGGCCCACGCCGCCGGCGACCTTGCCCAGGTCGGCGGCCAGCGCCGTCCCGGCCGTCGCCGTCTGGTCGGACGGGGCCGTCAGCGCGAGCGCGGGCGGCGCCGTGCCGTCGTCGGCCACGGCGAACACGTGGATGTCGGAGTTGCCCGACGGCATCGTCACCGACGCCACGTGCTTGCCGGCCGGCACGGCGTACGGTGCCGTCGCGAACAGGAACGTGACGTTCGGGTCGTGCCCGCCGTCCTTGAGGCGGTACCCCGAGCGGGCCACGATGATGTTGCCGAACGACGGCGTGCCGTTCGAGTCGCCGCCGAACGTCCAGTCGCTGTACTGGATCGGCGTGGTGGCCGTGGTCCCGTCGGTGAACGTCACCGTGGCGGTGCCCTGCTGCGGGCCGTTGGTGCCGACGCCGATGAACGAGATGTGCGTGGCGTCGTCGGGGATGTTCAGCGCCACCGTCTGGCCGGCGCCGGTCAGGTTGTCCGGGTGCAGCGCCGGCACGACGGGCAGCGTGTAGTGCAGCCCGGTGCCGGGCACCGTCGCCGACCGGCCCTGGACGAGACCCGCGGCGTTCAGCGCGGCCCGCGAGTACGACCAGCCACTGCCGTCGCAGTTCACGCCGGCCACCCCGTCGTCGCCGATGCACGTCGAGTCGAACGACGTGGTGATCCCGCTGCTGGGCGCGAACACGACATTGACGGTCGCCGTGGCGACGCCCTGGCTGTGCCCGTCCGACACGGTCACGCCGACCTGGTAATAGCCAGCCTTGCTGTACGTGTGGCTGCCGGTCACGGCGAAGACCCCGCGGGACGAGTTACCCATCGTCGCGGCCGCCGGCGCGGTGCCGTCGCCCCAGTCCACAGTCGCGCTGTAGTCCGAGGCGGTCGTGCCGGTGCCTCCCGTGACGGTGGCGAGCGAGCCGCTGACCGGTCCGCCGGCAACCCCGTCGAGGGTGGGCGCGGCCGCGACGTTGAGCGGTCCGCCGCCGATCGTCACGTCCCCGCCGGACAGCAGTTCGACCTCCGCCAGGCTCGTCTGCGGTGCGCCGACCGTCTTGGTCACGGCCAGCCGGAAGTACTTGAACCAGCCGGGATCCTCGACGGTGAACGGCTGGGTCTGCAGCCGCCAGTCGAACGTCTCGTTGCTGCGCGAGTCGACCGTCGTCCAGCGGACGCCGTCGTTCGAGCCCTGCAGCCGCCAGGCCGATGGATCACCGGCCGCGGACCCGGACGTCATCGTGTAGAAGGTCGGGCGTTGCCGATTCCCGTTGTACTTCCAGGTGATCTGCGGCGTGGCGGTCGGGAACGTCACCCCGGTGGTGGACGTGTCGTCGAACAGCTTCGTCGCGTCCATACCGTCCGGTCCGGTCGCGACGCCGAGGCTCGGACCGGTCGTGTCCTGCAACGGTTTCGGCGCCGTCGACCCCTTGGTGAGCGACGGCGGGGCGTCGTCGCGGCCGGTGCCCCACGAGGACGGCCGGCTGCCCATGTCGAAGTCCAGGGTGCCGCCGTGGGACAACACCGCCGAGTTGATCGAGACGCTGGACTGCTTGTGGCCGTTGACCTTCAGACCCTCGACGTAGACGTTGCTGGTGCTGTTGTTCGGGGCGTTCACCACGATGTCGCCGGTCGAGCGGTGCACCGTCACCTTGCGGAACAAGGGGGATCCGACCGCCCAGTTCGGCGACCCGGCCTGCAGCGGGTACAGGCCCAGCGAGCTCAGGATGAACCACGACGACATCTCGCCGTTGTCCTCGTCGCCCGGATAGCCCTGCCCGATCTCGCTGCCGACGTAGAGCCGCTGCATGATCTCGCGCACCAGCTTGTCCGTCTTGGCCGGCGCTCCCACGTAGTCGTACATG
>DASXYE010000047.1:0-12191 GCA_036502695.1 Jatrophihabitantaceae bacterium
CGGCGGACGACCCCGAGGAGGCCGACGCCGACGGCCGCGACGACGCGCGCGGCGACCGGCAGACGCTGCTCGGTCTGCTCGCCGCCGGGCTCACCGACGAGGCGATTGCCCGCCAGTTCGGCTGGCATCCGCGTACTGCCCAGCGACGCGTGCGCGACCTGATGACCGCGCTCGGCGCCCAGACGCGCTTCCAGGCCGGCCTGCAGGCGGCCCGCCGCGGCTGGCTGTAGCCGCGCCGAGTCGGGCCGAGCCGCCGCCCGGCTGATTTCGCTCACGTCCCCTCCCGGCTGACCGCCCGCCGACCTGTCCATGATCATCAGCCCGTCAGCATGCGAATTCGCAAGCTCAATGGCTGATGATCATGGGGGATGGCCGGCGGGGCGGGCGGTGACGGTTCCCGGGAAGCGCCGCTGCCGGCTGGCCAGCCAGGCCGTGACGTCGCGTACGAAGCGGACGGGACGGGTGTTGACGGCCGACGGTGGCCGATGCGCGACGCTGAAGCCGACCGTCTCGAGAACGAGGTGCCGATCCATGGTCGCGGACCAGTCCGCGGGGTCGAGGTGGTTCTCGACGCTGTCGATCTCGAGGATCGCCCACAAGTCGCGCCACAGGAAGTCGGCCAGGTAGTAGCCACCGCCGGGCAGCTCGATCCGTGCGTTCTGCTCGAACGGCGGCACACCGGCTCGGCGCAGCAGCCGGGCGGCGCGGGCCTCGGGCGCCGACCACGCGCCGGCGCCGACCTCGTCCACAGCCTGGCGCAGCAGCGCACTGCCGTTGCGTGGCCCGGCCGCGAGCTCGGCGGCGATCTCGTCCACAGTGGACAGTCGTCGGCGTACCGCCTCGGCCACGACGGTGCGCACGTCGTCGATGCGGTGCAGCGTGAGCGCGTGGTCGGCAACGGCCCGGGCAATCGGCACGCGAGGGGGTCCGGGCGCCAGCGCGGCCTCGGGGAGTCGGTGGGTTCGGCGGATGCGGACCCATGCGGTGGAACGAGCACCCGATCGTTCGGGCACGAGGACGGTGAGCTTGCCGGGACGGCGCGCTGCGCGGAGGCCGGCATCGTGCAGCACCGCCGCGCCGGTCAGCACGGCGCATGGCCCGGCGAACGTCACGGCGGCCAACAATCGGTCCGGCCAGGTGAGCGTGTCGCTGGTCAGGTAGGTGTGCGGGAGGACGCGGCGCCATTGGCCACTCGCAACTCGGCGATCGATCGCGTGGCGGCTCAGCCCGCGGGCGAGCGCCGCCGGGCGGCCGAGCACCCTTGGCAGTGCGGCTGGATCGACCAGTGGCATCAACTCGTCGAGCTCGTCGTCGCGCACCCGGCCGATGATCGGATGGCTGCCCCCTGCGGGGGAGGCCATCGCCGAATCTGTGGATAACGGAGCTCAGCCGAACGGGGCTGTGGACGAGCCGCCGAATGCGGTGATCAACTCGCGTTCTGCAGCGCCAGGCCGCTGCAGAACGCGAGTTGATCACCGGAAGATGTGGGCTGCCGGTGGCGAGGCGGCGGTGCGGCCGCGGGGACGCAGCCCAGCACGGGGACGTGCGCGGCGCGGCGTCGGTGGCGTGTTCTACTGTCGACCGCGTGGCGAGCAACCTGGCGCTCTACCGTAAGTACCGTTCGGCGACGTTCGCTGAGGTGATCGGCCAGGAGCATGTCACCCGCCCGATCAGCCAGGCGCTGTTGGCCGGACGCATCAATCACGCCTACCTTTTCAGCGGACCGCGGGGCTGTGGCAAGACGTCCAGCGCGCGCATCCTGGCCCGGTCGCTGAACTGCA
Source organism: Jatrophihabitantaceae bacterium (assembly GCA_036502695.1). Taxonomy (GTDB): domain Bacteria; phylum Actinomycetota; class Actinomycetes; order Mycobacteriales; family Jatrophihabitantaceae; genus DASXRA01. Next base: position 1,782 of record DASXYE010000047.1, read on the forward strand.
TCAAGGGACCGACCCCGACGCCGTGCGGCGAGTGCGACTCGTGCAAGGAACTCGCCCCGAACGGCACTGGCTCCATCGACGTCATCGAGATCGACGCGGCCAGTCACGGCGGCGTGGACGATGCCCGGGAACTGCGCGAGCGCGCGTTCTACGCCCCCGTCCGCGACCACTACAAGGTGTACATCGTCGACGAGGCGCACATGGTGTCGACGCAGGGTTTCAACGCCCTGCTCAAGCTCGTCGAGGAACCACCCGAGTTTCTCGTGTTCATCTTCGCCACCACCGAGCCGGACAAGGTGCTGCAGACGATCCGGTCGCGCACCCACCACTATCCGTTCCGGCTCATCCCGCCGGGCGTCATGCGGGCCCACCTCGAACGCATCTGCGACGTCGAGGGCGTCAAGGTCGAACCGGCCGTGCTGCCGCTCGTCGTGCGGGCCGGGGCCGGGTCGGCGCGCGACAGCCTGTCGGTGCTCGACCAGTTGCTGGCCGGGGCCGGGTCCGAGGGTGTGACGTATGCGGACGCGGTCGGGCTGCTCGGGGTCACCGACGCCACCCTGCTCGACGACATGATCGACGCGCTGGCGGCCGGTGATGCCTCCAGCGTGTACGGCACGGTCGACGGCGTGGTCGAGGCCGGCCACGATCCGCGGCGGTTCGCCACCGACCTGCTCGATCGGTTCCGCGACCTGGTCATCGTCGACGCGGTGCCTGACGCCGGCGCGCGCGGGCTGCTCGACGGTTCGCCGGACGAGCTGTCCCGGATGGCCGACCAGTCGGCGCGCATCGGTCCGGCGACCCTGGCCCGCAACGCCGAGATCGTGCACACCGCCCTGATCGAGATGCGCGGGACGACGTCCCCCCGCCTCGTGCTCGAACTGCTCTGCGCCCGGATGCTGCTGCCCGACGCTGCCGCCGACTCGGCCGCGCTGCTGCAGCGCATCGAGCGGCTGGAACGCCGCAACGCCGCCATCGCCGGTGACGTCCCACCCGCGGCGCCGGCCAAGGCCCCGGCGGCGAAGGCGGCCCCGGCCAAGGCAGCAACTGCCCCCGTGAAGGCGGCGGCGCCGGCCAAGGCAGCGCCGGCTCCGGCCGCCCCGGCCCCGGCCGTCCCATCTCCGGCCGTCCCGGCTCCGGACAAGCCGGCCGAGGCGCCCGTGGCGAAGGCCGCGCCGGTCGAGGCCGTGCCCGCTCCATCCCCGGCGGCGAAGGTGGCCCCAGCAGAACAGTCCACACCCGAGCCGGCGACCGCCTCTGCGTCACCCGAGCCGGAGGCCGCGCCGCCGGCCGAGCCGGCCCCCGCGTCGGCTCCCCGCCCGGCCCCCGGCGACGTGATCGATGCGGCGGCGCTGCGCCGGCTGTGGCCCGACGTCCTCGACGTCGTCAAGCAGTCCAGCCGGACCACCAAGGCGCTGCTCGACAACGCCCAGGTGGCCGCCGTCGACGGCAGCCGGCTGACGTTGAGCGCGCCGTCGGCACCGCTGGCCAAGATGATCGGCGACGACCGCAACACCGAAGTGCTGCGGACCGCGCTGACCTCGATCGTGGGCGGCTCCTGGCAGGTCGGCGTCGAGGTCGACGGCGCTCCGGCGAACCGCCCGCCCGCGGCCACGGCGGCCACACCGGCGCCGAGCCCGGCTCCGTCGCGTGCGGTCGAGGAGCCGGATCCGCGCGACGACACCGAGCCGGACGACTCGCCCGACGCGCAGCGCGTCGACCCCGAGGCCCAGGCGCTCAGCCTGCTGCAGTCGACGCTCGGCGCCCGCCCCCTGGACGAGGCCGGCTAGGACGAGGCCGGCTAGGACGAAGCCGGCTAGGACGAAGCCGGCTAGGACGACGCCGCGAACTAGCGACCGAGATAGTGCAGGATGCCGGCGGCCACGGCGGCGGCGATCCGCTGGCGGCCGGCCGTCGAGGTCTGCAGTGCGGCGTCCCCGGCATTGCGCATGTTGCCGATCTCGAGGAAGGTCGCCGGCCGCGTCGCGAGGTTCAGCCCGGTCAGGTCGTCGCGGCGCACGTAGCCGTCCTGGCCGAAGTAGCTCGACACGGTCATGCCCGAACCGGCGAGCAGCGCGTCGTGCAGGGCGACGGTGAGCCGGTGCGACTGCGCGGCCACGGCGGCACCGCCGGGCTGGTGGCTGTCCTCGCAGACGTGAAAGCCGTGTCCGGATGAGGGCGCCCCGTCCGCGTGGATGGAGATCTGCGCGGCCACATCGGCGCGATTGCCGAGAAACGCGCGGGTATTGGCGCACGGTCCCACCCCGTTGTCGGAGGACCGAGTCATGATCACCCGCACGCCATGGGCGGCGAGCAGGGTGCGCACCCGCAGCGCGACGTCCCAGTTGAAGGCGTGCTCGGGGTAACCGCTGTTGGTGGACGTGCCGGTCGTCTCGCAGGCCTTGGTCTTGCCGTACCCGGCGTTGATCGGCTTGTTGATGATCTCCGGATGGGCCGCGTCGTCGCCGTTGTGGCCCGGGTTGAGCAGCACTACCGGCCCGTGCGGTCGGGGCGTAACCGAAACAGAAGACGACGGCCGGGGCGCCACGGAGGTCGGCCGGGACGTCGGCGCGTGGGACGTGCTCGGCCGGGTGGCCGTCGGCGGCGGCTCGCTCGGCGTCACGGCGCCGACCGAGGTGTGCGCCGTCGTTGTCACGTGCGGCCCGGAGCCGCCTGAAGTACAGGCCGCAAGCAGGCCGCCGACGGCAAGCAGGCCGAACAAGCCCGACAGGAACCGCACGGCGCCCACTGTGCCACGTCAGCCCGGCAGGCCGTCGGCGCCATGGTCAGCCCGCCGCGCGCCGAGGGCTCAGGTGCGCGGTTAGCAGTTCCTCGACGCGCCGCCAGGCGTCGCGGGCGGCGGCGTCGTGGTAGCTAGCTCGCCGGGGGTTGAGGAATCCGTGTGGCACGCCGGGGTACTCGACGAGCTCGTGGCGCACGCCGGCGGCGCGCAGGGCATCGACGACCTGCTGTCGGTGGTCCGGCGGGACGATCGCGTCGTCCTCGCCGACCAGGAAGAGCAGGTTTCCGGTGATCTGCGCGGTCCGGGCCAGCGTGGGCTCGGGACGGCTGAGCGGGATGTCGGTGGTGGGCAGCCAGCCGCCGTAGACGACCGCGACGGCGGGCAGGTCGAACTCGGCCGCGGCCAGGTAGGCGACGTGGCCGCCGACGCTCAGCCCGACCATCCCGACCGCCGGGCTGCCGTTCGCGCGGAGCCGGTCGATGGCCGCGGCGATGTCGTCCAGCACCTGTTCGCGGGTCTGCCGGTGCAGCAACTCGAAGCCGCGTTCGCGGCCGGCGGCGTCCTCGGCCAGGTCCGCTCCGGGAGCGGTGCGGTGGTACAGGTCGGGGGCCAGCGCGACGAACCCGAGGGCGGCCAGTCGCTCGCAGACGTCGCGGACGTGGGCGGACAGGCCGAACAGCTCCATGCCGACGACGACGCCTGGGTGCGGTCCAGGACGGTGGGGGCGGGCGACGTAGCCGCCCATGGTGGTCCCGTCGGCGACGTCGATGTCGACGGTGTGGCTGACGATGTCCGGCCCGGTAGTCATGTCACCGAGGCTAGGGGCAGCTTATGGTGGTATCCACACCACGCTGTTCCTGGTATTGGCGGTGCCACGATGACCTCGACGGGCCGGACCCGTGAACTTGCCGACTTGCTGCGCTCGCGCCGGGCCCGCTTGCAGCCGGCCGACGTGGGGCTGCCCGCCGGCGCTCGCCGCCGCACCCAGGGCCTGCGCCGGGAGGAGGTCGCCCAGCTGGCGGCGATCTCCACCACCTACTACACGTTCCTCGAGCAGGGCCGCGACGTGCGGCCGTCTCGACCGGTCCTCGACGGGCTCGCCCGGGCGCTGCGGCTATCACCGGCCGAACGAGCCCACCTGCACGTACTCGCCCATGGCGACGCGCCGCCCACCCCGACCGCGGCGGACGAGATGCTGACGCCGGCGGTGGCGTCGCTGGTCGAACGACTCGATCCGTATCCGACCTACGTCACGGGTCGGCGCTTCGACGTGCTGGCCGCCAATCGAGCCGCCCGGGCGCTGTGGACCGACTGGCCCGCCCTCGCCGCCGACGAGCGCAACATGCTGTGGTGGACGTTCACCGACCCGGCCGCGCGCACCACCCTGGTCGAGTGGGAGACCGAAGCGTCCGCGCTGCTCGCTCGGTTCCGGGCCGCCGCCGACCGGCATCCCGGCGACCCGCAGTTCGCCGTCCTGATCGATCGGCTTCGTGCGGCCAGCGCCGAGGCCCGAGCCTGGTGGCCTCGCCACGACATCGTCGCGCTCGGCTCCGGGATCAAACGGCTCCGCCATCCGGTTCTCGGCGAGCTCACTCTGCAGCACGTGGTCCTGCAACTCGCCGACGATCCCGAGCAGAAGCTCGTCACCTTCACCGGGGCCGACGACGACGTGCAGCGGATCGCGCAGTTGATCAATCGCCGGCGCGCAGGAACCCACCTCGGCTCGTTACCCTTACCCCAAACGAGAGGACGGCATACGTGACTTCGCGTGGCGGTGGGTTCGGTGGTCAGCCGAACATGCAGCAGCTGATGAAGCAGGCCCAGAAGATGCAGCAGCAGCTGGCCGACGCCCAGGCCGAGCTGGCCGAGGCCGAGGTCACCGGCAGCGCCGGGGGTGGGCTGATCACGGCCACCGTGTCGGGTTCGGGTGAGCTGAAGGCGATCGAGATCGACCCGAAGGCCGTCGACCCGGACGACGTCGAGACGCTGCAGGATCTGGTCGTGGCGGCCGTGCGCGACGCCAACCGGGCCGTCGGCGAGCTGGCCGCGGAGAAGATGGGACCGGTCACCGGCGGGCTCGGCGGAGGCCTCGGCGGACTGGGCCTTCCCGGCCTGTAGGCGAGCATGTACGAGGGCGCCATCCAGGACCTGATCGACGAGTTGGGCCGGCTGCCCGGCGTCGGTCCGAAGAGCGCCCAGCGCATCGCATTCCACCTGCTCTCGGCCGAACCGACCGACGTCGAACGGCTGGCCAGCACGCTCATCCGGGTGAAGAACGAGGTGCGGTTCTGCCGCATCTGTGGCAACGTCGCGGAGGCGGACGAGTGCCGCATCTGCCGTGACGCCCGGCGCGATCCGAGCGTGATCTGCGTCGTCGAGGAGCCGAAGGATGTCGTCGCCGTCGAGCGCACCCGCGAGTTCCGTGGGCGCTATCACGTGCTCGGCGGGGCGATCAGCCCGATCGACGGCGTCGGACCGGACGACCTGCGGGTGCGTGAACTGCTCACCCGGCTGGCCGACGGCACGGTGACCGAGTTGATCCTGGCCACCGACCCGAACCTCGAAGGCGAGGCCACCGCCACCTACCTGGCCCGGCTGGTGACTCCCATGGGCATCGCGGTGAGCCGGTTGGCCAGCGGCCTGCCCGTCGGGGGCGATCTGGAATACGCGGACGAGGTGACGCTGGGCCGGGCCTTCTCCGGTCGCCGGCGTGTCGAATGACGATGGAATCGACGATGAGTCCACCCGAGGTCGGACCCGAGGCCGGAGCGGCCCCGGCCCGGCACCGGTCGTTGCCGTCGCGCCGCCGCGGGCTGTTCTGGGCCGGCGTGCTGGCAGCCGTCGCGGCGCTCGTCGTCGGCGGCATCGTCACCATCGGCGCCTGGGTGAGCGAGTCGGCCCCGGCAACGGCCGCCGTCGCGTACTTCCACGCGCTCGGTCGCGGTGATGCGGCCGGCGCCCTCGGTCTGGGCGACGTGCCGCCCGGCGAGCACGGGTATCTGACCAGTGAGGTCTTGCAGGCGTCGCTGCAGGTGGCCCGGATCAGTGACGTCCACGTGTTGTCCGTCGACCGCTCCGGACGGACGGCCCGGGTGACCGTGCAGTACCAGCTGAGCTATCCGGACGGCCCCGCCCTGGTGACCGACGCCGTGAACACCGAGCGGCGGGGGCGCACCTGGCGGCTGACCAAGACGGCGGTGCCGGTGACCCTGCGGGCCGCCACCGCCAAGTCGCGGATGAGCATCGCCGGCTCCGCCATACCCACCCGTACGGTGCTGCTGTTCCCGGGGCCGCTACCGCTCACCCTGGATACGCCGAACCTGACGCTGGGCCCGCTCGTCGTGCACCTCAACGGCGCGGTCCCGCCGCCGATCCAGCCTGCCGTGAGCCCGGCCGGGAAACGCGCGGTCGGGCAGGCCGTGGCCGACGCGATCCGGGCCTGCCTCAACGCGCGGAACCCGGGGCCGTGCCCGATGCCGGCCGACTCGCAGGCCGTCCCGGGATCGGTGCGGGGCGCCGTCACCGGTGACCTGGCCAACCAGCTGTCCATCGACCTCCAGCCCGGCGCGGCCGGGCTGCTGCACGTCACCGGCACGGTCGACGTGTCGGGCAGTTACCAGCGGCTGGACTTCAACAACCTGCCGCAGCACAAGACGGGGATGGTGCGGCTGAGCATCGACGCGAGCTGCTACGTGAACCAGCCCAACCGCATCGTCTGGGGTGAGGTATGAGGAAGGTCCGAGCGCTCGTCGCGGTCGCCGTCGCACTGGCCGTCGGCACCGGGCCGGCGTTGGCCGCGCCGGGTCCGAGCGATGCGCAGGAGTGGTGGTTCGACACCTGGCAGGTGCCGTCGTTGTGGGACAGCGGGGCCCGCGGTCAGGGCGTGACCATCGCCGAGATCGACACCGGCGTGAACGCCAGCCTGCCGGAACTGACCGGAAGCATCCTGCCCGGCTGGGACTTCGGCAAGGGCGGCGGCGACGGCCGGACCGACCACGCCGTCGACGCCTTCGGGCACGGCACCGCGATGGCGTCGATCATGGTGGCCCACCCGATTCTGCTGGGCATCACCGGGCTGGCCCCGGAAGCGCGGATCCTGCCGGTCGCAGTGCCGTTGCGCGGCACCACCGACGCCCCGGCGTCCGGCGACGACCACCTGGCCCAAGCGATCACCTGGGCGGCCGACCACGGCGCCAAGATCTTGAGTATGTCGCTCGGCGGCACCCGCAACCCGGCACGCGACCAGGTGCCCTGCCCCGAGGACGAGCAAGCGGCAATCACCCACGCGATCAGCAAGGGCGCCATCGTGGTGGCCTCGGCCGGCAACTCCGGGAAGTCGGGCAGCCCCGTCGAGGAACCCGGCGTCTGCCTCGGCGTGGTCTCGGTCGGCGCCGTCGACTCGCATAACGTGGTGGCGCCGTTCTCGTCCCGGCACAAGTACCTGACCGTCACCGCGCCCGGCGTCAACGTGCCGTCGTTGGGCCAGCAGCCCGGGCACGCGTTCGCCGGTGACGGCACCAGCCAGTCGACGGCGATCACGTCCGCTGTGCTGGCCCTCATCTGGTCCAAGTACCCGAACCTGACCGGCCGGCAGATCGTCGCCCGCATGCTGGCCACCGTCGATCACCGCAGCCCCACCGGCAAGCCTGATCCGGCGTACGGCTACGGCATCGTCAACGCGCACCGGGCCATCACCGCCACCGTGCCGGGCAACGCGCCGAACCCGGTCTACGACGCGGTGGCTCCGTACCTCACCGCCAACTCGGCCAAGGCCCGCGCTCTGCCGGTGCCCAAGCCGGCGGCGTCGCGCGACGAACCGCCCGGTGCGTACGCGGTCGGCAAGGCACCCAGCGTGTGGTCGATGCGGGTGTGGACCGCCCTCGGCGTCGGCGTGCTCGGCGCGATCGCCCTGATCGTGCTCGCCGTGGTCGGGGTGACCCGGGCCCGCACCTACGCGGCGCAGTCCGGCGAGAGCAGCGCGGGTTGGCGCTCGCGCAAGCGCGGCCCGGAGGTCCCGCCCGCGCCGACGTATCGCGACGAGGCCGGGCTGGTCTGGCACGACCTGACGGCCCCGCGTGAGGAGCCGGATCGCCCGCTCTGATCGGGCTGATCCGGGTTTGGTCGCCCGGCCTGGTTGCCTCTTCGGGCTGGAGTGAGGGACAAGCGCGCACGTTTGCGGGATGATCCCCGGCACGACATGTCAACGCTCTGCGGGGAGAGTGCGACATGGCCTATCGGCCGGATGCGCCTGACCTTCGGGGGTTGGCTACCCGTCGGCGCGAACCCGGCACGGCCCGGTCGGCGCCGGTGTGGATGTTCGTGCTCGTGCCGGTGCTTGTCGTGGGCGCCGTCCTGGGTCTCGCCGTCCTCGTCTACGGCATCGGCGCGCCGAGTCACCGGACGACCCGCAAGACGGTCAGCGCACCGAGCCGCGCCGACACCGCCGTCCGGACCTACCTGCGCGCACTGGCGAACGACGATGCGGCCACGGCGATCGCGGTGTCATCGCCCACCCCGACCGGGCGGTTCCTGACCCGCGGCGTGCTGGCGGCCCAGCAACGCGTGGCCCCGCTGCACGACGTCGTGGTGAGCTCGCGGGCCGGCAGCGGCAGCCGTGACGACGTCGACGTGCAGTACTGGTTCGGGCGGCGCCACGTACGCACGCGTATGGCGGTGGTCAAGTCACACGGGCAGTGGCGCGTCCAGTACGGCACGGTGGCGATCGACGTGCGGTACGTGCGCGGGGTGCCGGGGCTGCTCGTATGGGGGCAGCCGATCACCGCGGACGTCATCCACGTGTTCCCGGGTCCGGTGCGGTTCACCTCGTCCGACTCGGATCTGGCCGTGATCGACAAGGACGCCGCCGACTACCCGGCCGAGCCGACCGTGGGCTGGGGCGCTCCGTACCTCGACGTACGGTTGAGCAGCGCAGGCCGGTCGCGCGCGATCGGGGCCACGGTGGCGCTGCTGCAGTTGTGCGCGGCGTCGACCCGCCTCGAGCCGGGCGGCTGCCCGCAACGGGCGTTCGACTACGAGGCGCTGGGCTCGGGGGTCAGCTGGCGACTCGTCGGCGATCCGGCCCGCGACCTGGACGTCGAGTTCGACGGTCCGACGTACCGCAAGGTACGGGTGTCCGGCGACGTGCACTGGGCGGTTGACTACGCGGCCCGCCGCTTCGGCGGTGCGGTCGGCCGCAAGCACGCCGACGTCACATCATTCGTGGACGGCACATTCGATCTCCGCTCGTCGACGGGCTTCTCGCTGGACTGAACATGGATCGACCCCCGGCGCACGGAAGGCCGCCGGGGGTCGAACGACGTTGGACTACTGGCGTGGCCCGCGTGGGTCGAGCACCTTGTTCGGGTCGCTCAGGATGATCGTGCCGGCGATGCGGTCCGGCACCGTGCGGCGGGCTTCGTCGCTGAACAGGAAGACGAACGAGGCGATGAGGCCGATGTAGGCGATTGAGTTGACGATGCCGCCGATGACCTGGCGCAGGAACATGGTTCCCCAGGTGGCGGCGCGCTGCGTCTCCAGCTTGTAGGTGCGCAGGCCCATCAGCTGCTTGGCCGGGGTCTGGCCCCATCGGAACGTGAAGCCCCAAGCCCAGATCAGGTAGCCGATACCCAGCGTGACAACGGCCAGCAGGATGTCCAACAGGTAGGTGCCGATGCGCCGACCGGCCGTGGCCAGCTCGGTTCCGGGTGGCAGTGGCGGCAGCGGGCCCTGGATGTTGTACCCGGGCGGCGGGGCGCCGTACCCGGGCGCCGGCGGGTAGTTGCCGCCCGGCGGTGGGTAGCCACCCTGCTGCGGCGGCGGCGCCGCCGGGTAGCCACCCTGCTGTGGCGGCGGGGCGGGCGGAAAGCCCGGCTGCTGTGGTGGCGGGAAGCCCCCTTGCTGGGGAGGCGGTGGCGGCGGGTAGCCACCCTGGTCCGGCGGCGGGCCGAACGAGCCGGGCGGTGGCGGTGGCGGATATGCCGGAGGCTGCTGCCCCGGGTTCGCTGGATCGTATGGCTGGCTCATGTCACGTCCTCCGTTGGATGGGCGCCGATCGTTCCAGGTTGGTGGTGAATATGCCATCAGCGGCGGCGTGTTGTGCCGCAGACCCGCGCCGGTGAGTTTCGTGTCGGATCGTGCGATGCCGCGCAGCCGGCGCACATCGGTTCATGGCCGCGTTTTGGCGCATTAGCCGCCCGTGTCAGGATCTACGCGGATGTCGGTGAGGAGTGGATGGGATTGACCGGGGCGGATGGCCAGTCGTCCAGCCGGGTTGTGGCTGGGCGGTATCGACTCGAGCAGGTGCTCGGACGCGGTGGGATGGGGGTGGTGTGGCGCGCGGTCGACACGTTGATCGAGCGCACCGTCGCCATCAAGGAGCTGCGCGGGCCGGCTGGTGCGACCGAGGAGGAACGTCACTCGTTCGTGGAACGGGCGTTGCGGGAGGCGCGTAATGCCGGGCGGCTGAATCATCCGGGTGTGGTCGCGGTGCACGACGTGATTTCGCAGCCGGGCGAGTACGACGTCGTGTACATCGTGATGGAGTACGTGCAGGCCCCGAGCTTGGCCGAGATCTTGGACAAGCAGGGGCCGTTGCCGGCGCAGCGGGTCGCCAAGCTCGGTCTAGGTGTGCTGGATGCGCTGGATGCCGCGCACGCGATGGGCATCGTGCA
>DASXYE010000048.1:0-2980 GCA_036502695.1 Jatrophihabitantaceae bacterium
GGCCGAGTCGACGACCAGTTCCAGATCCTCGACCCAGGCGTCGAGGCTGAAGTCGTCGACGTCCCGGTCCGACCGCCCACAGCCACGCAGGTCGTAGCGGACCAGCCGGTGGTGGGCGGACAGCGCGTCGATCCAGTGCGCCCAGATCGGGCTCCCGCGTTCGAGGTCGAGGTCGGTGAACCAGTTCGCCGCCTTGACCAGCGGCGGCCCGGCTCCGGCTGACGCGTAGGCGATGCGCGCGCCGGACGCCGACTGGCCGTACCGGATGTCCGGCGCGAGCTCGGACGGGCGCAGCGCCGGCTCCCCGGGCTCGGTCACGTCACCGACGAAGCGGTAACCCACGCCGTGCACGGTGGCGATGAGTCGCTGGGTCGTGCCGTCGTCGCCGATCGCCCGGCGGGCCGCCCGTAGCCGGCTGGTGAGGGCCGAGTCGCTGACGAAGCGCTCGCCCCAGACGGCGTCGAGCAGCTCGGCCTTGGACACCACCCGTTCGCGGTGGGCGAGCAGGTACACGAGCACGTCGAAGACCTGCGGCTCGACGCGCACCGGCGCACCGTCCCGGCGCAGCTCGAACCGCGTAGGGTCGAGCTCACAACCGGCGAACGCATACACCCGGTGATTGTCACGGTGGCCGTTCGCGCACGCAACTCCACGACATCTTCACTTCGCCGCTGACCCGATCGGGCGCTGCCCGGCGTCGGGCAGACTGGCACTATGCGTCCATTCGAGGTGCCCACCGTGTCCGTCCAGGATCTGCCCGCCGACGCCGTCCTGCTGGACGTCCGCGAGCCCGACGAGTGGGCGGCCGGCCACGTCGACGGCGCCCGGCACATCCCGATGAACGACATACCTCGGCGTACGGCCGAGCTCGACCAGGACACCGACCTCGTCGTCGTGTGCAAGGTCGGCGGCCGCTCGGCGCAGGTCACCGCCTATCTGAACCAGCAGGGCTACCGGGCCACCAACCTCGACGGCGGCATGCTGGCCTGGGCCGCCGCGCGCCGCCCCATGGTCAGCGACACCAGCGCGGCGCCCACCGTCATCTAGCCCGGTTTTGGTCATCCGAGCCGCTATACGCGGTCCGAATGGCCAAAACCGGGGCGCGTCGAGTCGCCTTCGCCGCGGGTAGCGGGCAGCATTGACGCCGTGAGCCGCCGGGCGACGCACGAGGTGCGGACGCGACCGCAACGCCCTTTGGTGGTGGCTCATCGCGGCGCGTCCTTCGACGTGGCCGAGCACACCCTGGCGGCCTACACCGCGGCGATCGAATCGGGCGCGGACGCCCTGGAATGCGACGTCCGGCTCAGCCGCGACGGCCATCTCGTGTGCGTGCACGATCGCCGGGTCGACCGCACGTCGGACGGGCGCGGACTGGTCAGCGAGCTCGACCTGGCCGGGCTGAACAGCCTGGACTTCTCGTCCTGGCACGAAGCGCAGGACTGGCCCGACACCGCCGACCACCTGCTGCGCGACGAGCCGTACCTGGCCGGGGTGGCACCCGACCGGGTCCCGGGTGGCGGCGTGCTGACCATCGAGCGGTTGCTGGGCCTCGTACACGACGCGTCGCGCCCGGTCCGCCTGCTGATCGAGACCAAGCACCCGACGCGGTACGGCGGACTGGTCGAGAAGGAGCTGGTGAAGATGCTGGCCCGATTCGGCTGGGCCGGGCAGCCCGGTCCGGTCAGCAGCATCCGCGGTCGACCGGTCGAACCGTCGGCCGGGCGGGCCACGGTCATGAGCTTCGCCCCGATCGCCCTGCGCCGGGTCCGCCTACTGGCCCCGGAGGTGCCGACCGTGCTGCTGCTCGAACGGCGGCTGCTGCCCGGGCGGCGCGACGGGTCGCTGCCCAGCGGCGTTGGGATAGCCGGGCCCGGCCTCGCGACCATCCGCGCCCACCCGGGATTCGTGGCCCGCGCCCACGCCAAGGGCAACGCCGTCTACGTGTGGACGGTCGACGAGCCGGCCGACGTCCGGTTCGTGCTCGACCTCGGGGTGGACGCCGTCATCACGAATCGGCCGGCCGACGTGATTGCCCAGCTGGATAGTTGAGCCTATGACTTTCCGTTATGGGTGTTAGAGGGGCCATCTGATCGGGCACACTGCGTGCAGGCCCGAGGCAAACGCCGGGCAACGTACAGCTGACAGGCGGAAGCGCGTGACCACGTGGTGGGTGCAGGCCCAGCCCGAGAGCGCCGCCATCGTCCGGCACGAGCTCGCGGACGCACTACGGGGCGCCAGGGTTCCCGACCCGATCGTCGACGACGCGGTGCTGGTCGCATCCGAGCTGGTGGGCAATGCCGTCCGGCACGCGCGGGCCCTGCCGGCCGGTCGGCTGGCCGTCGCCTGGGAACGCCGGGCAGACGGCATCACCATCTGCGTCACCGACGGCGGTGGCCGACAGTACCCCACGGTGCGGGTCGCCGGGCGGCGCGACACACACGGCCGGGGCATGTCGATCGTCGCGGCGCTCACCGACTCGTGGGGCGTGACCCGTGGCGCCGGCACGGTGACGGTGTGGGCCCACCTACCCGAACGCCAGCCCGTCCCCGCCTGACCGGTCGCGCGGTGCCGAGGACGTCGGGTTCCGGCCCCTTGTTTCATGATCAAGAGCGAGAAGTGGTCGCTGTGGCAGCCACTTCTCGCTCTTGATCATGGAGTCAACCTGGTGAAACCTAGCCACCGCGAGGCCGACCACGAACGCGATGAGCGCTCGCGCGAAGAGCCCGGCCGCGCGCGACCGGAGGGAGCTTGCGCTCGGTCTGCGTGCGGCCCGCTGTTCTGTTGCGGGCCCGCGCGGATCGATCTGGGCCGGATGAGTCAGCTCGGCAGGCCGCGCATCACCCGCAGGGCCACTGACAGGGTGGCCAGGTCGACCGTGTCGCGGGCCAGTGCCTCGCCGACCGTCGCCCGCGCCCGGGCCACCCGCTCGGAGTTGGCCTTCTCCCACTGCGCCAGCCGGTCCTGCGCCGAGACGTTCTCG
>DASXYE010000049.1:0-2372 GCA_036502695.1 Jatrophihabitantaceae bacterium
CGGCCGCCACCAGCTCGCAGGCCACCAGCGTGCGGTAGTCCTCGACCGCGGCCAGCGCGTGCCGGGCGGCCAGCGAGGCGAAGCTGGCGTCCTCCTCGACTCCGCGCGACAGCGTGACGGTCTGCAGGCCGGTCGGCGTGGCCAGCGCCCGCAGCCCGCCCAGCGCATCGGCGGCGACGTACTCGGTGATCATCACGCCGGATGCGCCGGGCGTGCCGTCGCCGAGGAACGGTGGCAAGCCGGTGAACGCCGGCTCGCTCAGCATCGACAACCGGGCCAGCCCCAGCTGGCCCGACTGGGCGGCCGCCGAGACCACGGTGTCCATGGTCTGGCTGAGGTACGCGGCGTGCCAGGCGCCGTGGTGGGCTACGCCGACGTCCGGCAGCAGCAGCGGGTTCTCGCTCGGGGCGTTGGCCATCCGGGTCACGACGTCCTCGGCGTGCCCGAGCGAGTCGAGCAGCGCGCCGTGCACCTGCGGCAGGGCGCGCAGCCCGAACGGGTCCTGGATGCGGGCCGGCGGCCCGGCATCCTCGACGAGGTCGCGCATCCAGGTGCACAGCTGCGCGACGCCGGCGAACGGCGACGCCGTCTCGACCAGCGGCGCGAACGCCTCGGCGTTGCCGTCGACGAGCACGAACGTCAAGCCGGCCACGACGACGGCGGCCCGGGCGAGCGTGGCCATCCGGTGCGCGGCGAGCGCGGCGTCGGCGATCGCGCCCGCGTTGCTGTTCATGATGGACACGGCGTCCTGCGGGGCACACGAGTAGCGGGTCCGCAGCGGCGCGGACGTGGACGCCTCGCCCATGAGTGCCGGCGCGACCAGGGCCAGCGCCGACAGGTCCGCCGTGCCGATGCTGCCCAGTTCGCGAACCGGCGGCAGCGCGTCGGCGGCGAGCATGTCGGCCAGGCCGTCCAGCAACAGTGGGCTGACGCCGCTGCCGCCGGCGGCCAGCTGGTTGAGACGCACCGCCACCATGGCCCGGACGCGTTGCGGCTCGCGCAGCGGCCCGCCCGTCGTCGCGTGGCTGCGCAGCAGGGACAGGGCGTGCCGGTCCGGATCGACGATCGCGATGTCGCGGTTGGCACCGACGCCGGTCGAGCGGCCGTACACGGGACGTTGCGCGCTGACCCGCACGGCGTACTCGTGCGATCGGGCGGCCCGCTCGCGGGCGGCCGGATCCAGCTCGGCGGACGCGGACGCGGGCCCGGCGGCGAGCGCTGCAATGTCGGCGACGGACAGGTGTGTCCCGTCAATCCGGATCACGTCGTGCCTCCCGGACAGCGATAACGATTCCATTACGTGGCCGGGCCGGCGCGCGTACCGCCCTGTTGCTGGCCGGCGAACAGTGCCACGCTTTCCCGTCCATCGGCAAGAGCATTCCACGAGGCGGCAATGTCTTTGCCTTATATTCCTGTAGGCAAGATAAACTTCCGACGAGCCGGCGAAGGGATCAGCGGGGTGACGAGCGTTTCCGCGGCACCCACGCGCGCCGTCGAGCGAGCGCTCGAACTGCTCGCCGCCGTCTCGTCGGCCGAACCGGTGAGCCTGGCCGAGTGCGCCCGCCGCACCCGGCTCGCCCCGAGCACGGCGCTGCGGTTGCTGCGGACGTTGGAGCGAGCCGCGTTCGTCCGCCGCGACGACGTGGGGTACTTCCACTCGGGGACCCGCCTCATCCAGCTCGGTGCGGCGGCGCTGGGTCGGCAGGCGCTGGTGGCGCGCAGCGAGCCGGCACTGCGCCGCATCGTGGCCGCCACCGGCGAGTCGGCCTACCTCAGCATCTCCGGCCCGAACGACACCGCGATCTACGTCGCCATGGTCGAGGGCACCCACGCGGTCCGGCACACGAGCTGGGTGGGCCGCGCGGTCCCGATGTCGGGCCTGGCCGTGGGCGAGGCGCTGCTCGGCGATGTCGGCGACACCGGCTACGTTGCCCAACGCGACCTGCAGGAGCCGGATGTCACCGCGATCGCCGCCCCGATCCGGCGGCCCGGCGGGGTGGCCGGTGCGCTGAGCCTGCTCGGGCCGACGTATCGCATCGACGATCAGGCGATGCACGAGTACGGCCAGATCGTCAGCCGCGAAGCCCGGGCGCTGGCGGAACAACTCGGAGTCTCGCAGTGGGACGCGACGGAGGAGGCCCGGTGATCCGGTTCGAATCGGTGAGCAAGCGCTACCCGGACGGCACGGTCGCCGTCGACAACCTCAGTCTGGAGGCGCCGTCCCACCAGATCACGGTGCTCGTGGGCCCGTCCGGGTGCGGCAAGACGACGAGCCTGCGCATGATCAACCGGATGATCGAGCCGAGCGGCGGACGCATCCTCATCGACGACCGCGACACCGGCGCCGTACCGACGACGCAGTTGCGCCGCGG
>DASXYE010000050.1:0-6388 GCA_036502695.1 Jatrophihabitantaceae bacterium
CTCGCTCAGCGCATCATCGCGGGCGACGTTCCCGAGTCGTTGCGCGGCAAGACCCTCATCTCCCTTGACCTGGGCGCGATGGTCGCGGGAGCGAAGTTCCGCGGTGAGTTCGAGGAGCGCCTGAAGGCCGTCCTGACCGAGATCAAGGATTCCGACGGGCAGATCATCACGTTCATCGACGAGCTGCACACCGTGGTGGGCGCCGGTGCCACCGGCGAGGGCGCGATGGACGCCGGCAACATGCTCAAGCCGATGCTCGCGCGCGGTGAACTGCGCATGGTCGGCGCGACCACACTCGACGAGTACCGCGAACACATCGAGAAGGACCCCGCACTCGAACGCCGCTTCCAGCAGGTGCTGGTCGGCGAGCCGTCCGTCGAGGACACCATCGGCATCCTGCGTGGCCTGGCCGGGCGGTACGAGGCGCACCACAAGGTGCAGATCAGCGACGGATCCCTGGTGGCGGCGGCCACTCTGTCCGACCGCTACATCACGTCCCGGTTCCTGCCGGACAAGGCGATCGACCTGGTCGACGAGGCGGCGTCGCGCCTGCGGATGGAGATCGACTCGCGTCCGGTCGAGATCGACCAGCTGCAGCGGTCCGTCGACCGGCTGCACATGGAAGAGCTCGCGCTCAGCAAGGAAACCGACGACGCGTCGAAGGAGCGGCTGGCCAAGCTGCGCGCCGAGCTGGCCGACCTGACCGAGCAGCTCGATGCCCTGAATGCCCGCTGGGAAAGGGAGAAGTCCGGGCTGAACCGGGTCGGCGAGCTCAAGGAACGCCTCGACGATCTGCGCGGGCAGGCCGAGCGGGCCCAGCGCGACAACGACTTCGAGACGGCCTCGCGGCTGCTGTACGCCGAGATCCCGGTGCTCGAGAAGGAAATCGCCGCGGCGAGCGCCGAGGAGACGCCGCAGGACGTGCTGGTCAAGGAAGAGGTCACCGCCGACGACATTGCCGACGTCGTCTCGGCGTGGACGGGCATCCCGGCCGGCCGGCTGCTCGAGGGCGAGACGGCCAAGCTGCTGCGCATGGAGGATGAGCTGGGCGCCCGGGTGATCGGGCAGACCGCGGCGGTGCGGGCCGTGTCCGACGCGGTGCGGCGGGCCCGAGCCGGCATCAGAGACCCGAACCGTCCGACCGGATCGTTCCTGTTCCTCGGCCCGACCGGCGTGGGCAAGACCGAGCTGGCCAAGGCGCTGGCCTGGTTCCTGTTCGACGACGAGCGGGCGATGGTGCGCATCGACATGTCCGAGTACTCGGAGAAGCACAGCGTGGCCCGGCTGGTCGGCGCCCCGCCCGGCTACGTCGGCTACGAGGAGGGCGGGCAGCTGACCGAGGCGGTGCGCCGCCGGCCGTATTCAGTCGTGTTGCTGGACGAGGTGGAGAAGGCGCATCCCGACGTGTTCGACGTGCTGCTCGCCGTGCTCGACGACGGCCGGCTCACCGACGGGCAGGGCCGCACGGTCGACTTCCGCAACGTGATCCTGGTGCTGACGTCCAACCTCGGCTCGTCGGTGCTCGTCTCGGACGCGCCGAACAAGAAGGACGCCGTGCTGAGCATCGTCCGCGAGCACTTCAAGCCGGAGTTCCTCAACCGGCTCGACGACATCGTGGTGTTCGAGTCGCTCACCACCGAGGAGCTGACCCGGATCGTCGACATCCAGATCGCGGCGCTGGCCCGGCGGTTGGAGGCGCGGCGGCTGACGCTCGACGTGACCGACGGCGCTCGCGAGTGGCTGGCGATGAACGGCTTCGACCCGATGTACGGGGCCCGGCCGCTGCGCCGGCTGGTGCAGACCGCCATCGGCGATCAGCTGGCCCGGGAACTGCTGGCCGGGGAGGTCCGCGACGGGCAGACCGTGAAGGTGGACGTCCTGCCCGACCGGTCGTCGTTGCTGGTGGGCTAAAGCCGGTTTTGGTCACCAGTCGTCATATGCGCGTACTGGTGACCAAAACCGAGTTAACCACGGCGGGGGTCCTGGCCCCGCAGCCATGCGGTGCACGGGGCGGTCCAGATCAGGGCCAGCCCGGTGATGGGCATGGCGACGTACACCACCGTCCAGGTGCCGACGCCCACGTCATGGACCCGGATCAGCCAGTACACCCCCGCCGCGATGCAGATCGCCCCGCCGACGGTGAGCAGGAGGCGCCCGCGCTCGGACCGTCCGAGGACGAGGATGCCGCCGGCGATCTGCAGGCCCGCCGACAGCAGGTTGATCAGCCCGTCGATGGCCAGCTCGGTGCCGATGCTGTTGTGGTGCGAGCCGAACGCGTCGTTCCAGCTGTCGACGGCCGAGGCACCGGCCAGCAGCAGCAGACCGGACACGATGAGCAGCCCGGCGTTGACGTAGGCGAGCACGCTGGCCGCGAGGATGCCACTCGGCCGGCCGGTGTCCCACGGCGGGCGGTACGAGCCCGGGTAACCGGGATAGCCGTACGGCGGGGGCGGCGGGTACGGGGCCCCGTAGGGCGGTGGGTACGGCGGCTGAGACGGTGGCCCCGGGTACGGTTCGGCAGCATTCGGGTCGATTGGCGAATCGTCGGGCGGCGGCTCGTACGGGCCGCTCACGTTCGGCTCCGCCCGGAACGGTGGCGAACCTGCGAGGTCACGCGCTCTCCCCAGGTCGCCGTCACGCATCGTCCAAAACTCTAGTTTGCCGCCGGGGCTCCGTATCTGCGGACGCGCGCACGTACACTGCGCGGATATCCGAGCACCGCAGGGTCGTCGCGCGGGGCCACAATCGCAAGGCAGCGCAGCAGCGACCGCTTGCGCGAAGAGCAAAGGGTGAGAAGTGACCGACACCGACACAGCCGAGAAGCCCGACGTCGCCGGTCCGCCGCGCACGATCGTCGCCGCGTTCGCGCTCACGATCGCGCATGTCGTGCTGTCGATCATCAACTCGGCGATGTTGTGGGGCTTCCAGGACTACCTGCGCGGGCAGCTCGTCAAGTCGAACAACAAGCTCAAGGCCACTGACAAGCACAAGAAGGACTACAACCTCGATACGCCGAAGGGCGTGCACAATCTCAACCACGACCTGCACAGCGGCCTCAACGTCGGCCTGATCCAGATCGTCATCTTCAGCCTGCTGGTCGTGCTGCTCGCGGTGAACTTCCGCAAGGGCCGCGGCTGGGCGCGCTGGGCCGAGATCCTGGTGCTGGTCATCGTCGTGCAGGCGCCGTTCCGGCTGCTCAACCTGGGCGGCGACGCCCCGGTGGCGATGCGGCTGGTGTCCGCCCTGGTCGGACTCACGGGGCTGGCCATCATCGTGCTGCTGGTGCTGCCCAAGTCGTCGCAGTACTTCGCCGCGGTGCGGGGCGTCACGGTCGGCGATCGCCGCAGCGGTGCGGCGGCGATGGGGTTCCGCGGCCTGTTCGGTCCGCGCCGAGCTCCGGTGGATGACGCCGCTGACGATGTGGCGTCGGCGCGGGCGTCCACGAGATCGGCGCGGTCGTCCGGCTCGTCCGGCTCGTCCGGCTCGGCCGCGAAGCCGTCGGCCGGCACCGCGAGCGAGGCGGTGCGTCGCCCGGCCAAGCCGGTCCAGACGAAGTCGGTGCAAACCAAGCCGGTTCAGACGGAGCCGGCCGCGCCCCCGCCCGACGACACCCCCGCTGCCGCTCCGGATCGCCGGCCGGCGAAGGCGAAGGTCCGCGCCGGGGTCGACACGTACACCGACCCGACGGCGGCGCCGTCCGCGACCTCCGACCCGTCCGCGCCGGCCCGATCGACGGCATCGAAGAGCCGTGGAAAGTCCCGGCGCGGCTCGTGACAACTGCGCTGGTGACGGGGGCCACCGCGGGGCTGGGTGCCGAATTCGCGCGTCAGCTGGCCGCCCGGGGCGAGGACCTCGTGCTGGTGGCCCGCGACCAGCAGCGGCTCGAGTCGACCCGCAAGGCGCTCGAAGAGAGCTACCACGTCAACGTCGAGGTGCTGTCGGCGGATCTGTCCACAGTGGACGGTTGCGAGCAGGTGGCCGATCGCCTCGTCTCGGCGGCCGCACCGGTCGACACCCTCGTCAACAACGCCGGCATCGGTACGTACCGCCCGTTCGGGGTGGCCGAGCTGGCGCTCGAGGAGCGGATGCTCGACCTGAACGTGCGCGCCGTGCTGCGGCTGACCCATGCGGCGGTGCGGGCCATGACCGGCCGGGGCTCCGGGCTGATCATCAACGTGTCGTCGGTAGCCGGGTTCGTGCCGCGGGCGGGCAACGCGACGTACTCGTCCAGTAAGGCCTGGGTCACGATGTTCAGCGAGGCGCTCGCGCTGCAGCTGGCCACCAGCGGCGTCCACGTCACCGCGGTGTGTCCGGGGTTCACGCATACCGAGTTCCACGAGCGGGCCGACGCCGACATGTCGAAGGTGCCGGACTGGATGTGGCTCGATGCCGCCGACGTGGTGGCCCAGGGCCTGGCCGACGCCGCCAAGGGCAAGCCGGTCAGCGTGCCGAGCGCCAAGTACAAGGCCCTGACCGGGGCGGCCCGGTACCTGCCCCGCCCGGTGCTGCGTGCGGTCATGAAGCGCCGAAGCCTCTAGATCGGGCAACTCTGGGCGTCCCTACGACGCCGAAAGTTGCACGATCCGTAGGGTGAGCGCCGTGAGTGCTCGCGATGAACTGCTGCCGCTGATCAAGGAACTGGCCGTCGTGCACGGCAAGGTCGTGCTGTCGTCCGGGCAGGAGGCCGACTACTACGTCGACCTGCGCCGGATCACGCTGCACCGCGCTGCCGCGCCGCTGGTCGGGCAGGCGATGTTGGACCTGACCGCCGACTGGACGTACGACGCGGCCGGCGGACTGACCCTGGGCGCCGACCCGATCGGTACCGCCATGCTGCATGCCGCGGGCGGCAAGCTCGACGCGTTCGTCGTCCGCAAGGCGGAGAAGGCGCACGGGATGCAGCGGCAGGTCGAGGGTCCGGACGTGGTGGGGCGCCGGGTGCTGGCGGTCGAGGACACGTCCACCACGGGTTCCAGCGTGCTGACCGCCGTCGAGGCGCTGCGCGAAGCCGGGGCGGAGGTCGTCGGGGTCGCCGTGATCGTCGATCGGGGCGCAGGCGTCGCCGTGCGCGAGGCCGGCCTGGACTACCGCGCCGTCTACTCGCTCGACGACCTCGGCCTCTAACCCGAGTTGTCCGCGCCTGGCGATGCTATGACGACGCGAAGCGCGGACGACTTCGACGAGACCGAGGTCGGGGTCGGGCCGCATCCGCAGCCGTGGCCGGACGATCCGCGCTACGACGCCGACCTGCTCGCCCACGGTGACCGCCGCAACGTCCTCGACAAGTACCGGTACTGGACGGTCGAGGCGATCGTCGCCGACTTGGACACTCGCCGGCATCCGTTCGCCGTGGCCATCGAGAACTGGCGCCACGACCTGAACATCGGCACCGTCGTCCGCACGGCGAACGCGTTCCTGGCCCGCGAGGTGATCATCGTCGGACGTCGACGGTGGAACCGCCGCGGGGCGATGGTCACCGACAAGTACCAGCACATCCGGCACGTGGCGACGGCGGCCGAGCTGAGCGCGGCCGCCGCCGACTACACGATCGTCGCCATCGACAACCTGCCCGGCGCGCAGCCGCTCGAGTCGGCGACTCTGCCGCGAAACGCGTTACTGCTGTTCGGGCAGGAGGGCACCGGGCTCAGCGCCGAGGCTCGCGCCGCCGCGCAGGCCGTCTACTCGATCGCCCAGTACGGATCGACCCGATCCATCAACGCCGGCGTGGCCGCGGGCATCGCCATGCACACCTGGATCCGCCAGCACGCCATACACATGAATCCGCGTTAGGATGTGTACGTGCGCACGAACATCGATTTGGATGACGACCTGCTGAGGCAGGTCTCCGAGATGGCAGGCACGAAGACCAAGAAGTCGACGGTTGAGTGGGCCTTGAAGGAGCTCATCCGCCAGAAGGCCATGCGAGATCTTGCTGCCATGCGCGGCACGATCGACCTCGACCCCGAAGACGTGCGGCCCGGACGAGAGCGGTCCGCTCGGCAGCGGGCGAAGTCCGCGTGATCGCCGTCGATTCGAGCGTATGGGTCGACTTCTACCGAGGCACGAACACAGCACACGTCGAGCGCCTGAGCGATCACCTCGATGCAGGTGACCCAACCGCCATCACCGATGTCATCTACATGGAGTTGCTCAGGGGCGCTCGGACGGACTCGGAGCTGGCGCGGATGAAGCTGCGTATCGACCAGACCGACATCTTGCAGGTCCGCGGACTGGATGATTTCGCGTTCGCGGCCGAGCTGTTCCGGCGGGTCCGTCGCAACGGCCACACGATCCGCCAGGCAACGGACTGTCTGATCGCGGCGGTGTGCATTCGCGAGGACGTGCCATTGCTGCACGACGACATCGACTTCGATCGGATCGTCGACGT
>DASXYE010000051.1:0-2152 GCA_036502695.1 Jatrophihabitantaceae bacterium
CAGGTCGCCGACACGGCGTCCAGGTCGAGCGAGATCTCCAGCCCCCAACCCGGGTCGGGGCTCGGCAGCGGCGACGACTTGCCACGCTGATTAACCTTGTGGAAACAGCCATTCGCCGTCGTGCACGGTGGTAAGCCGTACTGAGCGCGGTACGCCGCGAGGTCGGTCTCGGCGTTCGGGTTGTCGTAGGCGTCGACGATCGCGACGGTGCGGGTGGTGCGCCCGTGCCCCGACGCCGGTACGCGATACGCCGCCTGGATGTCGGCCGGGCCGTACCCGCTCGGCGTGCTGGAGGCGCCGGCCGCGGCGATCGCGAAGCACTGCAGGTACGGAGCGGCCGCCGCCGCGCAGGCCGGCTGAGGCGGCCCGCTCGGATTGCCCGACGGCGGGGCCGGCTCGGTCACGGCCAGCGGGTAGGCGCGGGTGATCGTCTGGTCGATGGCCGAGCCGTTCGCGTCGGCCGCGGTCACGTGCAGGGCGGCGAACCCGTTCGTCTTGTTCAGTACAGGCTGGCTGTAGTCCAGGCGGTAGCGGCCGTCGGCCAGCCGCGTGGCTGGCACGTTCGTCCAGGTCGTGCCGTCGTCGAAGGAAACCTGCGCGGCGAACGACGTGATCGGGGTGGCCGCCGCGCCGAGCTGGTGCGCGACGTCGACCTCGACATGGGCGGTCTGACCGGCCGGCACGACGTCGTCGGCGCCGGCCCCGGTGGCGAAGCGGGTGAACAACAACGGTTCGAAGCTGCACCCGCCGTCACCGGGACCGGGGGCAGGTGCGCCGTTCCCCCGACCGCCGCCGCCGCCCTTACCGCCGCAGATCCACCCGGGCGGCAACGGATCGCCGGCCCGGTGCGTCGAGGTGAACGTCCACGCCGTGTGCGTGCGGGTCGACGTCGGCCACCACGCACCGGTCCGGGTGGTGTCGTACACCAGGCGGTACGACGCCGATGTCGGGCTGAGCGGCAGCGACGCGAACCCGCTCGGACTCTGGCCGACCAGCTCGCCGTCCTGGTACAGCGCCAGCGCCTCGGTGGTGGACGGGTCGGCCAGCAGCAGATGCCCGGACGGGTCGACGCCGCCGAACAGCGTGAGGTCGAGCGAATCGCCGACCCGGCAGGCCGGACAGGCTTGCGCCGCCTGGGTCTCCTGCTCGACCCCGGGGGCCATCGGCTGAGCCGCCCAGTCGTTCGTCAGGTGCTGGCCGGCCTGGTACTCGTGCACGGTGTCGGACGCCATCGCGAGCCCGTCGGCGTTGTCCAGCATGACCTGTTGCAGCCACAGCAGTCCCGACTCGGCCAGCACGTGCTCGGTGCGTGCGACCGGCGCCACCAGCTCGTTCGCCGAGAACACCTGGCTGGCCTGCCAGGGCATGGCCGCCTCGCGGGCTTCGAACTCGGCTCGTCCCGGGACGGCACTGTGGTAGCGGGCGGTGATCGTCGCGAGCTGCTTGGCCGTGATCGTCTGGCTCAGTGTGCGCGGGATGGCCCCGATGTAGGGGAATTCCAGGTCGTACAGCTCCTTCTGCGGGTCTCCGAGGCGCAGCGCCGGGTAGAAGTACAGCTGCCCTGTATGAACTGGCTGGGTCGGCGTGGCGTACAGCGGCGTCGTGCCGAACGACGTGAACGAATCGGTGAAGCTGACGCCGCTGGCCGGGTTGCGCTGCACGTTCAGCTGCGCGGTGAGCTGCGGCGCGGTCTGTCCGACGTCGGCCGAGAACCGTCGACCCTGCCGGGCGTCGAGCACCACCGTCGTGTCGCGGCCGACGTGGACCTCGGGGGCGGACGCCAGGGTGTAGTCGACGCTGTTGTCGGCGTAGCCGGTCGCGATATAGGCAGCGATGCTGTACGTGCCGGCCGGCACGCTGTACGCGAGCGTCCCCTGATAGAAAGACTGCGCGGCCAGGAATGTGTCGACATTGTCGGCGTTCATGACGGTGCCGAGGCTGGCGTTGACCCGCCGGCCCCGCCGGTCGTACGCCTTGACCGTCAGGGTGTACAGCCTGCCTGCGGGCTGCGACGGGTGACTGGCGTCGGCGCGGGCCAGCCGGGTGACGCCGTCGAACAGGTGGCCACGCTGGCCGGCCGACCAGTCGTGCAGCAGGGCCTGGCCCAACGCGGCCGGATCGCGCACCGACAACCGCCCCGGTCCGGCCGCCG
>DASXYE010000052.1:0-7558 GCA_036502695.1 Jatrophihabitantaceae bacterium
GTTCGGACGAACTGCCGGTGCCGCCACCTCCGAGGGCGCCGTCTGCGACACCGATGCACATCAGACGTTCTCGCTCACCGCCGGCGACGGATACGTGTCGACGCCGGACGGCAACTCCATCTACATGTGGAGCTACGCGAGCAGCTCGCGCGGCTTCCAGCTGCCGGGCCCGACCCTGTGTGTCACGTCCGGGCAGCCGGTGACCGTCGTGCTGCACAACACGTTGCCCGAGCCGACGTCGATCGTCTTTCCCGGGCAGAAGGGCGTGCAGGCGAACGGCAATCCGGCGCAGCCGCAGTTCGACGGCGGGGGTTCGCTGCTCTCGATGGTGCAGGCGGCCGCCGCCCAGAACGGTTCGGTGACCTACACGTTCACCGCCGGGAGCCCCGGCACCTATCTCTACGAGAGCGGCACCGACGTCAACAAGCAGGTGCAGATGGGCCTGTACGGCGCGCTGATCGTGCGTCCGGCCGGCCACGAGACCCAGGTCAACGACCGGAGCGATTCCGCTTTCGCGCCCGGCAAGGAGTACGTGTTCCTGCTGTCGGAAGTCGATCCGGATGTGCACCTCGCGGTCGAGCGGAGTCAGGCGATCGACTGGAGCAAGTACACGGCCCGCTACTTCATGATCAACGGGCGGAGCATGCCGGACACCCTTGCTCCGAACTACGCGTCGTGGCTGACCACCCAGCCCTATGGCGCCCTCGTCCACATCAAGCCGTACGACGCGGTGACCAACCCGCTGCCGGCGACGATCCGCTACCTGAACGCCGGAACGGTCAACTACCCGTTCCACCCGCACGGCAGCGACGAGCGCGTCATCAACCGCGACGGCAAGGCGCTGCAGGGTCCGAGCGGTGAAGACCTCTCCTACCAGAAGTACGACCTCGACGTCGGGCCGGGCCAGACGCTCGACGTCCTCATGGACTGGCGCGACGTCGAGCACTGGAACTCGAGCACCAACCCGATACCGACGCAGATCCCGGCCGTCACCGATCAGTTGCTCGTCGGGCCCGACACCTGGTTCAGCGAGAGCGGCTACCTCGGCACCAAGAATCCGCTACCGCCGAACATCACGTCGAACAACGAGTGCGGCGGGTACTACCACGTGGCGCACAGCCACGCACTCGAGCAAGCCACCAACTACGGAGCAACCTTCGGGGGAATGATGACGGTCTTCCGCATCGACCCGCCCGACGGCTGCGCGGCATAGTGAGGGCCGGGGCAATGACACTCGACATGACTGGTGGACGGTTCCACAGCCGGCCTGTACTGCTCGCGGCCCTGGCGGTGACGGCGCTCGTCGCGGCAATGCTGTCCACGGCCGCGCCGGCGCGGGCGCGATCTGCACCGGCTCGCGCGACGGCCGGCGTGCCGACTCGGGCGGTCGCGGCGCCGGTGGGCAAGCTGACCCCTCGGGGCTGCACCGCCGGTACCGGTACAGCGGCGTGCGACCTCTACGCGATGGCGGGGACGACTTCCCTGCTCGGATCATCCGTCCCCATATGGGGATTCTCGACGACGGGTGCGGCTGGCTCGGCGACGGCGCCGGGCCCGGTGCTCGTCCTCAACCAGGGTGATCAGGTCAGCATCACCGTGCACAACCAGCTCGCGGGCGAGAGCGTCTCACTGGCCCTGCCTGGACAGGCCGCGGCCGCGTTCGCCGGCACAGCGGGCGACGACACGACCGGCGTCGCGACGGGCGCGTCGCGTACCTACAGCTTCCCTGCGAGCCGGGCCGGGACGTTCCTCTACGAGGCCGGACACACCAGCAACGGCACCCGTCAGGTCGCGATGGGACTCGCGGGCGCGCTGGTCGTGCTCCCGGCTGACGGCTCCGCGTACGGTCCGGCGTCCGGCTATCCGGCCACGACCTACGACGATGACGGCGTGCTCGTGATGACCGAGGTCGACCCGGCGCTGAACGCCCACCCCGACACCTTCGACATGCGTAACTTCGCGCCGAAGTACCGGATGTTCAACGGCAAGCCGTATCCGGCCGCCGACCCGATCAGTACCGATCAGGGCCACCACGTCCTGCTGCGCTACGTGAACGCCGGATCGCAGACGCACGCGGTGAGCGTGCTCGGCGGCGACCAGGTCGAGATCGCACAGGACGGCCACCAGCTGAAGTTCCAGTCGACCATCACCGCGGAGAGTGTGGACCCCGGCGAGACGCTCGACACCATCGTCACGACGCCGACCGGCCCCGAGTCGAAGCTCGCGGTCTACGAGCCGGCCCAGCACCTGGACAACAACGGCCAGAACACGGGCGACCCGCTGCAGCTCGCATTCGGCGGCCTACTGACCTTCCTCGACACCAACGCCCCACCACCCAGCACGGACGGTGTCGGCCCGGTGTCGTCGCACATCGCGCTCTCGCCGAACCCGTCCGACGCACGCACCGACGTGACCGTGACGGCTGACCTGAGCGATGCCACCACTGGTGGCTCGAACGTCAGCCAGGCTGAGTTCGTCGTGGACGACGCGGTCACGACGGGTGTCGGATTCGGAACCCCGATGACCGGTGGCTTCGGCGCGGTGTCGGTGACCGGCGCGCACGGCACGATCCCCGCCGTCGCTGCCACCTGCACTCCGTCGACGGTCGCGTTGAACTGCCTCAGCGCCGGCAAGCACACCGTGTACGTCCGGGCGCTGGACTCGGCGGGCAACTGGGGCGTCGTCGGTTCGGCGGTTCTCAACCTGCCCAAGACCGGGCCTGCGACGACGAACGGTTCAGTGGCGGATTCACCGGCCAACGGGACCGTCGATGTCGCTGTGTCGGCCACGGGCGACGACACGGCGGCCGGCGGCACGATCACCGGTGCCGAGTACTTCATCGACGCGGTCGGCGCGGACGGCACCGGTCTGCCGGTGGCCCGCAACCGCACCGCCATGGTCGTCTCGCTGGACGCGACCCTGACGGCCGCCACCGTCCACGGTCTCACCGAGGGAACCCACCACGTCTACCTGCACAGCAAGGACTCCCTGAACCTGTGGGGTCCGCCGCTGGACATCCCGCTCGTGGTCGACCTGACCGGTCCGGCCGTCGACGCCGCGAGTGTCGGGCCGAACCCGTCCAACGGCGTGCTCACCGACAAGAGCAACCCGGGCTACCTGGTCGTCTCCGCGCAGATCAGCGACAAGGACCTCGGCGGTCAGCCGCAGAGCACCATCGCCGACGCCGAGGCCTTCCTCGACCCGGCGAACTCGAACCCGCCCGGCGGCACCGGGCTGCAACTGATCGCCGTCGACGGACGGCTCGACTCGACCACCGAGGCCGTGTACGGGCTGATTCCGATCTCGCAGGTCAGGGCCCTGACCAACGGCACGCACCATGTGTACGTCCGCGGCCAGGATGCGGCCGGGACCTGGGGCGATCTCTTGGCGATCAACCTGATCGTCGACAAGACCGCACCAGTGCTGGGCGCGCTTACCGCGACGCCCAACCCGACCAACGGCGCGGCGACGATCACGTTCACGGCACCAGTGACCGAGGCGGTGGGCGTGGCGTCGGCCGAGTTCTGGCTCGGCACCACCGACCCGGGTGTCGGTCGCGGCACGGTTGTCTCGGTCAGTGTGGTGAATGGCCAGGCGGTCGTTCTCGTGCCAACGGCGGGGATCGCGTCGGGGGCCCAGCGGTTCAACATCCGGGTCAAGGACACGGCCGGCAACTGGAGCAACGCCGTCAACACCACGGTGACCGTTTCCCGGCCGAACGGCATCTTCGCCAACAACTTCGAGCCGACCGATCCGGCGTGGAGTGCGACGACCGGGGCGGTGTCCACCACTGCGGCCGCCGCGATGCCGACCACGAACGAGCCGGGCAGCACGCGCGGCATGCAGGTCACCATGCCGGGTGGCAACGCCAACCAGGCGAGCTACCGCACGGACAACTCGCCGTCGGCGGAGACCGGCTACCACGCCCGGTTCGTCTTCAACCGCAACTCGTTGACGCCGGGCAACAACGCCAACACCGTGCTCACGATCTTCGAGGCGCGGACACCGACGAACGGATCGGCGGCGTTCACCGTGCAGTACCGGATCAACGGCGGCAGCCCGCAACTGCGGACGGTGCTGACGAGGAACACCGGGGCGACGGTTGTCGGCAACTGGGTGAATCTGGCTGCCGGCCGGCACACCGTGCAGGTCGACTGGGTCGCGGCCACCGCGGGCTCGCTCGCGCTGAAGATCGACGGGACGACGGTGTCCACCCAGACCGCCAACACAGGCACGGTGCGGGTGGAGACCGTGCTGCTCGGCGTGACCGCCGGCTTCACCAGCACCACCTCGGGAACGGCGTACTTCGACAGCTTCGTGTCGACGCGCAGCACGCTGTAGCGCAATGCCGGGGCTGCGCAGTCCGCAGCGCAGCCCCGGATCCTCAGGGGGAAGGAAGCACCATGCAGAGCATCGTCACCGCCGTCCGGCGGATCCCACGGCGCTGGCTGCCGGCCGTCGTCGTGGCACTGGCGATCGTGGTCGGCGGTATCGCCGCCGGCGGCTACGCCCTGGCTCGACCGGCACCTCGGTCGACGACCATGCCGCAGAGCGCCGCGATGGAGAGCCAGCTGGGCGTGCGCTTCTCGCGGGTCGCCGTCGTCGGTGACGGTGGCCTGATCACGTTGACCTACGTCGTCCTCGACAGCGAGAAGGCGCAGCGGTTCCAGTCCGACACCGCGCACCCGCCGGCGCTGCACAGCGAGTCACGCAAGCGGCAGACGACCCGTGTCTCGCTGATGAAGCAGGGCCACGCGCTCCGCGACGGGCAGACCTACTACCTGGTCTACGAGAACACCCGCGGTGCGCTGAAGTCCGGGGAGCGGGCCACCATCGTCGACGGGTCGCTGCGCCTCGAGCACGTGCCGGTGTTGTGATGATCCGGCGGGCCATCGCGCTGGCGGCGGCCATCGTCGCGTTGCTCATGGTGTTGCCCGTCGCCCCGGCGAGTGCGCACGCGTTCCTCAGCGACAGCAACCCGGCCGACGGTGCTGTTCTCACCACCGCCCCGGACGCGTTGCGGCTGGCGTTCAGCGAATCGGTCGTCATCTCAGCAACGCACATCGACGTCGTCGACTCCGACGGAAAGCACTATCCGGTCAGCAATGTGCACCTCGTCGGCGGCGATTCGGGCTCGACCGAGGACCCGGTCCAGGTCGTGGCCACCCTGCCGACGTTGCCGCACAGCGCGTACCGGGTGTCGTGGCAGACGCTGTCCAGCGACGACCTGCACCGCACCAGCGGTCTGCTCGTCTTCGGAATCGGCCGGCCCGTGACCGCGGCGGGTCAGCGCGAACCGGCGCCGCGCCTGGACGAGTCCTCGCTGCGCTGGCTGCTGTTCCTGTCGCTGTCGTTCTCCCTCGGCGGGCTGCTCACGGTCCGGCTGCTGCGCCGCAGCGGGGTGGACGGCGCGGCCGCGCGTCGATGCGCGCGGCTGTCGGCCTTCGGAGCGGCGTCGGGTGCCCTCTGCGCCGTCGCGTTGCTCGTTGACCAGTACGCGGCGAGCGGCTCGTCGGTCGTGGACCTGATGCGCGGGTCGTACGGTGCGCGCTGGCTGGTGCGCGAGATCGGCTTCGTGTTGCTGGTTGCTGCTGCGCTGCTGGCCGGCCGGGCGTCCCGGCCGAAGGCGCCGCGAATCGCCGTCACGGTGGCCGGTGTTGCATGCGCCGGCATCGGCTCGGCGTTGCTGGGTCACTCGGGCGCCGGTACGGCCGTAGTAAGCACCCGGGTGGCCGCGGATGGTGTGCACCTGGCGGCCGCCGCCACCTGGGCCGGAGCCTTGCTCGTTCTCATCACGATTGGATTCCCGCTGTGGCGTAAGGGAGAAGTGTCATCGGACGATGTGCGCGCCGTGCTGCGCCGATTCGGGGTGTACGCCGCCGCGTGCGTGAGCATCATCGTGGTCACCGGCGTCTACCTGGCCAGTGACGTCGTCGGCTCGATCGACGCCGCCCTGCTCACCACGTACGGGCGCACGCTGCTGATCAAGGTGGCGGTGGTCGCCGCCGTGGGCGGGCTGGGCCTGGTGAATCATCGTCGGCTGCGCAGTCGGCGGCCGACCGGCGTGCCGGTCCGGACCGTGGTGGCGGAGGCTCTCGCGGCCGCCCTGGTGCTGGGACTGGCCGCGTTGCTCACCAGCGGGCAGCCGGCGCGCGAGCCGCAGTTCGTGGCGAGCCCCCGACCGGCCACGGTGCCCGTCCTGGCCGCAGCGGTCGACGATCTGCAGCAGGCGCTGGCGATTCGCCCCAACCGGCCCGGCCGCAACGTCGTCACGGTGAGCGTGTTCGACACCCGGCGTCCGGCCCCCGCACCGATCCGTCGCGTGCTGGTGTCGATGATCGGGCTGGACGGACGCCGGACCGGGCCGCTCGCGGCCGAACGACTGGCCGACGGGCGCTGGTCGGTGGCCGGCGACGTGACGGCCCCCGGCCGGCTCGGCGTCGAGGTGACCGTGCTCCGAGCCGGGCTCCCCGAAGCAACCCACGTCTACCGCTGGACGGTCGGCGGCGCCCGGTCGGTCACCCGGCCGGCAACGGTGTCGACCGCGCCGATCGGCGATCGGTTGCGCCTGCTCGCGATACTGCTCACAGCGATGCTCGCCCTCGGCTGGACGGCATTCCTGATCCGATCGCGACGCGCGGTCAGCCCCCCGAGGGGCGGCTCCGCAGCGCGCGACGGAGAGCTGGTCAAAGCCGGAGCGGGCTGACCCGCTCCCAGGATTCGCTCTCCCCCCGAGCGAATCCGCGGCCGGCCGGTCGGCCCGTTCCCCCAATGGCGTTGACCGGCCGGCCACCCTCAACTACGGACCAGCGAGATATCGACCGGACGGGTCCCCAACCGGTTCGGGCCGGCGCTCCCGTCACCGCGTGCGAGTGGGCCGCGCCGTTCCCGCAGGCTCAGCGGAAGGTGGATCGTCACCCGTGTCCCGACCCCGACGGCACTCACCACCTCGAGGGTGCCGTTGTGCGCGGTCACGATCGCGCGAACGATGGCCAGACCCAAGCCACTGCCGGCCCGCGCTCCGGCCGTGCTGCCGGTCTGGAACATCTCGGTAACCCGGGCCAGATCCTCTTGCGGGATCCCGCTGCCCGAGTCACGCACGCTGACCTGGATCTCGTCGTCCTTGATGCCCGCCTCGATGGCGATCAGATCCGACTCGACCGTGAACTTCGTGGCGTTCTCGACCAGGCAGTACAGCGCCGCCTCGAGCCGTTCCGCATCGCCGAAGATCAGGCCGACCCCGCTCGAGTGCGACCACTGCCGATCGAACGTGGCGGCCCAGCGACTCGACACGCCGTCGAGCAACTCGTCGAGATCGACCATTTGCACGTCGGCGCGCGGTGACGACGCCTCGACCCGGACCAGCGTGAGCAGCTGCGTGGTCAGCGCGGACGCCTTGTCCAGCTCGGACAGGATCCGGCCGGCGTCCTCGTGCATCGTCTCGTCCGGCGCCGCATCGCGAACGAGTTCGGCGAAGCCCCGGGCGATCGTCAGCCGGGTGCGGACCTCGTGCGAGCCGAAGCGCGCCGCCACGTCCCGATTATGCGCCCGCACGCGC
>DASXYE010000053.1:0-2652 GCA_036502695.1 Jatrophihabitantaceae bacterium
GGATCACCTTCAGCGGCGGCAACACCGGCCTCGACACCTCCTTCGCGCTCGCCAACTCCAACGGCATCCCCAACGTCGCGGGCGCCGCATATCTCGATGCCGTGAGGACGATGCGCGGCCTCTCCTCCACGCCGGCCCCAAGCGGCGCAGTCAAGGTCTGCCATCCGGATCCGCAGGCGAGGCCGGTGGGCCCGCGGCTACGGCTAGCGATCCGGCGGGACGGCCGGCGCCCGCGCCTACGCGTGAGCGCCCGCTGTACCGCGGGCTGCACGCTGCGAACGGAGGTGCTGGCCGCGCGCAGCGGGTCACGGCATCTCAAGCGGCTGGCGATCAAGCGCTTCGGGTTGAGTCGCAGACCGCGCCGCTTCAGCCTGCGCATCCCGCACGGCGTGCGGCGGATCGAGCTGCGCGTGCTCGCCACGGGTCGGACCGGCGGCCACACCTCACGCACGCGCGTGATCAGGCTGCGCGCCGCGCGCCACCGCTGAGCGCTTGACGAGATCGGCTGGTGCTGGGAGGGTCGTGACGTGGCTCGCGCGTTCCTTGCCTGCTTGGTGGTGACCTCCGCACTCGTCGTCGCCGGCAGCGCCTCGGCCGCCACTACCTGGACCGTCACGAAGACCGCCGACACCAACGACGGCGCCTGCACGCCGGCGAACTGCTCGCTGCGCGACGCGATCGTTCAGGCCAACCTAGGCTCCGGCGACACGGTGGTTGTGCCGGCCGGCGACTACGCGCTGAGCGCCGCGCAGCTCACGATGTCGAGCTCGATGACGATCTCGGGCGCGGGCGCAGCCATCACAACGATCCACGCGGCGCCGAACATCCGCGTGTTCGGGAAGAGCGGCGGGAACTCCACGATCTCCGGCGTGACGGTCACGGGCGGCCACGTGATCGGCGCGGAGCCTACGGGCGCCGGCGTAGAGAACGACGTCGGCGACCTGGTGATCCGCGACAGCGTGATCACGGGCAACAC
This sequence comes from Jatrophihabitantaceae bacterium, assembly GCA_036502695.1. GTDB lineage: Bacteria > Actinomycetota > Actinomycetes > Mycobacteriales > Jatrophihabitantaceae > DASXRA01. The sequence goes on from DASXYE010000053.1 coordinate 977, forward strand.
CGCCACCAGCACGACCGCCCCTCCAGAGGGCGGCGGAATTTTCGTCGCCGCGGGCAACGTGACGATCGAGAACACGACGATCAGCGACAACCACGCGACATCGACCTCGCAGTTCACGTCCGGTGGCGGGATCTTCGACCAGGCGGCCGGCTCGACGATCACGATCAACGGCAGCCGCCTGCTCGGCAACACCTCGGATCATGGAGAAGGCGCCGGGTTCTTCACATCGATGAACGTGACCCTCAACGTGGCTGACTCCACCTGGCAGGGCAACCAGGCGACCATGAGCGGCGGCGCCGTCGGCGGCGCGATCTTCAACAACGCGTCCACGCTGTCGACGATCAGCGGCAGCACCTTTGCGTCGAATACGGCGGACGGGGGTGGCGCCGGCTTTTTCGGTTCCGCACCGCTCAACATCAGCAACTCGACCTTCCAGGGGAATTCGAGCCCTGGAGGCGTAGGGGCGGCAGTGTTCAACAACACCCCCGTGCAGGTGACCAATGTGACCTTCGACGGCAACACCGCCGGGAGCCACGAGACGTTCCAGAACAACGCCACGGTGACGATCGTCAACTCGATCATCTCGACCCCGAGCGGCGACAACTGCGAGCAGGCACTTACCTCGCTCGGCCACAACATCGACAACGGCAACAGCTGTGGGCTCGGTGCCGCCGGGGACCTGACGGGCACTGACCCGAAGGTAGGACAGCTCGCCGACAACGGCGGGCCGACGTTCACCGAGCTGCCGGCGCTCGACAGCCCGGCGCTGAACGCGGGGCTCGCGAGCAAGTGCCCGGCCACCGACCAGCGCGGGATCGCACGGCCGCAGGACGGGGCGTGCGACATCGGCGCCGTTGAGCGGACCTTCGCGGCGGATCTGGGGGTGACCGCCACGGTCGCCCCGGCGGTGGTCAAGCGCGGCGGACAGATCACCTACACCGTGAAGGTCACGAACGCGGGACCTGACGTCGCCACCGGCGTGCAGCTCACCGGCGTCCTTCCACCGGGCGCGACGCTGGCCTCAACGCCGCCGGCCTGCAGCGGCGCGGTCACGTGCAACCTCGGCTCGCTCGTGGCCGCCGCCACGGCCAGCGTCACTCTGGGCGTGAAGACGAGCCGCGCCGGCCGGCAGGAACTGAGCGTGCACGTGGGTGGCTCGCGTCCGGATGGCAATGCCGCCAACGACTCGGCCAGCGTCAGCGCGTTGGCCGGGCCGCCGACGTTGTCCCGGCTGTCGATCAGCCCTCGCCGCTTCACTCCGGCAACGCACGGAGCCACGCTCTCGGTGCGCCGTGGCGGACGCGTCAGCTTCCGCCTCTCACGCGCCTCGCGCGTGCGCTTCCTGGTGCAGCTCCGCGGCCGCCACGGCCGGTTCCGCACCGTCAAGCATGGGCGCGTGGAGCGCAGTGGCAAGACCGGCGTGAACCGCGTGCGCTTCAGCGCGCGGCTGCGCGGCAAGCCTCTGGCGCCCGGGCGCTACCGCCTCCGCCTGATCCCGCACGACGCGGGCGGGACCGCCAAGGCGAAGAGCGTGAGCTTCCGCATCGTCGCGGGCTAGCCATCGAACGCTCCCTGCGGCTGCGCTAGCGGTGCAGCTCCGTCAGCCGGTCCGCCTCCTCGCGCAGCTCGCGGCTGGTCGCGCGGTCGAGCTTATGGAACGGCTTGGTCTGTACGCG
>DASXYE010000054.1:0-3305 GCA_036502695.1 Jatrophihabitantaceae bacterium
TCTCCAGGTCGACGATCACCAGCTTCGGAGCCGAGCCGGCCACGTAGGTGTCCACGGCCAGCGTGCCGCCGAGCAGCCCGGACAGCTCGACCGACGTCATGGGGAACGCGCCCACCGAGGCGACTCGTCCGCGCAGCACGCCGAAGCGGGCCGCCGGGGCGGAGGACACCGACAGGTCGACGGCGCCGCCCGGGCGGATGCCCGTGGCCTTGTCGGCCGGCACGAACAGCATCGCGACCAGCCGGTCGTTCGGGCCGTCCGTGCGCTCGACGGTCAGCACCGAGGCGCCGACCCCGATCACCTGCCCGGCGCTGGCGTCCAGCGACACGACCTGCCCGGCGAAGGGGCTGCGCACCGGCCGGTCGGCACCGTGCGCGTCGGCGACCTCGGCGACGACCTCGTTCGCCGCCACGTGTCCGCCGGCGCTCACCCGCACGTCGCGGACCTGGCCGGCGTAGAGGCTCTGCACCTGCGCCACCCCACGCGGATGGGTCAGCAACCCGGTCGCGGCGACGGTGCGGGGCAGCCGGCCGACGATCGCCCAGACCACCGCGCCGAGCGTCACGACGAGCACGACGAACGTGGCCACCCAGCCGCGCGGGCGGGCCAGCATGGTCGGCATGTCGAGCTGGTCCGGCTCGCGCATGGCCTGCATGGCCTTGAAACGGAAGTTCATTGCTCGGCCCAGCTGCGCACCACGGCCGGCCGCGAGCCGATCACCAGCTCACCGACGCTGCCCTCGCTGTGGAAGTCCAGTCGGGACGCCGCCGCGAACGTCGCCGCGTTACCGCCGCCCAGGCCGCACACGGCCAGCCCCATCGCCGTGGCGACGAGGTAGATCGTCTGGTACAGCACGCCGACGTGCTTGAGGGTGAGCGAGTACGCGATCGTGTCGTACTTCCACATGATCCGGCCGAACCGGGCCGCGACGATCAGCAACACCTGCGGATCGGTCGGCATCAGGCTGGCCGACTTGGCCTGGTCGACGAGCGTGCGGGTCGCCTGGCTGGCCTCGGCGACGTGCTCCAGCGCGTGCCCGTGACCGTCGTAGTGCCACAGCCCGGGTTCGAGCCCGGCGCAGGACGTGACGAGCGGGTAGAGCTCCAGCTCGTGGACGGCGCCGCCGCACGGATAGGGGCGATCGGCCAGCACCTGCCCGTCCGAGCCGTCGAACGTCATGCGGGTGCGGGCCGTGCGGTAGAGCAGTTCGCCGAGCTGCTCGACGGTGATGGGGCTGGCGTCGTCGTGCTCGCGGACCGAGTGGCGCTGCTCGATCACCTCGGTCAGCGGCGGATCCTGCTTGGCCACGACGTCCAGGTCCGGTGTGGTGAGGGCGATCCGCTCGCCGGTGCGGGCCGCCGGCGCGACGGGCAGCGGCTCGAACCGGTCGCGCAGCGGATACGTGCCGCCGTAGCTGGGACCGAGCTGGCTGTTGCGGATCCGCGAGTGCAGCCACAGGTCGTGGGTCCGCCACTGCGCGCGTTCCTGCGTCGCGTCTTCCTCGTCGCTGACCAGGGTGCTGGCGGCAGCGAGTAACCGCAGCACGGCTGTGTTTTCCTTGGATGACGCCCAGTCGGCCAGGCTGGCCAGCAGCGCCGTGTCGTACAGCTCGACTGCACAATGGCTGGCGGGTGCCGCGACCAGCAGCACGCCGTCCTCGACCCGGGCGATGGCGTGGCGCGACAGCCGCACCCGCTCCGGCAAGGCGGACGGCACGGTGACCGGGCCGCGGCCGAGCACGCGCAGCCGGGCGATGATGCGCTCGCCGTCGCGAACGGTCCGTTCGAGCAGCCCACCGGCGTCCAACCGCGTCCGCAGGTGCTGCCAGCGGGCCAAGCCGGCCGGGCCGTCCAGCCCGAGTACCGTCGCGCCGAGCCCCGTGTCGTCGAGCTCGCCGCCGGTCAGCGCGTCCAGCGCCGCCCGCACACCGGGCGACAGGTCGCGCAGCTCGGCCGAACCGTCCGGGAACGTCAGCGTGCGCCCGTCGCCGTTCTCGCTCAGCGCGGCGTCGGGACGCAGCCGGATCACGGTGTCCATCAGAAGAACACGTTCCGGTCGTTGAGCTCGTCCTCGGTGCGGGGGCGGTCGAACCAGCCCAGCTGGACGGGCACGTCGTAGAGCCGCCCCGGGCCGAGCCGGCGCCAGAAGTGCCGCATGCCCGGCACGATCACCTTCGCCACCGACAGGTCGAGATCCGGACGGGACTGGTCGAGCACGATCACCTCGAGGCCGCGCGTACCGGCCCGGGCCACGCAGTCCTCGACGTGCCCGGCCAGGTCGTCGCCGGCCAAGGGCTGGTAGGACGCCAGCGTGCTCGCGGGCTGGGCCGGATCACCGACCAGCCACGGCTCGGTCTCCAGCGTGGCTGTACGGCACCAGTCGAGCGTCTCGAGGTCGTCGGTGCGGTAGATGGTGTTGCCGTCGGCATCGCGCTGGTCGACGAAGGGCAGGAACTGGTTCACCTCGGTCAGCGCCCGGATTGCCGCGATGCGCGGATCCAGGTGCGCTCCGAACCCGACCATGACGTCCTGCACCGGGTGTTCGCGGCTGGACACCGCCGCGAACGTCGGCACGCCGAGGTCGCTGGTCAGGTCGAGCACCCAGAGTTTGCGGTCCATCGTCGCGTAGAAGTCGCGCAGCGTCGCGACGTAGGGATCGTCCAGGTCGTCGAGGTCGAACAACGGCCGGCGGGCCCGGTTGTACCACCACAGCGCCACCGCATCGCGCTCGACGAGCTCGCAGAACCCTTGCAGGATCGCCTCTTCCAGCGTGTTGCCGCTGGCGTTGCCGTTCGAGTCGGTGACGCAGTAGAAGTGCTCGGCCAGATCGGGGTGGCCGTACCAGGCGTAGCCGGCCGGCAGCAGCCGCTCGGCGTCATGGGTCAGCGACCAGGCCCGCGACCAGTCGATCGGCCGGTCGGTCTGGAACGGTTCCGGGACGAGATGCAGCCGGTGCGACGGGTCGGCGTTCCACTCGTCGCGATTGGCGAGCTGCCGCTCGGAGAACAGCATCAGCTCGGCCGGGGCGAGCGCCGTGTCGTCGAGAGTGGCCGCCGCGGCCCGCACCACCGGTTCGTCGCCCCGCCATACGCCGGTGTACCGCTCGATCGCCTCGCAGACCGCGCTGACCTTGGCCTGGATCTCGCTACGGCCCTTGCCACCGCTCTGCCCGCGCAGGTTGCGGCGCAGCATGTCGATGTTGTCGCTGGGCGCCGCGAAGTTGTGCCCGGCGGCGTAGCTGTAGGTGATGCCGTTGTCCTCGTCGCCGAGCAGGCGGAGCATGTTGACCGCGCCGAGCAGCGGGCT
>DASXYE010000055.1:0-9652 GCA_036502695.1 Jatrophihabitantaceae bacterium
ACGGTCGAGATGCCCAGCTGGATGGCGCCGTAGAGCACGTCCATCAGCGCCGCCTCGCCGGCCCGGTGCCCTTCGGTGCGAGGCAGGCCGCGCTGGTGGGCCCACCGGCCGTTGCCGTCCATGACGATCGCGACGTGCTTGGGCCGGAACTGCGCGGGGATGTTCGGCGGCTGGGCGCCGGACGGGTGCGGCGGCGGATCGGGCCAGGTTTGGCCCCGTCGGCGGGCGCGAGTCGACGAAGTCACCGGGTCACGGTAGCGAACCGCCGATCCGGCCTCGGGCGAGTCACGGTCCGGTCACGCCGGGCATCCCGGCGTCGGCGGCTTGCCAGACTGGGCCGGTGTTCCGGATCCGGATGGGTGTGCACGGCATCGCCCATACCCGGTTCGCGATCTCGCCGCTGGCCGAGCTGGCCGGACTGCTCGAGCTGAGCGCCCGCCCGGAGCGGGCCCGCGCACACCAGCGGCCGTGGCTGCGCGCCACCTGCGAGGTCCTCGACGGCGACGCCGTCCCGTTGCTGCGCGCGCTGACCGGTCCAGGTCGCTACCTTCCCGATCTGCTCGTCCCCGAGCCGTCCACCGACGGGCTGGACGTGACCGCGCAGCTGCGCCTCGTCCGGGCGACCCCGGCGCGGCGCGTCCGGGCCGAGATGACCGCGATCGTGCGTGGTCGCCCGGCGGCCGGACTGGCCCCGCAGGAACTACCCGCGCCGGTGGCTGCCGCGCTGGCGGTCGGCGAGGCGCACCTGGCGCAGCGGCTGGCCGACGAGCTGGCAGTGCTGTGGCCGGCGACGCTCGGCCCGGTGTGGCCCTCGATCCGAGCGTCCCTGGCCGCCGACGTCGACCGGAAGGCCGGCGTGCTGGCCCGATCCGGGGCGGCGGCGTTGCTGAGCCAGCTACATCCGCAGATCGGCTGGCGGGACGGCGCGATCTACATCGAGTCGCCGTACGAGGCGGCGGTCGACTGCGACGAGACGCTAGTGCTCATGCCGACGGCAGTGCGGGCTCAGCCGAACGCGCTGATCGACCCGTGTTACAGCGAGCGCCGCCCGCCGATCGTGTGCTACCCGGTCGTCGTCGCGGTCGAACCGGCCCCGGCCGGACGGACCGCCCCGCTCGGCGCCACGCTGGGGGCCACACGGGCCGCGCTGCTCGCCGACCTGCACGTGCCGCGCACCACGACCGAGCTGGCCGGCCGGCACCACCTGACGCTCAGCGCCGTCTCGTACCACCTCGGGATCCTGCACCGGTCCGGGCTGGCGCTGCGGTCCCGATCCGGGGCCCGGGTGCTGTACCGGCGCACCCCGCACGCCGACGTCCTGCTCTCGGCCCCGTCAGGAGCGTAGGAAGGCCTGGACGGCGGCGCGGGCCGGGGCATTGGCGGCCCGGGTCTGCACCGAGTGGCCGGCTCCGGGGACGATCACGACCTGCGATCCCGGGATGCGGGCCGCCACCGCACGCAGCCATTCGTTCGGCGTCGAGAGATCGCGGTCGCCGCCGAGTAGCAGGGTCGGCACGTGCGGCAGGTGCCCGGCCGGGTGCGGCACCGGGGCGTCCGGCCAGTACAGGCAGGTCTGCGCGAGGCCGTTGCCGTAGGCGGTGCGCCTGTCGTACGGGTAGACCGCCGACTCGGGCAACCGGGCCACCGCGGCCCGCAACGCGAGCTTGCGCACCGCCAACGGCGCGGCGGAGGTGCCCCACGGCCAGCGCAGGTCGGCGCAGATGGTGCTGGCGTGCAGGCCCTGGCTCAGCTCCTCGGGCGTGGCGGCCGAGCCCTGGTGCACGCCGGCGATCAGCCCGTCCAGATGGGCGAAATTGCCGTTCGCCGCGTCGTGCAGCAGCTCCGGCACGCCGGTGTAGTCGGGGTCGACGATGCCGAGGATGGTCAGCGCGTTCAGGATCTCCGAGCCGTCCGTACGCCGGCGTACGGTGGCGGCCAGCTCGGCGACCGGATCGCCGGGACAGGTCCGCGCGGCGCACACCTCGCGCAGCACCCGGGCGCTGGCGCTCATCGGCGTGGTGGACAGCGGCTCGGCCCCGGTGTCGGGCACCACCGAGTCCAGCACGAGCTTGTCGACCCGGCGCGGGTAGGTGATCGCGTACCGCTCGGCGACGTACGTGCCGTACGAGACGCCGTCCAGGCTGATGCGGTCGACGCCGAGTGACGCGCGCAGGTCGTCCAGGTCGGCGACGGTGTCGGCGGTGCCGTACAAGCGGCGGTCCGGACCGATCGCCGCGGCGCAGTCGCGCACGTCCTGCGGAGTCGGCACGGCCAGGTCGGTCGAGCCCATGACGTCCTGCAGCTCCGGGCACTGCAGGGCGTTCGCCCCGGTGCCGCGCTGATCGATCATGGCCAGCCGGTAGTCGGGCAGCGACGCGGTGGTGTTCGTGACGCGGCTCAGGAACGGCAGCCCGGGCTGGCCCGGTCCACCCGTCAGGAACAGCAGCACGTGCCGGGCCGCCGGCTTGTCCTCGACGGCCACCGCCAGGTCGAGCGAGCGCTGGCCCGGCTGCCGGTGGTCGAGCGGGACGCGCAGGGTCGAACAGGCGAATCCCGGGTTGTCGGGGCACGGATGCGTCCCGGTCAGGGCCGGGGTCCGCTGCGCGGTCGGCGCCGGCGGCGTCGACACCACGCGGTGGGACGGCGCGGCCGAGGCCGGCGCGATGAGCGATACGAGCAGGATGACGGCAGCCGCGAGCACACGCATGCGGTCAGTAGACGCTGAGCGGCCCGCGTCCGGCGAGACGTTTCGACCAGGTTCGAAGCCCTAGAAGACGCCGCCGCCGGCGGCCACGTTCTGCCCGGTGACCCACCGAGCCTCGTCGCTGGCCAGGAACACCGCGACGTCGGCGACGTCCTCGGGTTGGCCGACCCGGCCGAACGAGGACAGGCTCGCCGCGACTTCGCGATCGCGATCGGGCAGCAGGTCCGTGTCGGTGAACCCGGGTGAGAGCGCGTTGACCGTGACGTTGCGCGGACCGAGTTCGCGCGAGAGCACGCGGACGAATTGCTCCACCGCGCCCTTGGTGCCGAGGTAGAGCGACGTCTCGGTGAAGAGCATGCGGGTACCGCCGGTCGAGGTGGCGACGATCCGCCCGCCGTCGCGGACCCGGCGGGCCGCCTCCTGCATCGTGAAGAACGCGCTCTTGACGTTCGCGGCGAAGAGGAAGTCGAAGTCGGCCTCGGTCAGCTCGACGAACGGCTTGATGACGACGTCCGCAGCGTTGGCGAAGACGATGTCCAGCGGACCGAGGGCGTCCTCGGCCGTGTCGAACAGGCGGGTCACCTCGCTGTGCTGCGCAAGGTCGGCCTGGACCGCGATCGCCGTCCCACCCTGGTCGTGGATGGTGCGGACCACCTCGTCCGCCCGCTCGGCGTTCTTGAGGTAGGACACGGTCACCGCCGCACCGCGAGCGGCGAGCCCGATGGCGATCGCGCGCCCGATTCCGCGCGAGCTCCCGGTGACGACGGCGGCCTTACCGGACAGGTCCGAACCCATGAGACTCCTCGTTGGCAACTGATCTTGATGCCAACCCTATGGGCGATCTCAACCGGATTCGAAGGCCCGGTCGACCAGGGGCAGCGACCGCAGGCCGCGCTCGAGATGCCATTGCAGGTGCGCGGCGATCAGCCCGCTGGCCGTCCGCCGAGGCCCCGGCGCGCTGGCGTCGGCCCGGGCCCAGTCGCCGCGCAACAGCGCCACCATGAGGGCGATGGTGTCCCGATCCGGATTGGTCGATCCGGGCGGGCGGCACGAGTCGCACACCGCTCCCCCGGCCGCGATGTTGAACGCCGTGTGCGGCCCGGGCGCCGAGCACTTCGCGCACTCGTTCAGAGCTGGTTCCCACCCGGCGTTGGACATCGCCCGGATGAGGAAGGCGTCCAGCACCAGACCGCCGTCGTGGTCGCGCTCGACCAGCGCGCGCAGGGCGCCGACCACGAGCAGGTACAGGCGCAGCGACGGCTCACCCTCCTCGGTCATCCGGTCGGTGGTCTCGCAGATCGCCGACGCCGCGGTCCACCGCGAGTAGTCGCCGGCCAGCGACGCACCGAACGCGCCGAGCGATTCGACCTGGTTGACGATGTCGAGCGTGCGGCCGCCGAGGGGAGCTTGCGACCCGAGCGAGTAGCGACTGTAGAGCTGGACGTCGATGTGGCTGCCCGGTTCGAGCCGTGCCCCGAACCGCGACGACGTGCGCCGCACGCCCTTGCCCACCGCGCGCACCTTGCCGTGCCGGCGGCTGAGCATGGTGACGATCCGGTCGGCTTCACCGAGCTTGTGCACTCGCAGCACGACCGCGTCATCCCGGTACAGCGGCACACCGTCGATGGTGCCATCAAGAACCGACAGCCACCGGTTCCGACTCGGCGACCGGGCGGGCGATCCGCCGCAGCAGCGCGATGGCCAGGACGCCGACCAGGACGCCGGATCCGATCGTCACGCTGAACGCCACGCGGGCGCCGTGCGCGTCGGCGATGCGCCCGACCGCCGCCGAGGCCAGGCCGTAGCCGATGCTCAGCCCGGTGGTCAGCCAGGCCATGCCCTCGGTCAGCGCCATGGACGGGACGATCTCGGCGATCAGCCCGAACGCGGTGATCAGCATCGGCGCGATCCCCATGCCGACCACGAACCCGCAGACGGCCAGCACCGGGATGTCGACCGCTGCCAGGAAGAGCACCGGCAACGCCGCGAAGATCAGCGCCTGGCTGACGAAGCGACGCAGCAGGCTGGCCTGCCAACGCCGCGCGCCGTACACGAAGCCCGACACGCCGCTGCCGAACGCGAGGCAGGCCACGACCAGACCGGCCGCGCCGGTGTGGTGGTGCTGGCCGCAGAACGCGATCATCGTCACCTCGGCGCTGGAGAACACCGCACCCATGAAGCCGGCGGCCACGGTCATCAGCACCATGCCCCGGTACCGGACGGCCGAACGGTGCCGCGGCGCGTCGGTCGGATGGGGCGGCGGTTCGGTGGCGCGCTGCCGTTGCAGCCACACCGCGCCGGTCGTGACCAGCGCGGCGCCAAGCAGCAGGCCGAGGATCGCGTTGACCTGGGTGGCGATCACGGTGGCGATCAGCGGGCCGACCGTGAAGATCACCTCGTCGAGAATGGACTCGAGCGAGTACGCGGTGCTGAGCTCGGGCCGGTCGGCCAGCGCGAGCGACCAGCGGGCCCGGATGAGCGAGCCGACGGCCAGCAGTCCGAATCCCGCGACCGCGGTGGGAATGAGCAGGGTCCACTGTGGACTGTGCAGCTTGGCCAGCAGGCACACCACGGCGATGCCGGCGACATGGACGGCCGATGCCGGCAGCAGGATCCGGCTCTGCCCGTACCGGTCGACCAGCCGGGCCAGGATCGGGTTGCCGATCCCGTTGACGACGACGTAGGTCCCGCTGAGCAGCCCGGCGAACCCGTAGTGGCCGGTGCGCGTCGAGATCAGCAGCACCAGCCCGATCGGGTAGATCGCGATCGGCATGCGCATCACGAACCCGGCGGCGCAGAACGCGGCCGTGCCGGGCGCCCGGAACACCGAGCGGTAGGTCTGCAGCATCTAGCGTCGGCCCGCTCCGAGTTGTCCGCGTTTCACGACGTCATGGCATCACGAAGCGCGGACGAGTCTCGAACGAATATCAAAAGCCGAGCCGGTCGAGCTTCTTCGGGTCGCGCTGCCAGTCCGACTCGACGGCGACGTGCAGGTCGAGGTGGACACGCTCGCCGAGCAGTTCCTCGATGCCGGCCCGGGCCCGGATGCCGATCTGCTTGAGCCGGGCGCCGCGGGGTCCGATGATGATGCCCTTCTGGCTATCTCGTTCCAGGTGCAACGTGGCGTAGATCGCCGGCCGCTGGATCTCCTCGACGGTGACCGCGATCGAGTGCGGCAACTCATCGCGCACCCCGTCCAGCGCCGCCTCACGGATCAGCTCGGCGATGCGGGCGGTGACGTCCTCGTCGGTGGTCACGTCGTCCGGATACAGCTGCGGGCCCTCGGGCAGCTGGGCGACGAGCAGGTCGGTCAGCAGGCCGAGCTGTTCGCCGGAGGTGGCCGACACCGGCACGATCTCGGCGAACTCACCGAGCTGGCTGACGGCCACCAGCTGGCTGGCGATCTGGTCGCGGCGTGCGGCGTCGGTCTTGGTCACGATCGCGACGACGGGGGCCTTCAGCGCCGCCAGCTCGGCCGCGATGAACCGATCGCCTGGGCCGACCTTCGCATCGGCCGGCACGCAGAAGCCGATCACGTCCACGTCGGACAGTGTCGAGCGCACGACGTCGTTCAGCCGTTCACCGAGCAGGGTGCGCGGCCGGTGCAGGCCGGGCGTGTCGACGATGACGAGCTGGGCGTCCGGACGATTGACGATGCCGCGGACCGCGCGCCGGGTCGTCTGGGGCTTGTCGCTGGTGATGACGATCTTGCTGCCCACCAGGGCGTTGGTCAGGGTGGACTTGCCCGCGTTGGGCCGTCCGACGAAACAGCAGAACCCGGAGCGGAACGTCACGGCCCTATCGTCGCAGGTTCAGCGGAATGCGTCGGCGTGGGTGCGGGCCCACTGCTCGAACGTGCGTGGCTCGCGGCCGGTCACCTCGCGCACGGTGGGCAGCACCGGCGACTCGTCGAGCTCCCCGTCCGCGTAGAAGCGGAAGAAGGCATCGACGTACTCGGCCGGCATCGCCTGGCTCATCTCGGCGCGGGCTTCCTCGTCGGACTGGCCGACGAACGTCAGGGGCCGGTCGAGCACCTCGGCGAGCACGCGCACCCGGTCGGCCGGCAGCAACGGCGCCGGGCCGCTGAGCCGGTACACCTGGCCGGCGTGGTCGTCGCTCGTCAACGCGGCGGCGGCCACGGCGGCGATGTCGGCCGGATCGATCACGGCGATGGCCACGTTCGGGAAGGCGTCCCGCACGACGTCGCCGGCCCGCAGCTGCGGCAACCACCGCAGCGCGTTGGACATGAACCCGCTCGGGCGCAAGACGGTGGCGGGCAGCCCGGAATCGCGCACGGCCTCTTCCGTCCGGATCATGTACGCCGACACGGCATTGGTCAGGTCGCCGCTGCCGGCCGATCCGCCGGAGAGCTGCACCACCCGCTGCACGCCGGCCGTCCGCGCTTCGGCGAGCAGCCCGGGCATGTCGCGGTAGCCCGGCAGCAGGAACACGCCGGTGGCGCCGGCCAGGGCCGGACGCAGCGATGCCGGCTCGTTCAGGTCGCCGGTGACCGCGATCGCGCCGGGCGGCAGCGCGGTGCTCGGGTCGCGGACGAGCGCCCGAACCGGTTCACCGGCCTCAGCCAGCGTCCGCACCAGTTCAGCGCCGATGTTGCCGGTCGCCCCGGTCACCAGGTACATCTGCTGCTCCCCGATTCAGCTCGATGATCTCGGAGTTTTGGTCATTATTCGACCAGAACTCCGAGATCATGACGACGAAAGCGCCGGCGCACGTGCCGGTTACGCGCCGGTGACGTCCTTGATGGCGTCCCGCCAGCGCTGCGCGTCGCGCCCCTGGCCAGGCTCGTTCATCTCGGCGAAGCGGACCACGCCGTCCTTGTCGATCAGGAACGTGCCCCGGTTCGCGAACCCGGTCGTCTCGTTGAACACGCCGTAGGCCTGGGCCACCGCGCCGTGCGGCCAGAAGTCGGCCAGCAGCGGGAATTCGTAGCCCTCGCGCTCGGAGAACACCTTGTGCGAATAAGGCGAGTCGACGCTGAGGGTCAGGATCTGCACGTCGTCGTTCTGGAAGGACGTGAGGTCGTCGCGCACGACGCACAGCTCACCGGTGCAGATGCCGGTGAACGCCAGCGGGTAGAACACGAGCAGGACGGCCTTCTCGCCGCGGAAGGACGAGAGGGTGACCTCTTCGTTGTTCTGGTTGCGCAGGGTGAAATCCGGCGCGGTGGCGCCCACCTCGATCGGCATCGCGCCGCCTACTTCCGGTCGGTCCGAGACTTGCGGGACGCCAGCCGGGTTCCGGCCCAGTCGGTGCCCACGGTGGCCAGCGACGTCTGCGACAACCCGGCGGTGGGTGCGGCCTCGGCGATGTCGGACGGCTCGACGTACCCGTCGCGGCCCCGCTTGGGGGTCAGCAGCCAGATAAATCCGTTGTCGGCCAGCGCGGTGATGGCATCGACCAGGGCGTCGACCAGGTCGCCGTCGTCCTCGCGGTACCACAGCAGGACGGCGTCGACGATCTCGTCGGAGTCCTCGTCGACCATCTCGTCGGTGATGAGCTCCTCGACCCGCGCGCGGAACTCGTCGTCCACGTCGGAGTTCCAACCCAGTTCTTGCACGACCATGCCGGGCCCGAAGCCCATCCGCTCCGCGGTGCCCGGTGTGGCGCCGCCGTCCCCAGAGTCGGGGGTCGTACTCACAGCGAGGTCCTCCTCGTAGGTTCGTCCGACTGCGCCGGCCCGCAGTCGGGGCGGCGTTTCCATCACAGACCGTAGCGCCTAGGCGTTCATACCGCAGACCTGCCTACCGTCAGCGTCGTGTGAGAGGGGACACTGGAGGAGTGACCCGCGATCGATTCAGCATCATCACCGACGGCCTACCCAGCCAGCTTCCCGACATCGATCCCAGCGAGACCCGCGAGTGGATCGAGTCGCTCGATGCAGCCATAGACAGCGACGGGCGCCAACGCGCGCGCTTCCTGATGCTCAAGCTGCTCGAACGGGCCCGTGAACGCCAGGTCGGCGTCCCGGCGCTGCGCAGCACCGACTACATCAACACCATCCCGCCCGAGCGCGAACCGTGGTTCCCCGGCGACGAGGACATCGAGCGGCGCATCCGCGCCTACATCCGGTGGAACGCCGCGATCATGGTGTCGCGGGCCAACAAAACCGTCGGCGTGGGCGGGCACATCGCCACCTACGCCTCGGCCGCGTCGCTGTACGAGGTGGGCTACAACCACTTCTTCCAGGGCAAGGACCTCGCCACCGGCATGGGCGACCAGGTCTACTTCCAGGGCCACGCGGCACCCGGCATCTACGCCCGGGCGTTCCTCGAGGGCCGGCTGACCGAGCGGCACCTGGACGGGTTCCGCCAGGAGAAGTCGCACGCCCCGTACGGGTTGTCGTCCTACCCGCACCCGCGGCTGATGCCCGACTTCTGGGAGTTCCCGACCGTATCCATGGGCCTCGGCCCGATCAGCGCGATCTATCAGGCCCGGTTCAACCGGTACCTGCACGCGCGTGGGCTGGCCGACACGTCCGGCTCGCACGTCTGGGCGTTCCTCGGCGACGGCGAGATGGACGAGGTCGAGTCGCTCGGCGCGATCGGGGTGGCCGCCCGCGAGGAGCTGGACAACCTCACGTTCGTCATCAACTGCAACCTGCAGCGCCTCGACGGTCCGGTCCGCGGCAACGGCAAGATCATCCAGGAACTCGAGACGTACTTCCGCGGCGCCGGGTGGAACGTCATCAAGGTCGTCTGGGGACGGGACTGGGATCCGCTGCTCGCCAAGGATGGCGACGGCGTGCTGGTCAACCAGATGAACACCACCCCGGACGGGCAGTTCCAGACCTACACCGTCGAGAGCGGCGCGTACATCCGCGACCACTTCTTCGGCAACGACCCCCGGCTGCGCAAGATGGTCGAGGACCTCTCCGACGACGACCTGCGCAAGCTGTCGCGCGGAGGGCACGACTACCGCAAGGTCTAC
>DASXYE010000056.1:0-5453 GCA_036502695.1 Jatrophihabitantaceae bacterium
CGAGCTGACCTAGCCTCGCGAAAACCGGCAGCAGGCAGCGAAACTTATCCACAGCCTCGATCGGGCAACGGTTGGCGGCGACAGACCGCCATACGTTGCGCGATTCGAACCGGCGCGGCGACCGCGCTGGCACAAGCACCCACACAGCGCGGATATGGTAGGAACCCCTGGGCAATACGCGGGTGCGCCATCCCTGTACCAACGGATTGCCCAGTCATCGCCAGGCGGAACGGATTGTGGTGACCCCGCAGCCGGCGCCCCGACGAGAGGAGCATCTGCGTGTCCGAATCCCTTGCCGTGACTCCTGAGCCGGACATGGTCCAGCTCCTGACTCCCGAAGGCGTGCGAGTCGAGCATCCGGACTACTCGCTCGACATCACCGACGACGAGATCAAGGCGCTGTACCGCGACCTGGTACTCACGCGGCGCATCGACACCGAGGCGATCGCCCTGCAGCGTCAGGGCGAACTGGGCCTGTGGGCGTCCTGCCTCGGCCAGGAGGGCGCGCAGGTCGGCGCCGGCCGGGCGCTGCGCCATCAGGACATGTCGTTCCCGACGTACCGCGAGCACGGTGTCGCCTGGTGCCAGGGCGTCGACCCGCTGACCCTGCTCGGGCTGTTCCGGGGCACGAACCTCGGCGGCTGGGACCCGGGCGAGAACAACTTCAACCTCTACACGATCGTGATCGGCGCCCAGACGCTGCACGCCGCCGGGTACGCGATGGGCGTCGTCCGCGACGGCGCCGTCGGCACCGGTGATCCGAATCGGGACACCGCCGTGCTGGCGTTCTTCGGCGACGGCGCGTCCAGCCAGGGCGACGTGAACGAGTCCTTCGTCTGGGCGGCCGCCGACAACCTGCCGATCGTCTACTTCTGCCAGAACAACCAGTGGGCCATCTCGGCGCCGGTCACCACGCAGAGCCGGGTGCCGATCTTCCACCGGGCCAGCGGCTTCGGCTTCCCAGGCGTCCGCATCGACGGTAACGACGTGCTGGCGTCGCTGGCGGTCACCCGCAAGGCGTTGGACGCCGCCCGCAACGGCCTCGGTCCGACGCTGATCGAGGCGTTCACGTACCGGATGAACCCGCACACCACCTCCGACGACCCCACTCGGTACCGCCTCGGGGCCGAGGCCGAGACGTGGAAGCTCAAGGACCCGATCGAGCGGGTCCGCGCGTACCTGGCCCGCGAGGCCGGCGTCCAGCACGAGTTCTTCGACGGCATCGAGCAGGAATCCGAGCAGCTGGCCGAGCACGTCCGGGCCGGCTGCCGAGCCTTGCCCGATCCGGAGCCCCTGTCGGTGTTCGACCACGTCCACGTCGAGCTGACCGACGAGCTGCGCGAGCAACGCGACACGTACGCGGCCTACCTGGACAGCTTCGAGGAGGCGACGGCATGAGCCCGATCACGATGGCCAAGGCGCTCAACGACGGCCTGCGCAAGTCGCTCGAGGACGACCCCAAGGTCATCATCATGGGCGAGGACGTCGGCAAGCTCGGCGGCGTCTTTCGGGTCACCGACGGCCTGCAGAAGGACTTCGGCGAGGCCCGCGTGTTCGACACGCCGCTGGCCGAGTCGGGCATCATCGGCACCGCGGTCGGGTTGGCGATTCGCGGCTACCGGCCGGTGTGCGAGATCCAGTTCGACGGGTTCGTCTACCCGGGCTTCGACCAGATCGTCAGCCAGGTCGCCAAGATGCACAATCGCTCCAACGGCTTCCTGAAGATGCCGATCACCATCCGCATCCCGTTCGGGGGCGGTATCGGCGCGGTCGAGCACCACTCCGAATCGCCCGAGGCCTACTTCGCCCACACCGCCGGGCTGAAGGTCGTCTCGTGCTCGAACCCGTCCGATGCGTACTGGATGATCCAGCAGGCGATCAGCTCCGACGACCCGGTGATCTTCTTCGAGCCGAAGCGGCGGTACTGGGCCAAGGGCGAAGTCGCCGAGGACCCACCGCCGCTGCACCAGGCCCGGGTCGTCCGCCCGGGACGTGACGTCACGGTCGTCGCGTACGGCCCGATGGTGACCACCGCGCTCGAGGCGGCCGGCGTCGACGACGCCCCGGACATCGAGGTGATCGACCTGCGATCCATCTCGCCGATCGACACCGCTACGGTCGTGGCATCGGTCGAGCGCACGGGCCGGCTGGTGGTCGTTCACGAGGCGGCGGTCAGTCACGGGGTCGGCGCCGAGCTCGCCGCCCGGGTGCAGGAGAAGGCGTTCTACTCGCTCGAAGCGCCGGTGCTGCGGGTCGGGGGTTTCGACACCCCCTATCCGGCCAGCCGCCTCGAGGAGGAATGGCTGCCGAACGTCGACCGCATCCTCGACGCCGTCGACCGTACGCTGGAGTACTGATGTCGGAGCTCAAAGACTTCAAGATGCCGGACGTCGGCGAAGGACTGACCGAGGCGGACATCATCACCTGGCAGGTCAAGCCAGGTGACACCGTCACGGTCAACCAGGTCATCGTCGAGGTCGAGACGGCCAAGGCCGCGGTGGAGCTGCCCTCGCCCTACGCCGGCGTGGTCACCGCGCTGCACGCCGCCGAGGGCGAGACCGTCGACGTCGGCAAGCCGATCATCACCATCGACACCGGCGGCTCGGGCAACGGCACACCGGCGCCGGCCGCCCCGGCTGTCCCCACGGCGGCCTCCAGCGCGGCCCCGGCTGCGGCCCCCGCCGTCGACGAGCGCCCGGCGCCCAGCGTCATCGGCGAGGACTACCCGCCCGAGCGCCAGTCCGTGCTGGTCGGGTACGGGCCGCGAACCGGCGCGACGACCCAGCGCCGGCCGCGCAAGCAGCCACCGGACACCCCGTCGGCCAACCCGGCGTTCAACGTCACGCCGACCCCGCCGCCGGCCGACGCGCCCGAGGCGCGGCATCGCGTGCTGGCCAAGCCGCCGGTGCGCAAACTGGCCAAGTCGCTCGGCGTCGATATCGGCACCGTCGAGCCGACCGGCCCGAACGGCACCGTGTCGCGGGCCGACGTCGAGCAGGCCGCGGCGACGCCCACCACGACGGCCGAGACGGTCGCGCCGGTCGCAGCGGCGGCCCCGGCCGGGCGCGAGACGCGTATCCCGATCAAGGGCGTGCGCAAGCACACCGCCGCCGCCATGGTGGCGAGCGCGTTCACCGCGCCGCACGTCACCGAGTTCATCACCGTCGACGTCACGCCGATGATGGAGCTGCGCGAGCGGGTTGCCGCCCGGCCCGAGTTCCGCGACATCAAGGTGTCGCCGCTGCTGTTCGTGGCCAAGGCGATCATGCTCGCCGCGAAGCGCACCCCGGAGATCAACGCCTCGTGGGACGACGCCGCCGGCGAGATCGTCCTCAAGCACTACATCAACCTCGGCATCGCCGCCGCCACCGACCGTGGGCTGATCGTCCCCAACATCAAGGACGCCGACCAGCTGTCCCTCGTCGACCTGGCGCGCGCGATCGGCCAGCTGACCGAGACGGCCCGATCCGGCAAGACCCCGCCCGCCGACATGGCCGGCGGCTCGATCACGATCACCAACGTGGGCGTGTTCGGCGTCGACACCGGTACGCCGATCCTCAATCCGGGCGAGTCGGGCATCGTCGCGTTCGGGGCGGTGCGCAAGATGCCGTGGGTGGTCGACGACCAGATCGTGCCGCGCTGGGTGACGCAGCTGGCGGTGTCGTTCGACCATCGGATCGTCGACGGGCAGCAGGGTTCGCAGTTCCTGGCCGACATGGCCGCGGTGCTGGCCGACCCGGCGATGGCGTTACTGCTGTAGGGCCGGCGCTACGAGGCGGCGGCCAGATCCCCGGGTTTGCCGACCTCGATGAGCTGGCCGGTCTTCTCGACGTCGTACACGTAGCCGTGGATCTCGTCGGTGTGCAGCAGGAACGGGTCGGCGCGCAGCTCGTCCAGCGCGGCGAGCAGGTCGCCCTCCAGGTCGTGGAACCCGTGCACCTGCCAGTCGGTGTGCTCGCCGACCTCGGCGGCCAGGTCGTCACGCAGGGCCTCGTCCAGGCCGAGCATGCCGCACCCGGTGTGCCGGATGATCTTGACCTCGCGGGTACCGAGCAGCCGCTGGCTGATGACCAGGCTGCGCCGGACGTCGGCGGTGATCGCGCCGCCGGCGTTGCGCAGCACGTGCGCGTCGCCCGGCTCGAGCCCGAGCAGCCGGGCCGGGTCGATGCGCGCGTCCATGCACGTCACCACGGCCAACCGTTGGATCGGGCGGGCCGGATTGGTCATGCCGTCAAGTAGACGTCAGAGCAGGTGTGCTGCGCGATAGATCGGCCGGGTGGCTCTGGTCACCATGCCCTGTTCGTCCAGGAATGCCATGATCTTCTCGCCCATCCAGCGCACCGTTTCGCGGTGGTGCGGGTTCTTGCGAGCTACCCGGCGGGCCTGCTTCGGGTCCAGTCCCACCGCGGCGTACACCTTCGGGTCGATCAGCACCCGGACGAGGGCCGCCGCCGCGATGGCGGCGACGAGGTTGTGCCAGGCCCGGCGCCGGCGCGACAGCTGCGGCAGCATCCGGGCCAACTCGCCGCGGGCGAAGCGGACGTGTCGGGCTTCCTCGACGACGTGGATGCGGTTCACCATCCGGATCAGCGGGTGGATCGACTCATCGTGCATGGTCGAGCGCTGCAGCCGGTCGGTGACCTCCTCGGTGACGAGCACCGGGGCGTACATCGCCGGACCTCGGGCGGTGGCCTTGTAGATGCGGGCCAGGTGGTGGACGAGCCGGGGCGGGCGGTACTCGGGGCAGTCCAGGCGCTCGAGTGCCTTCGCGAACATGATCACGTGCCGGGTCTCGTCGCCGACCTCGGTCAGCTCGTAGTGCGTGCCGGCGTCACGCGGGTTCCGGTGGTAGACGTCGCGCACCAGCATCTGCATCAGGATGATCTCGGTCCACAGCCCGGTGCTGGCGATGCTGGCGATCTCGTGCTTGGACAGCTCCACCCGCTGCTCGGGCGTCAGCTCGTCCCACAGTGGCGTGCCGTACAGCGAGACCCGTTCGAACGGCAGGTACGCCTTGCCCTCGGGGAGCGGGGCGTCCCAGTCGATGTCGAGCAGCGGGTCGTACGAGTTCTTCGACGACGAGCCGAGCAGGCGCTGCGCGGTCTTGACTCGGTCGCTGAGCTGGGCCGTCATGGGTTGCTCCTCTGTGACAGCATGTATCTGTAACTAGATGTCACGTTAGTGGCTGCTGTCGAACCGGGCAAGCCCCTTCCGGTCCTTCCCTGGCCCGGAGTCGCGGGGTGACGGTGGTCATGCCGGGACTTTATTTGAGCGGCGGGTTGTTAACCCCCTGTGTTACGATGCCGAACGAACTAATGCTTCATAACACGAACCGCCGAACGAACTAGCTGTCCGACCGGCTAACCACCACACATCACGAAACCCAGGGGCACCCCATGTCGAAGACCAGCAAGATCACCCAGAAGATGCGCGAGCGCCGCAAGCAGCGCGCG
>DASXYE010000057.1:0-13315 GCA_036502695.1 Jatrophihabitantaceae bacterium
GCATCGGTGACGACGACGGCGGTGGCGGTGCGCGGACCCGGGTCGAACAGCGACAGCTCGCCGAACTGGTCGGACGGGCCCATGACGGCGACCAGGTTCTCGCGGCCGTCCGAGGACCGGCGGCCGAGCTTCACCTTGCCGGCCAGCACGATGTACAGGCTGTCGCCGGGTTCGCCCTCGTGGAACAGCGTCGTGCCGCGCGGCGCTTCGAAGATCTCGAACTGGTTGCCCAGCGCCTCGACGTCGTCCGGGGCCACGCCCTGGAACAGGCCGGCCTTACGCATGACCTCGTCCACGTCAGCTCCTTTGTCGCTCGCCGTCCCTCAACGGTGCGAGCTGTGTCACTGCCGTTCTATGTCACAGTGCAGCGGGATTCTACGGGGATAGGGCCCCCGCGGCGCGATCAGCCGCGCCCCAACCGCCCTCAGGACGTGTCTCTCAAGTCCATGCTCTGCTGCGCGGCGGTCCCTGAGAGACACGCCCTATCCCGATCGGCGGCGCGAGCCGGACGGGATCAGCCGGCGCAGCGACAGCCGCTGGCGGAACCGCTTCAGCGCCGACTCGGTGCCCTCGCGGACGAAGGCGTCGAGCTCGTCAGGGTTGGCCTCGTCGAGGAACTCCTCGATCTGCCGTTCGACGGCGATCTTGTTCAACGGCTCCTCGACGCGCTGCATGAACAGCATGAACAGCAAGAGCACGATCGGGAACAGCAACACGAGTAGGCCAATCATGATCCCTCGATTATGCCGCGACTCGTGTCAGTCCGTCCCCGTAGTCTTGACCGCCGTGCCGACCACTGAGATCGAGTCGCCGCTGGCCTTGACTCGCCGGGCCCGCCGCATCAACCGTGAACTGGCCGATCTGTACCCGGACGCGCACTGCGAATTGGACTTCACCAACCCGCTCGAGCTGTCGGTGGCCACCATCTTGTCCGCGCAGAGCACCGATGTGCGAGTGAACATCGTGACGCCGGCGCTGTTCGCGAAGTACCGCACGGCGGCCGACTACGCGGGCGCCGATCGCGACGAACTCGAGGACCTCGTCCGGACGACGGGCTTCTTCCGGAACAAGACCACGTCGCTGATGAAGCTGGGCCAGCAGCTCGTCGAACGGTTCGACGGCGAGGTGCCGCACACGCTGGCCGAGCTGGTCACGCTGCCCGGGTTCGGGCGCAAGACGGCCAACGTCGTGCTGGGCAACGCGTTCGGCATCCCGGGCATCACCGTCGACACGCACTTCGGTCGCCTGGCCCGGCGCTGGCACTGGACGACGAACACCGACCCGGTCAAGGTCGAGCACGAGGTCGGCGAGCTGATCCCCAAGAAGGAGTGGACGATCCTGTCGCACCGGGTCATCTGGCACGGCCGGCGCATCTGCCACGCCCGCAAGCCGGCCTGTGGCGCCTGCCCGATCGCCCACCTGTGCCCGTCCTACGGCGAAGGCCCGACCGACCCCGAGGCCGCCGCCAAGCTGGTCAAGACGTCCGAACAAGTCGCGCAGAGCGCATGACCGACCGATCGAGCAACTCTGGGCCGCCGGACGCGGCCGAAAGTTGCCCGATCGCGGAGCTGCCAACCTGGATGCAGCCGCTGGCCCGCGCGATCGATGGGCTCACGTTCGCCGACCTGTCGCGGTTCGGCCCGCCCGAGGACGGCAGCGGCCGCGAATCCGCCGTGCTGATCGCGCTGGCCGAGACGGTCGACGGGCCGGGCGTGCTGCTGCTCGAACGGGCGGCGACCATGCGCACGCACGCCGGCCAGGTGGCGTTCCCGGGCGGGGCCACCGATCCGGGTGAGGATCCGCCGACCACCGCCCTGCGCGAGGCGGCCGAGGAGGTCGACCTCGACCCGGCCAGCGTCGAGCTCGTGGCCACCCTGCCCGCGCTGTACCTGCCGCCGTCCGGGTTCGTGGTGACGCCGGTGCTGGCCTGGTGGCGTGATCCGCACCCGGTCCGGGCCGTGGCAGCCAGCGAGGTGGCGCGCGTCGCGGTCGTCCCGATCAGCGAGCTCACCGATCCGGCCAACCGGTTCCAGGTGCGCCATCCCTCGGGATTCTTCGGGCCGGGGTTCGAAGCGGGCGGGCTGTTCGTCTGGGGATTTACCGCCGGGCTGCTGGATTCGCTGCTCACGCTCGGCGGCTGGACCCGGGACTGGGACGAGTCACGCGTACGGGATTTGCCGGGCCGTCGCACGCCGTAGTTCGGTGTGCGCATAGGATCACGTTTCTGCCAAGGCGTTCTCCTCGGGGGCAGTGTGTGCGCCGTGTCGCCGGGGAACAGCGCCCGTGCCATTGCTAGTGACTCAGGAGTCATCGGTACCGTGCCCAGCATGACGATGCGGACGGTGGCCGCTGCCCTGTCCGTCGTCGCTCTCGGTGCCTCGGTGGCCGGTTGCTCGAACCGCCAGGCCGCGCCGAACCGCCGCGGGCACACCGGATCGGCCACCGCGTCGGTCGAGAACGGCGTCCAGCAGGTCACGCTCGTCGTCAACGACACGTTCCGGTTCGATCCGTCGACGATCACCGTTCATCCCGGCAAAGTGACAATCACCTTGGTTCACAAGGGTTCTGGCGCTCCCCATGACTTCTCGGTGGACGGTCAGCCGTCCGATCACCTGCCGCTGGTCCGCGCCGGGTCGACGGAGTCGCAGACGTTCACCACGCCGGCGCCGGGCACCTACCGATTCGTCTGCACGCTGCACCTCGCCCAGGGGATGACGGGCACCCTCGTCGTGCTCCCGAGCTGATCGTGTCACTCGTGGACTGGATCATCATCGTTGCCGCGATCGGCTATGCCGTCGGCGGTTTCCGCAACGGCGCCGTGGTCGGGCTGTGTTCGCTGGTGGGCTTCTTCGGCGGCGCGGCACTCGGGGCGCAGCTGGCCCGGCCGCTCGGGTCGCATCTCGCCGGCGGGCAGGCGCAGGTGCCGGTGGCGATCGTGTGCGTGCTGATGGTCTCGATGGCCGGCCAGTTGCTGGCGGTGTGGGGTGGTGGCCACCTGCGCCAGCGCATCACGTGGAAGCACGCCCAGAACCTCGATGCCGGAATCGGTTCCGCGCTCGGGGTGATCTCGGTGCTGCTCGTGGCCTGGATGGTCGCCGTGCCACTGGCGTCCTCGCCGTACCCGTCGCTGTCGTCGGCCGTGCGGCGCTCGGCGATCGTGCGGGGCGTCGACGGTGTGATGCCCACCCCGGTGCGCGACGTGTACTCGTCGCTGCGGCGGTTCATCGACCGCAGCGGGTTCCCGCCTGTGTTCGGCGACCTGCAGAGCACCCGCATCGTCGACGTCGGCCCGCCCGATCCGGCACTGCTCAACTCGGAGGGGGTGACCAAGGCCCGCGACTCGGTGTTCAAGATCTACGGCGAGGCCCCGCAGTGTAATCGGGGCATCGAGGGCTCGGGATTCGTCTACGACAACCAGCACATCCTCACGAACGCGCACGTGGTGGCCGGGACGTCCGACGTCGCGGTGGTCACCAGCCGCGGCCAGCTGACCGCGCACGTCGTGCTGTACGACCCGCGCCGCGACGTCGCCGTGCTGTACGTGCCCGGACTGAACGCCGACTGGCTGCGCTTCACGCCCAAACCGGCCGAGACCGGCGCCAACTCGATCGTGCTGGGCTTCCCCGAGGACGGCCCGTTCGACGTGCGCCCGGCGCGCGTGCGTGACCGCGAGAACATCGACGGGCACGACATCTACGGGCACGGCAACGTCGAGCGCGAGATCTACTCGATCCGCTCGACGGTGCGCAGCGGCAACTCGGGCGGCCCGCTGATCGCCCCGGACGGCAGCGTGCTCGGCATGGTGTTCGCCACCGCGCTCGACTCGTCCAACACCGGGTTCGTGCTGACCGACGCCGAGATCGCCGGCGACGCCAACGCCGGGCGCACCGCCACGCGATCGGTCGACACCGGAAACTGCACCCCCGGCGCATAGCTGGAAGTGGCTACAATCGAGGTATGGAAAGTAGCCACAACGTCGGCATTCGTGAGCTACGCGATTCGCTGAGTCGCCACTTGGCCGAGGTCCGCGATGGGCGCACGATCACGGTTACCGATCACGGACGGGCGATCGCGCGCATCGTTCCGGCCGGTCGGCCGACCCGGTTGGAGCAGCTGATCGCCGAGGGCCGGGTCCAGGCGGCGCAGCGCCGCAAGCGGGGGGCACCGCGACCTGCGTCGGCTGATGGAACAGTCAGCGATCTCGTCGCCGAGCAGCGGCGGTGATCTGCTATTTCGACACATCGGCCCTCGTGACGCTGCTGATCGCCGAACCGGCCAGCGCGGCCGGCCGGCGGCTGTGGGACGACGCTGATGAGGTGGTGACGGTCCGGCTGACCTACGTCGAGGCGGCCGCGGCCGTGGCCCAGGCTCGGCGGCTGGGGCGCCTCACGCCGGTTCGGGAGCGGGCCGTGCTGCGCGCGCTCGATCGGTTGTGGACCGAGATCGATGTCATCGAGGTCGACGACGTGCTGGTGCGTCGAGCGGCTGAGCTGGATCGGCTGCAGGCCTTGCGCGGGTACGACGCAGTGCACTGCGCCGCGGCCGAGCAACTAGCTGATGACGATCTCGTCGTGGCCAGCGGAGATCGCGAGTTGCTGCGTGCCTGCCGAGCTCTCGGCATCTCGATCGCAGACGTCAACCCGTCGTCCTAGGTTCGGCCCGGGCAGGGCCAGCAGCGGCAGGATGCACAGCGACGCGGCGCCGATGGCCAGCATCGGGTAGCCGTCGTGCACGAACATCAGCGTGGACGCGGTGGTGGCCAGCGTCGATGTGCCCCAGCTCGTCGCCTCGACGGCGCCTTGCGCCCGCGTCGCCCCCGCACCGGGTAGCTGCCGGGTGAGCACGCCGCTGCCGCCGACGAGGCACAGGTTCCAGCCGTAGCCGAGCAGGAACAGGATCCCGATCAGGACGGCTTGGCTCGGGGCTGTCGCGACCAGGCACGCCGATCCGGCCATCGTCGCCAGGCCCGCGGTCATGACGGCGCGGCCGCCGACCCGGTCCAGCAACCACCCGGACGCCGGCGCCAGCGCGAACATGCCCAGGGTGTGGGCCGAGAGCATCGTGCCGATCGCGCCGAGATCCTGGTGGTGCAGGTGCATCGACAGCGGCGCCGCCGTCACCACCGCGGCCATGACGACCTGCGCGGTGACCATCGTGGCCGCGGCCGACCGTACAGCCGGGCTGCGGAACGGGCGACCGTACGCCACGGTACGTTCTGGCCGGATGCGCGGCGTGCCAACCGCGACGAGCAGTGCGCCGCCGACGGCGATAGCGGCCAGCAGGAACGGCCCGGACATCGGATCCCAGCCGGCGCCCGCGGCGGCGTGCTGGGCCGGCAGCATGAGCAGCGGCCCGCCGACGGCGCCGACCGTCCCGGCCCACACGACGGCACCGATCGCGGTGCCGGGCCGATCCGGGTACAGGTCGGCGGCGGCGTAGCGGGACAGGTTCGCGCCGGCATTGCCGAATCCGAGCAGGGTCATGCCGGCCACGAGCAGCGCGATGTCGTGCCGGGGCACGGCGACGGTGGCCAGCCCGGCGCCGAGCAGCGCGGCCGCGTAGCCGATCAGCAACCCCCGCCGTCGACCGTGAGCGGCCATGATCCGCGAGAGCGCGAGCGCGCCGGCCCCGGTGCCGGCAACCGCGGCCGTGTTGGGCAGCCCGCCGAGCGCCGCGCCGAGCCGGTCGGCGGCGACGAGCGTGCTCACAGCGCTGGCCTCGGACACGGCGGCCGTCATCAACGCCGACGAGACGAACAGGGCGACGAGGGCTGGTTTCATGCGTCCAACGCTAGGAAGGCTGATCGCCGTCCTGAATGGCGAATGCCTGGAGATCCGGTCGTCCGGCCTATTGATCGAACGGCAGATCTGGCGCACTCTTTGTGGATGAGCAAGGCCCTGGACGCCACCGATTGGCACATCCTGTCCGAGCTGCAAGCCGATGGGCGGCTGTCGTACAACCAGCTGGCCCGGCGGGTGAACCTGTCCGCGCCGGCGGTGGCCGAGCGGGTGCGCCGGCTCGAAGACCAGGGCGTCATCGCCGGTTACCAGGCGCGGATCGATCCGGCCAAGGCCGGCCTGCCGCTCACCGCGTTCGTCCAGATGCGCTGCACGCCGGGACGGTGCCTGCTCAAGACCTCGAACTCCGACGAGCTGCCCGAGGTGGTCGAGATCCACAAGCTGTCCGGCGCCAGCTGCACGATCCTGAAGGTGCGCGTCGCGTCACTGCTGCATCTCGAGGGTCTCAACGAGCGGCTCGGCGAGCACGGCGAGATCAACACCCAGGTCGTGCTGTCGACCCAGTACGACGGCCGCCCGGTCCAGCCGCCGACCGACCGCGCCCGGCCGGTAACTCCGGCCCCCGGCTGGCACCGCGCCTAACCGCCGGGATTCATCTCCGGACGGTAGCTGCGTCGCGGCACAGACCTGAGGCCCTGTTTGGCCGCGGGCAGCGCAGCCGCGGCCGGCGGCTCTTCGCGCAAGCGCTCATCGCGCTCAACTCAATTTGGCCCAGCGGATTAACTCGCCGCTCACCAGGTCGGCGGCCTCGTTCTGCGGGAAGTGGCCCACCCCGTCGAGGGACCGCCACTGGTACTCGCCGGTGACGTAGCGTCCCGAGCCTTGCGCCGTACGGGGCAGTACGCAGCCGTCCAGCTCGCCGTGCAGCTGCAAGACCGGCGCCGCGACGGGATGTTGGGCCAGCGCGCGGGCGTAACGGCGGCCGTCGCTGCGGGGCAGCGAGCGGACCAGCCAGCGGAAGTACTCCAACGAACAGTGCGCCACCGGGTGGATACGCAGCGCGGCTGCATATCGCGCGATGTCGCCCGCATATCCCGGCGTCGCCCGCCAGCGCGGACCCGTCCACTGCGAGAACAGCTCGGTGACATAAGCCGGATCCCGGGTCAGCCGTTGCTCGGGACGGCGCGGCACCTGGAACCCGCGCAGGGCGTACGCCGACGCACTGCCCTGGCCGCGCGGATCGGAGACGATGGCCGAGCGCAGGCGCAGCGGGTGGGCCGCGCCCAGGACGACGAGGCGCCGCACGACGCGCGGATGCAGGGCGGCAACCGTCCAGGCCAGCAAGCCGCCGACGTCGTTGCCGACCAGCACCGTGTCGCGCTCGCCCAGGGCGCGCACCAGCTGGGCGATGTCGGCGGCCAGGCTCGGGGCGTCGTAGCCACGCGGGGGCTTGTCGCTGGCGCCGTAGCCCCGCAGGTCCACGGCGACGGCCCGGAATCCCGAGTCGGCCAGGTCGACGAGCTGCTGGCGCCACGTCCACCAGAACTGCGGGAAGCCGTGCAGCATCAGCACCATCGGCCCGGTGCCGATCTCGGCGACGTGCAGCGCGATGCCGTTGGCGCGCACCATGCGGTGCGTCCACGGACCGTCGATCAGGACCTCGGAGTCGTCCGGCGGCGGCACTGCCGCGGGTTTGGTCACGTTCTCGATTATGCGCGGTGCTTGAGCGCGGCGACGGTCTCCTTGGACGTCGCGATGGTGCGCTCGGGCGCCTTGATGCGCTTCATCCGCTTGATGCCGAGGAACACGAGCAGGCCGATGAGCACGAGCAGGAAGCCGAACACGATGAGATACCCCGCCCAGCGCGACAGGTCGGCCGCGACAGCGATGCCTTCGGCCAGGGCGATGAACCCGAACACCAGCGCGAACACCAGCAGCACCACCGCGCCGGCGAACATGCCGACACCGGCGCCGGCGTTCTTCACCGACGAGCGCAGCTCGAGTTTCGCCAGTTCGATCTCGCCGTGCAGCACGGCTGAGAACTGCGTCGACGCTTCCTGGACGAGCTCGCCGATCGACGGCTGAGTATCGCCCGAGGCCTCGTCTGAGGTCGTGGTTGCCACGGTGACTCCTTCCACTATCCGGCCGATCATTCCAGCTCGGACGGTTCCGGTGCATCAGGTGGGTTCAGCGCTTCAGGCACATCGAACATCCGAGCCACCGGAACGTCGGTCGAGCTGTGCACCGCGATGGACAGGGCGATGCATACCGCGACCAGGTCGAACACCGGCTGCGACACGTCCAAACCGGCGTCCAACGCGAGCAATCCGTAGACGACGCTGGCGAATCCCTTCGGCCCGAACCAGGCGACGGCGGCCGTCTCGCGGTGCGTCAATTGCGCCCGGTACAGGCTGACGAGCAACGCCAGCGGCCGGACGAGGACCAGCGCCAGCACGGCCACCGCCCAGGCGCCGATCGGCAGCCGGTGCAGCAGGTGCGGGGTCAGCAGCGCGCCGAACACCAGCAGGGCACCCAGCTTGAGCAGTTCGGCGATGAGGTCGCCGAAATCCTCGAACGCCTCGTGGGCTTGCGGTGCCACCGTGGCGAGCGTCGAGCCGGCGGCGAACGCGGCCAGGTAGGCGTTGGCGTGGGTGAGGTGGCAGGTGGCGTAGAGGATGACGGCGACGCTGGCCGGTCCGAGTGGCGCGAGCCTTGCCTCGCTGCCGATTCCCGGGATTCGCGTGATGAGGTGCGCGACGAGCGGCATGGCGATGCCCAGCCCGATGCCGCCGGCCAGCTCGCCCACGACCGTCCAGATGTGGGTGTGCCCGTGCGAGGCGGCGGCGATCAGGATGACCACCACCGGCAGGGCCAGGCCGTCGTTCAGGCCGGACTCGACGTTGAGCAGTCGTCGCAAGCGGAGTGGCACGTCGGCGCGTCCGATGATCGCCGACGCGAACACCGGGTCGGTCGGCGAGAGGATCGCCCCGACCAGGAAGCTGGCCGTCCAGTCCAGTGGCGTGAATGCCTTGGTCAGCAAGGCGATTCCGATGAACGTCAACGGCATACCGAGGCCGAGGGCCCGCCCGGCGGTGCGACCGGTGGCCTTGAGCGCGGGCACGGCCGCTCGCATGCCATCGGTGTAGAGAACGCTGAACAGGGCCAGGTCGGCCAGGGTGACGACGACGGAATCGTTGGGCTTGATGTCGATCCAGTGCGCCCCGCCGTTGCCGGTGAGCGCGCCGGCGGCGAGGAACAGCAAGGCTGTAGAAAGCACGGTACGCGCGGCGAACCCAGAGATCAGCACGACGATCAGCAGCGTCACGCCGAACACCAGAACGATGGCCATCAGGGTGAACTTATCCGTCCCGAGGGGGTTCCGGCGCTCGCTAAGGTGCCCGACATGAGACTTCGCACCCTCGTTACACCCCTGCTGGCGTTCGCGGTTGTGGCGGCCGCCGCTGCGCCGGCGAGCGCGCACGGCCGTCAGCCCGTCCCGTCCTGGCGGCTGCTGCCGACGGGCAGCACGCAGCAGTTCCGCGGTCTGGCCGCCGTTTCCCACGACGTCGCGTGGCTGGCCGGCACGTCCGGCACGGTGCTACGCACGTCCGACGGTGGACGGCACTGGCGCAACGTCTCGCCGGCCGGGGCATCCACTCTGGAGTTCCGCGACATCGAGGCGTGGGACTCGCGGCACGCCGTCGCGCTGACGATCGGCACCGGCGCCGACTCGCGCGTGTTCCGGACGTCCGACGGTGGCGCCTCGTGGCAGACGACGTTCACCAACGACGATGCCAACGCGTTCTACGACTGCCTGGCGTTCTTCAACCCGCGCGACGGCCTGGCGGTGAGCGATCCGGTCGACGGCAAGTTCCGGCTCATCGCCACGCACGACGGCGGCCGGACCTGGGCGGTGGCGTCGCCATCCGGGATGCCGGCGGCGCAGCCCGGCGAGTTCGGGTTCGCCGCGTCGGGCACCTGCCTGATCGCGTCCGGGCACGATGCCTGGATCGCCAGCGGCGGCGGCTCGTCGGCGCGGGTCTACCACTCGCGCGACCTGGGCCGGCACTGGACGGTGGCCTCGACGCCTGTCGTGGTCGGCGCGGCGGCGGGTATCTACTCGCTGGCCGTATCGGGTCGGCACCAGCTCGAGGCGGTGGGTGGTGACTACACGGCGCCGACGGCCCGCGTGGATGTTGCGGCGTCGTCGCGGGACGGCGGCGCTGCGTGGCGCCTGGCGTCGCAGATGCCCGGCGGGTACCGCTCGGGGGTTGCCTTTGTCGGCGGCCGATCCCTGGTGGCCGTCGGGCCGACCGGTTCGGACGTGTCCCGGGACGGTGGTCGGAGCTGGACGACGTTCGACACCGGTGATTTCGACGGGGTACACCAGGCCCGCGACGGCGCGGTGTGGGCGTCCGGGCCGAACGGGCGAGTTGCGAAACTCGACGGATAAAGCAACGAAACGGAAGCTTTTGCTCTCTGGATAGGTGAGACCACCTGACCAGAGGAGAGGCATGCCATTCCGTCATCGCGGAATCCTGACCACATTTGCGCTCGTCCCGGTGCTCGCCGGAACGCTGGTGGTGACCGCCAGCGCCCCGGCCTCGGGTGGGACATCGCCGGGGGGCAGCGCCGTGCTGGCCGCGGCGTTGCGCCAGGCAATCGACCATCAGGATTTCAAGAACGTCCTCGACACGACGCCGCCCGACCTGTCCGCGCCGGCCCGGCGCCCGGCTGTTGCCCCGGACAAGGACGCGGCTATGGACGCTCGGCCCCGGCCGATCAACCCGGCCGCGGCTGTGCCGATCCACCAGACGCCGAACATGGACGCGGCGGTGATCGAGCTCGACGACCACGGCCGGGCGACGGCCAGTGCCGACGTGGTGCTGAGCCCGCAGTACCCGCACGGCCAGGTCGTGCCGCTGAACCGGAACATGTTCACCGACCAGGTCCGCTACCGGTGGTGGGACGACTACGAGTGGGACCACAACAACGGCCTGGGCACCCGCGACGTCCTGCCCGGACGCGAGAACGCTCCGATCGACTTCGATTCGCCCTACCCCGGCTCGGTGTTCAAGCTGATGGTCGGCTTCGAGTTGATGCGCCTGGTGGATCAGGGCCGGGTGTCGATGGATGCGACCTACGACTACCGGCCGACCGTGCCCAAGGACTCGTGCGGCGGTCCGACGTCGAAGAAGATCGGCACGTACTTCGACGAGATGATCACCCAGTCGAAGAACGAGTCGGCGTGTGCCCTGGTGCTCATGGAGCTGAACTTGGGCGCGCTGGATGAGATGAACGCCGAGTACGTCCACCTCGGCCTGCCCACGCTGATGATGACCCAGATCGACCCCAACAACGGCGGGCACTGGACCGGCGGCAACATGAGCGCCGTCGACGCCGCCAAGCTGCTGCTGTTGATCAACGGCGGCTCGGGTGTGTTGTGGCGGGCGCCGGACGGCACGGCGGTGACGCGTGACGTGCTGAGCAACGCGTCCCGGCAGCTCTACGCGCGGACGCTGCTCGAACAGGGCCACAACGACACGCTGTCCACGTCGAACTGGTGCGGGCGGGCCTACCCGGCGCCGGGCATTCCGTCGGTGGTGGCGCAGCGGTGGATCAACCCGGCCGCCGGCACGGTGAACGTCGGCGGCACGTACTACGGTCAGGACGTCCGGCCGTGCAATGCCGCCGCGCAGGTCACGATGGCGCACAAGACGGGCTGGGTCGACACCACTGGCGCGGACGCGGCCATCGTGCATTCCCTGCCGGGTAAGCCCAAGCGCAACTACATCGTCGTGGTGTTCTGCAACCTGGGCACCGACTACATCGACGTGAACCGGCCGGCCGACCCGGCGGGTGTCTACCCGGTGCCGCTCACCGAGAAGTACGGCCAGCTCGGGTTGTCGATCGACCGGATCGTGACCGCTCTACAGTCCTGAGCGTGCGGTACCTGATCACTGGAGCATCCGGGGGAATCGGGCGGGCGTTGGTGTCACAGCTGGCGCCCGCCCATGACGTGGTGGCGGTGAGCCGGTCGGCGTCCTCGCTGACCGGCCCCGGGGTGACGCCGGTGGAGCTCGATCTGGCGGCCGACCCGGCGTCATGGCAGTTGCCGTCGTTCGACCGGCTCGACGGGCTGGTGCACTGCGCCGGGGTGGTACGTCCGGGGCGGGTCGACGCGCAGGACGTCGCCGACTGGACGGAGCAGCTGGCCGTCAACGTCGTGGCGCCGGCGTTGCTGACGTCGCGATTGTTGCCGGCACTGCGGGCCGCGCGGGGTGCCGTGGTGTTCGTCAACTCCGGATCGGGGCAGCGGGCCCGCGCCGGGATGGCGTCCTACGGCGCGTCCAAGTTCGGGGCGCGCGCCCTGGCCGACGGGCTGCGTGAGGAGGAACCGTCGTTGCGGGTGACCTCGGTGTTCCCGGGGCGGACCGCCACGGAGATGCAGCGCGTCGTCCGGGCCTACGAGGGCGGGCCGTTCGAGCCTTCGCACTACCTGCGGCCGGAGACGGTGGCCGGCGTGATCGCCCAGGTGCTGGCCACCCCGCCCGACGCCGTGGTTCCCGAAGTAGTGGTCCGCCCCCGCGGCTGGTAACTGCCCGTTAGCTGCCGCGATTTTGGCCGCCCAGCATCACATAGATGCCTGGTCGGCCAAAAGTGCGGGCCATGTGCCGGGCTGGGTAGTCTCCTCCATCAGCGCTGCGCGGATCACGCCGAGCACGTACTCGGGGCGGTCGACGACGTCCTCCCAAGTGAATCGCAGTACCCGCCAACCGGCCAGCATCAGCAGGTTGTCCCGCTCGACGTCGGCATCGCGCCGTTCCTTCGTACGGTGATGCGCCCAGCCGTCCACCTCGACGGCGAGGCGGAACTGTGGAAATGCGATGTCCGGCCGGAAACGGCGTCCGCCGACGCGTACGGGATGGTTGGCGATCCAGCCGCGAACGCCGGCCTGCTCGAGCAACCGCTGCAGGCGCCGCTCAGATTCGGCTTCGATGCCGGGACGGCAGTCGCGCGCCAGCCCGGCGAGCTGCCGGTTCCCCCACCGTCCAGGCTGCTCGTCGAGCCGGTGATCGAGGTCGCGCGGCGCGAGCCACCCTTGCTGGAACGCCCGATCGAGCAGGTTGCGGGCGGCCGGCACAGGCAGCCAGCCCAAGCAGTCGAGCAGCGTCTCGGTTCGGGTGGTGATACGTAGCCCGAACCGGGTAGTGACAGCCTCGGGCACGAGCAAGGTTCGATGCACCCGGATCAACTTGTGTGTAGCCAGCCGTTGCCGTGCCCGCCGCGTCACATGGATACGGCCATCCTGCTCAACCGGCAAGTCCCACCACTCGGCGGCGGACAGGTACGACAGCACCGCGTGGGCGCCCAGCACACTGCGCCAGGCAGCCGTCGCCGGAGTGCTTGGCGCCGCCGCAGCCTGGTAGATACCGCGATGGGACGTCACGACCAGCGCCCCAGAGCGGACAAGGTGATTGATGCGTCCCCGCGTGAGCTCGAGGGTGGCGAGCTGATCGCGAGTTATGACGCCGCCCTGTCGGCGGGCAAGTTCGGGCCATCGCATGGCGTCATGG
>DASXYE010000058.1:0-9789 GCA_036502695.1 Jatrophihabitantaceae bacterium
CCGGGCCTGCGTCCGGCCATGCGACATCCGGCTTGCGTAGGACAGGTAGCGGCGCGGTCGCCGGCTCAGGCCGGACCGGCGGCTCATCCCGGGCCGGCGGCTCAGGCCGAACCACCGGCTCGATCTCTCGCGTCGGCGGGACGTCCGGCCCTGCGGCAACCCCGACCACACCGTGCTCGTCGAGCAGCGCGCGGACCCGTCGAGCTACCCGGGCGCGCTCACCACGCTGCGGCCGTCCACGTTCGCGCACGTCAGCGAAGCTAGGACGGCCCGAACCACGCCGGGCGGCGTTTCCGGAGGTTGTGGACGAACTCCTGCCCTGTGGATGACAGACTGTCCCGCTGTGGGAGTCGCCGCTATCCTCCGGCCGGAGGTTCTCCGTGCCCGGTCGGCCACCGAGGCGCTCCGGGCCCAACCCGTCGACGACGAGGGCACCCGGTCGAACCCGTCCGACTACTGGCCGGCGATCATCTCCACCGCCGTGGCCGCCGTGCTGTCCGGCATCTACCTGCTCATGCCGCTCACCGGCCAGGACATGTCGGCCCAGCTCGCCCGCTCGGACTTCGCCTACACCCATCCGACCATCCCGGTCGACCTGCGCTGGTTCGGCGGCAGCCTGCAGTTCGGCTACTCGCTGTGGGCACCCTGGCTGGGCGGGCTGATCGGGTCGAAACTGCTCGGCGCGCTGGCCGCCGTGGCCGGGACCTGGTTCGGCACCCGCCTGATGCAGCGCGCCGAACCGATGCGCCCGCTCTGGGGCGGCATCGCGCTGGCCGTCTGCCAGGTCGCCGACATCATGATCGGACGGATCACCTACCAGTGCGGCCTGGTCGCGGCACTCGTCGCGGCATTGGCCGTGCTGTCCGAGCGCCGAGCCGCCGGATTCGTCCTCGCCTTCCTCGCCGGAGCGGCCAGCCCGGTCGTCACGCTCGGGCTGTGGACCTACGCCGCAGCCGGCCTGGTCAGACGTCGCTTCGGTGACGCGATCGTCCTCGCCGTGGGCAGCGGTGCCGCGACCGCGATCGTCTCGGTGTACTTCTCGGACGGCGGCGACATGACGTTCCCCACCGAGAGCTTCGCCCGCGCCGTCACGGCCTCACTGCTGGTGATCATCCTGCTTCCCGTGCGGCACAACGTGATCCGGCTCGGCGCCGTGCTCAACCTGGCCGTCGTGATCGTTGCCGCGGTGGTCGATTCACCGATCGGCAGCAATGCTGAACGTCTCGGGTTGATCTTCGCGATCCCGATCCTGGCGGCCTTCGTCGAGTGGCGCACGTGGATCGCCGCCGGGGTCGTCGTCGCGTCGCTGATCGCCCAGCCGCCGGTGACGTCCGAGGTATACAGGCTGGCTGGAGTCCCGGCCACGCACGACTCGTATTACCAGCCGCTGGTCACGGCGATCCGGCACCACGCACCGCTCACCGGGCGGGTCGAGGTACCCGAGATCAACGGTCATTGGGACGCCGCCCTGCTCGCCAAGCAGGTACCGCTGGCCCGCGGCTGGCTGCGCCAGGTCGACAAGCGGCTCAACGACGACGTGTTCTTCAAGAACCCGCCGACGGAGAGCACCTATCACCGCTGGCTGACGACCAATGCGGTCCAGTACGTCGCCGTCCCCGACGCGAAGCTCACCCCGTACGGCCGACGCGAGAAGGCGCTCGTCCAGGGCTGGCTGCCGTACCTGAAAAAGATCTGGCAGAACAAGCACTGGACGCTGTACGCGGTCACCGGCGCGACCCCGATCGTGGCCGCCCCCGCGAAGCTCGTGTCGATGGATGCGGCCCGCCTCGTCGTGTCGGCACCGCGCAACACGATCGTCCGTATCCGCATCCGGTGGTTCAAGTGGACGACGCTGAACACGGCCTCCGGCGGCTGCATCGCCCCCGACGACGACCAGCTCGCGCTGCACACGGGCAAGGGCCGCGGCACCGGGCGCTACGTCATCTCCTCATCGGCCGATCCGCGCAAGAGCGGCAGCAAACGAGGGCATTGCTGACCTATCCGCCTGGAGCGGATCTCCTTGTGGACCCGCTCGCTGCGCTCGGGTCCAACGCAGATCCGCACCGCGACTTCGTCGCGGGCCGCGTCGCGGCGGGCTCTTCGCGCGAGCGCTCATCGCTAGCGGCGGACGACGACGGTGCCGAGCACGCCGGGGCCGATGTGCGCCCCGATCACGGCGCCCACCTCAGACGTGTGTAGCTCGCCCAGCGACGGCACCTCGGCCCGCAGCCGGGCGGCGACCTCGGCCGCCCGCTCCGGCGCCGCGAGGTGGTGCACGGCGATGTCCGCGGGCGACGTCCCCGCCGCGTCGACGGTCAGCTGCACCAGGCGCGCGATGGCCTTCGTCGACGTGCGCACCTTCTCCAGCGGGACGATCTGCCCGTCGAGCACATGCAGCAGCGGCTTGACCGACAACGACGTGGCCAGCCAGGCCGCGGCAGTGCCGATCCGGCCGCCTCGGCGCAGGTACTCGAGCGTGTCGACGTAGAAGTAGGTGCGCGTGCTGTCCACAGTGGACACTGCGGCGTCCTGTACACCGGCGGCTGACGCACCGTCGCGCGCCGCCCCGGCCGCCGCCAGCACGGCGAAGCCCAGCGCCATCGCGGTCGATCGCGAGTCGACCACCCGCACCACGCCGTAGTCGAAGTCCTGGGCGGCCAGCACGGCGGACTCCCACGTACCGGACAGCGCCGCCGACAGATGCACCGACACGACGTGGGTGGCCCCGGCGTCGAGCGCCTCGCGGTAGACGGCGGCGAACTCGGCCGGCGACGGGCGCGACGTTGTGACGGCGACCCGATCGCGCAGCGCCCGGGTGACCTCGGCCGAGGAGACCTCGATGCCGTCCGTCCCGGTACGCGAGCCGATCGACACGCGCAACGGCACGACCCGAACGCCGTACTCGTCGGCGACGCCCGGCGGCAGGTACGCCGTCGAATCGGTGACCACGGCGACCTGGGCCGCATTCGAACCCATCACGCGACCCTAGTGCCCCACGCCTGATCAGCGCGCCGGGTGGCCCTCCGGATCGAAGAGCATGGTCTGCAAGCCGTCGCGCCACAGTTCCTTGCTGCCGTCCGGGTAGTACACGACCGTGCCGCCGTCGGGCTGCGTGCCGGCCGTCGGCTCGGGCGGATGCCACTGCGGTATCGGCGGCTCCTGCCAGGCGTGCACGATGTTGCCGTTCGGCGCGATCCGCCAGCACCGACCGTCCGGGGCGCGGACGTCCTGCGTCCCGTCCGGGTAGTGCGTGGTGGTGGTGCCATCGAGGTTGAGGACGTGCGGCGTGTGGAACTGCGACGGCGGCGGGGCGGCCCGGGCGGGCGGGAGGTCGTGCAACGTCGCCTTGCGCACGGTCGGTTCGTCCAAGCCGTCGTCGCACCGTACGGCCGGGTACGGCGGCCCCTCGGCCTGCTCGCCGCCTGCCATCGCTTGCCCCTCTCGGCCGCCTGAGAGAAAGCTACGGATCCGAGCAGCTACGCGAACCCGTGAAATCACCTGCATTCCGGATGCGACAGCGGCCTCGGCTACTCGCCTGCCCGTAACGTCCGGAATGAACACCAGACGGAGCGGCCGGACGACGGTCCGACCGCTCCGCTGGTGAACGGCGCGCTAAGGCCCCTAGGCCGGCGCCCCGAACGCCTCGATCTCGCTCGAGTCGAGGAACTCGCATCCCGACACGCCCGCGGCCGGGCAGTAACTGCACGTGCTAGACCTGCCAGCCGACATCCGGGGGTGGTCTACTCCGGCGGGCCGGGCTCAGCCGGGCGCTCGCCGAGCGCCGGGTCACCGAGCGGCGGCCCGCCGAACGGTTGCTCTCCGGACGCCGGCGGCTCACCGGGCGGCGGCAGATCGGTCGGCCGGTACGCGGCCCGGACGCCCCGGGCGCCGCGCCGGTACGCCAGGTACCCGAGTCCGATCGCCGCGG
Source organism: Jatrophihabitantaceae bacterium (assembly GCA_036502695.1). Taxonomy (GTDB): domain Bacteria; phylum Actinomycetota; class Actinomycetes; order Mycobacteriales; family Jatrophihabitantaceae; genus DASXRA01. The sequence goes on from DASXYE010000058.1 coordinate 3,929, forward strand.
CCACCGCCGTACCGCCGAGCACCCGGGCGGCGTTGCCGGCGTAGCCGTTGCACTTGTGCAGTCCGTCGAGCGGGCCGGACGCCGCGCCGACGCGGAATCCGCCACCGCAGTCCGACGCCGACGCGCTGCCGGGCGAGACCACCCATAGGCACAGCGCAGCGCCCAGCACGACCAGTAGCCGAGCCAGCGTCAGCCTCATGCGGGCACCGCCTGCCGTTGAGCCAGGCGGTCCCAGTCCGCCCGGCGCTGGCGTACCCGCTCGCGCAGCGCCGACTCGTCCGGCGCCCACTCGTCGACCTCGTCGCGGGACCGGTGCCAGCGCTGCGCGCCGAGATCCAGCTGGGCGTCGAACAGCCGGCCCAGCGCGACGTAGCCGAGCAACCCGTGCCGGAACAGCGCCTGCATCCGCAGGTAGAAGCGCCGCTCCGGATGCAGCAGCACCTCGACCTCGTCCGGAGCAACGGCTCCGGAACGCGCCTCGGCCGGCAGCTCGGCGGCCAGCCCGGCTCGCTGGGCCTTGAGGCCGGCCCGCCAGAGCAGCAGGTACAGCAGCACGAACGGCCCTTGCAACACGATGAACAGCAACGGCTCCAGCACCACGACGTCGACCAGCGAGCTCGGCGAGAACCAGTTCTCCTTGTATTCCCCGTAGGAACGGATGAACACGTCGTTGGCGAAGTGCGCGGCCATGGCCAGCACGAACCCGCACGCGATGACGAGGCGTCCGTCCTGCGCTCGGCGAGCCTGCCGGGCTACCCCGAACCCGGCGCCGATCGCGGCGGTGAACGCGACGTGCGCCCCCATCAGGCCGAGCGACTGCCGGGCCCAGTACTGCTGCGCGGAAGCGAGTCCGTCCGCCGCCGACAGGTACTCGACGCTCTCGAAGAGGTTGAAGCCCAGCCCCACCGCCGCGCCGACGACGATGCCGGACACGACGTTGTCGAAGTAGCGCCGGTACAGGATGTACAGGATGGCGACCCCGGCGCCCTTGCCGAGTTCCTCGAAGACGCCGGCGCTGAGCAGCAGCCAGCTCGTCAGCTGGTGAAAGCTGCTGTCCTTGACGTAGTTGCCGTAGTAGTCGGAGATCCAGACGGTCAGGTTGCCGCCGAACCCGGTGCCGATCAGCCCGCCCCAGACGAACGCGGCTATCAGCATCCGCACCGGTAGGTGGCGATAGCGCTGCATCCGATGCACCAGCCACAACGCGAACACCGTGCTGGGCACGCAGACGATCGCGTAGTCGGCGTGGTCCCAGAGCAACGAGATCGGGTAGGGCGAGAACGGCACCACCAGAACCGCGGCCATGACCAGCTGCACGACCCGGGTCCGCCACGCCCGCTGCCGCGAATCGACCGCCCCCCGCACCAAGGCCAGGCCGATCAGCCCGACGATCAGCACCACGGCGAGGCTGGCGAGGTAGCACCAGAACGTGGCCCTGATCGCGGTCGGCACGCGCTCGTCCAGCAGACCGATCAACGGCTGGTGCTGACCGCCGAGCTTCGGGCGAGAGATGTCGATCAGCACCTGGATGCCGTAGGCCAGCGACAGCAGGCCCGCGATCACGAGCACCGTCCGCGCTCGCCGATCCGGGCGGACCGGGCCGGACGCGACGCCAACCGGAACCGGCGCGAAGGACGGCGCGCTCACGACGTCGCGACCGAGTAGCCGCCAGGTACGTCGGTCAGCAGGTACACCGATCGGCTGCCGGGCCCGTTGGCCGGCAGTGAATGCCGCCCGGTGCCGAAGTCGACGACGGCGGCCCCGATCGCGATCAGCACGCCGACGACGCCGCAGCCGATCATCACCCGGAACAGCGGCGGACGGGGTTCGCGCGCGTTCACGTCGGGATACCCGCTGGGGTCAAAGCCCTCTGGCCGGCTCATGGCTGGCAAACGTAGCGCATCGGCGCGACGCCCCGGCCGGGCCTCACACCACGAAGTTGACCAACCGGCCGGGCACGGTGATCACGCGCTTCACCGGGCGACCGTCCAACGCGACCTCGACCTTGGCGTCGGCCCGGGCGGCCGCCTCCAGCGCTGCGGCGTCCGCGCCGGCGGGAACCGAGATCACCGACCGGACCTTGCCGTTCACCTGCACCGGGACGTCGATCGTGTCGTCGACCAGCAGCGCCGGATCGGCCACCGGGAACGGCGCCCAGGCCAGCGGCGTCGGATGGCCCAGCCGCGACCACAGCTCCTCGGCGATGTGCGGGGCCAGCGGCGCCAGCATCAGCGTCAGCGGCTCGGCCACCGCCCGCGGCGCACCACCGTCGGGGTAGGCCGCGACGATCGCGTTGTTCAGCTCGGTGATCCGCGCGATCGAGGTGTTGAACCGCAGCGCCTCGTAGCTCTCGCGCACCGCGTGAATCGTCTTGTGCAGCAGGCGATTCAGCTCGTCGGGGGCTGCGTCGTCCGACACGTGCGGCTCGCCGGTCGACTCGTCGACGACCACCCGCCACACCCGCTGCAGCAGGCGGTAGGGACCGCTGATCGCCTTGGTCTCCCACGGCCGGGACTGCTCCAGCGGCCCGCCGAACATCTCGAACAGCCGGAACGTGTCGCAGCCGTAGTCGGCGATGAACTGGTCCGGGGTGATGACGTTCTTGCGGCTCTTGCCGATCTTGCCGAACTCCCGGCGCACCGGCTCGCCACGGAAGAAGAACTCACCGCCGCGTTCTTCCACCTCGGCCGCGTCGACCCAGATGCCGTCCTTGTTCATGTAGGCGGGCAGCTGCAGGTAGCCCTGGTTGATCAGCCGGTGGTACGGCTCGGAGCTGCTCAGGTAGCCCCGGTCGAACAGGATCTTGTGCCAGAACCGCGCGTACAGCAGGTGCAGCACGGCGTGCTCGACGCCGCCGACGTACAGGCCCACGCCTCCGACCGGGCGGTCGGTGGTCGGGCCCATCCAGTATTTCTCGATGCTCGGATCGACCAGGGCCTGCTCGTTGTGCGGATCCAGGTAACGCAGCTCGTACCAGCACGAGCCGGCCCAGTTGGGCATGGTGTTCGTCTCGCGGCGGTACCGCTTGGGCCCATCGCCCAGATCCAGAGTGACGTTCACCCAGTCGGTCAGCCGGCCCAGCGGCGGTTCCGGCTCGGAGTCGGCGTCGTCGGCCTCGTACAGCCGGGGCGAGAAGTCATTGGTGTCGGGCAGCTCGAGCGGCAGCATCGACTCGGGCAGCGCGATGGGCAGACCGTCCTCGTCGTACACGATGGGGAACGGCTCGCCCCAGTACCGCTGCCGCGAGAACAGCCAGTCGCGCAAGCGATAAGTCGTGGCTCCACGGCCGGCATGGTGCTCCTCCAACCAGGCGATGATGCGCTGCTTGGCGTCGGCGATGTCCAGCCCGTCCAAGGTCAGCCCAGTTGAAGACGCCGAGTTGATCGCCGGCCCCGCGCCGACGTAAGCCTTACCGTCGAAGTCCGCGGGCGGCTCGACCGTGCGGATGGTCGGCAGGTCGAAGACCTCGGCGAACTCCCAATCCCGCTCGTCCTGACCGGGCACCGCCATGATCGCCCCGGTGCCGTAACCCATCAGCACGTAGTCGGCGACGAAGATCGGGATGCGCGCCTCGTTGACCGGGTTCACCGCGAACGAGCCGGTGAACACGCCGGTCTTCTCCTTGGCCGCGCCGGCCTGCCGCTCCAGGTCGGACCGGCCGGCCACCGCCTTGCGGTAGGCCGCCACCGCCTCGACCGGGGTCGGGGCAGCGCCGGTCCAGGCATCCTTGGTGTCGGCCGGCCAGGCATCGGTGGTCAGCGCCTCGACCAGTGGGTGCTCGGGCGCCAGCACCAGGTACGTCGCCCCGAAGATCGTGTCCGGCCGGGTCGTGAACACCTCGATGTCGCCGGCCGGCGCGGGGAACCGGATGTGCGCGCCGGTCGATCTGCCGATCCAGTTGCGCTGCATCGTGCGGACGTTGTCCGGCCAGTCGATCAGGTCCAGGTCGTTGATCAACCGGTCGGCGTATGCGGTGATGCGCATCATCCACTGGGCCAGCGGCTTGCGGAACACCGGGAAGTTACCGCGCTCGCTGCGTCCGTCGGCGGTGACCTCCTCGTCGGCCAGCACGGTGCCCAACCCGGGGCACCAGTTGACGATCGCCTCGGCGCGATACACCAACCGGTGGTTGTCGATCACCTGGCGGCGCTGCGTCTCGGTCAGCTCAGACCAGGGCTGCGCGAACGGGTTGGCGTCGGCGTTGGGCGCACGCGTGCCGGCGTCCAGCTCGGCGATCAGCTCGGTGATCGGCCGGGCCCGGTCAGCGCCGGTGTCGTACCACGACTCGAAGATCAGGCAGAAGATCCACTGCGTCCAGCGGTAGTAGTCCGGGTCCGTCGTCGCGACGCTGCGCCGGGTGTCGTGGCCCATGCCCAGGCGACGCAGCTGGCGGCGGAACTCGGCGATGTTCGCGTACGTGGTCGTGCGCGGGTGCTGGCCGGTCTGCACCGCGTACTGCTCGGCCGGCAGCCCGAACGCGTCGAAGCCCATCGTGTACAGGACGTTGGTGCCGTGCATCCGCAGGTACCGGGTGTAGACGTCGGTGCCGATGTAGCCCAGCGGGTGCCCGACGTGCAGCCCGGCCCCGGACGGGTACGGGAACATGTCCATGACGAATGCGTGCGGCCGGGCCGCGACGGCGTCGAAGCCCTCGCTCAGTTCACCGGTCGGGTTGGGCGTGTTGAACGTGCCTTCATCCGCCCAGCGGTCCTGCCAGTCCTTCTCGATCTGGTTGGCCAACTCGGCGTTGTACCGAAACGGAGGGGCGTCGTCGACGCTCGTCATCTGAATGCTCCTGCTCTGCGGATCACCGGGACAAAGGAGAAGCCCCTGCGAAAGGATCGCAGAGGCTCAGCCGCGCTGAGGTACTGCCTGGTCAGCGCGGCCCGGTAAGGAGCAGGTGTCGAATGCTCACGGCGTCGATGGTACCCGGGGCGGGCCGACCGCGCGCGTTTGCTTCGCGCTCGGGTGGCCGCTCGGGCGCGGACGTCCGTTCGATGCTGTCCCTCAGCTGTCGTCGGGTAGGTGGACGGTGTGGGTGTGTCCGGTGGGTGCGGTCCAGAGGTAGGTGCCGTCGGGTTGGCGGGTTACTCGCCAGCCGGCGTTGTGTTTGGCGTGATGATGCCTGTGGCATAACGGATGCAGGTTATGTTCGCAGGTGGCACCGCCGGTGCACCAGTCCTCGCCATGATCGATGTCGCAGCTGCGGGCTGGCCTTCGGCAGTGCGGGAAGACGCAGGTCTTGTCTCGGGCGATGACGTGGTCGGTGAGGTTGGCCGGTGGGCGGTAGGTCTTGCGGCCGTAGTCGAGGATCTGGCCGGTGGCGGGGTCGGTGAGGATGCGCCGCCAGGTGCCGGTGTGGTCGGCGGCGATGCGCCGGGCGGTGTGGGCGGTGATGGGTCCGTAACCGTCGAGCTCGGCGGGCTGCTCGTCGCAGCCGAGGAGTGTGGCCGCGGCGACGGTGACCTGGATGGCGGGCCGGTGTCCGTGCTGTTCGGGTAGGGACGGGTCGCCCAGCACCCGTGCGAACACGTCGACCAGGCATCTGCCCGGCGTTGATCCATGGTGCGGGTCTCACCGGCGGTCATCACCGAGGCGAGGGAGTCGAGCACGGTCTTGACCAGCGCGGCACCCTCGGCCGGCAACAAGGCCGACAGTTCGGCCACCCCGTCGGGCTGCGGGATGATCACCACGCACCGTTGCGCCACCGCGTCCTCATGCCGCTGCTCAGCCGCCCGCGGGTCGGCCGCGATCACCGCCCGTCGAACCGAGGCGCTGAACTGCCCGACCGACTGATCGGCAGCCCGGACCAACACCCGGTCCTCGATCTTGGCCGTGACCTTCGCGTCGAACGGGACGAC
>DASXYE010000059.1:0-3946 GCA_036502695.1 Jatrophihabitantaceae bacterium
TTATTGCCGTGACGCTCGCACGGACCACCGACAAAATCGGGTAGGCGCGCCGCTGTGCTTATCCGCCGGGGATCCGCTCCGGTCTCGCCCCACTCGCAAGCTCGGGGGCAATCCCGGATCCGAGCGCTCCTTCGTCGCGCCCGCATAGCGGCCGGCGGGCTCTTCGCGCGAGCGCTCATCGCGTTCGTGGTTGCGTTCGTTGTGGCCAGGTCTCGCTTGCGGGGTCTTTGGTTGATGATCTCGGCGGAATCTGCGAGATCGCGCAGATTCCGCCGAGATCATCAACCGCGGTCGGCGGTCGGCTCACCCGGGCGCCGATCCCGCCCGTGGGAGGATGGGGTTGATGCTTGCTGACTCGTTGCTGGTTCGGGCTGCTACCGGTCACCCGGGGCCTCGTCCGCCCGTGTGGTTCATGCGCCAGGCCGGGCGCTCGCTGCCCGAATACCGGGCGATCCGGGCCGGTAATTCGATGCTCGAGGCCTGCCGTACGCCGGAGTTGATCACCGAGATCACCCTGCAGCCGGTGCGCCGGCACGGGGTGGACGCCGCCGTCCTGTTCTCCGACATCGTGGTGCCGCTCGTCGCGATCGGGGTGGGCGTCGAGATCGTGGGCGGCGTCGGCCCGGTGATCGACAAGCCCATCCGGACCCGGTCCGATCTGGACGTCCTGCGCGACCTGGAACCCGACGACGTGGCGTTCCTGCCGGAGGCGATCCACGCCCTGACCACCGAGCTCGGCGACACCCCGCTGATCGGGTTTGCCGGTGCCCCGTTCACGCTGGCGAGCTACCTGATCGAGGGCGGGCCGTCGCGGGACTACGCGCGCACCAAGGCGCTCATGCACAGTGACCCGCGCCTGTGGTTCGAGCTGCTCGACCGGCTGAGCACCATCGCGGCGGCGTTCCTGCGGGTGCAGGTCGAGGCCGGGGCGTCGGTGGTGCAACTGTTCGACTCGTGGGCCGGCGCCCTGTCGGCGGCCGACTACGAGACGTACGTGCTACCGCACAGCCAGGCTGTACTTTCGGCCGTGCCGGAGGTGCCGCGGATCCACTTCGGAGTCGGCACCGGCGAGCTCCTGCCCCTGATGCGGCAGGCCGGCGCGGACGTCGTCGGGGTCGACTGGCGGATCCCGCTGGACGAGGCGGCGCGGCGGCTCGGCCCGGGCGCGGTCGTGCAGGGCAACCTCGACCCGGCGCTGCTGCTCGCCGACTGGCCGGTGATCGAGGGTGAGGTGCACCGGGTGATCGCCGAGGGACGAGCGGCGGCCGGGCACATCTTCAACCTGGGCCACGGCGTGCCGCCCGACACCGATCCGGACGTGCTGACGCGAATCGTCGATCTGATCAAGACGCTCACTTGAGCCCGTCGATCACGTCCTTGGCTTCCTTGAGGCCGACGCCGGCCTGCTGCCGGTAGAGCCTGATCGCATGGATGGGCTGGCCCTGCCGGACGAGATCGAGCACCTCGGCCGACACGCCGCCCGGGGCGACGGCCGACCCGCCGTCCGGCGCGATCGGGGTCGTTCCCGCATTCGAGTAGCTGTAGCCCGCGTTGCGGTAGAGCCAGTCGACCTTGCGTTCCAGGTCGGCGATCCGGGCGGTCAGCTCGGCTACTTGTTCGTCGTCCATGCTCGGGCCACCCCAGTGATCGTGTTCGACGCGGTGCCGACGACGATAGGTGGGTGCGTGTTGTGGTGGTCGGAGGGGGCATCGCCGGGCTGTCGGCGGCCTGGCAGGTCGCGGCCGAGGCGCCGGACGCCGACGTCGTCGTGCTGGAGGCCGCACCGGCCGTCGGTGGCAAGTTGCGGTCCGCGTCGGTGGCCGGTGTTTCCGTCGACGTCGGCGCCGAGTCGATGCTGGCCCGGCGGCCCGAAGGCATCGAGCTGGCCCGGGCTGTGGGGCTCGGCGACGACTTGCGAGCGCCGCTGACCACGTCGGCGTCGATCTACGCCGGGGGAGCGGCCCACCCCATGCCGGCCCGGACGATGCTGGGCATCCCGTCGGACGTGGCCGCCCTGCGCGAGTCGGGGGTGGTCGACGAGGCGGCACTGTCCACTGTGGACGCCGAGCCGAGTCGACCGCCGCTCCCACCTCTGATCGACGACGTCGCGGTCGGACCGTTCGTGCGAGCCCGGTTGGGTGACGCCGTGATCGACCGCCTCGTCGAGCCCCTGCTCGGCGGCGTTTACGCCGGACGGGCCGACGAGTTGTCGCTGCGGGCGACGATGCCGGCGCTGGCGGCGCGGTTGCGCGACGGCGGTTCGCTGGTGGACGCCGCCCGGGCGGTGACCGACGTCGGCGCACGGGCCCCGTCGACCGCGCCGGTGTTCACGTCGTTGACCGGGGGACTGGGACGGCTGCCGACCACGCTGGCCGGGTCGGGCAAGTTCGCCGTGCGGACCGGCGTCACCGTCCGCTCGATCAGGAGAACGCCGACGGGCTTCGCCCTGGACTGCGGCCCCGTCCCCGCGGCGGAACTCGTCGAGGCCGACGCGGTGATCGTCGCGACGCCGGCCGCCAAGGCCGCCCGGCTGCTGGACGACGTCGCCCCGGCGGCCTCCGCCGAACTGTCCACTGTGGACACCGCCAGCATGGCCATCGTCACGTTCGCCTTCACCGACGCGACGCTGCCGCCGGGCAGCGGACTGCTCGTCGCGGCGCAGGAAGGCCGCCATATCAAGGCGATCACGCTGACGTCGCAGAAGTGGCCGGACGTCGGTGACGGGCTGACCGTGCTGCGCGCGTCGGTGGGCCGGTTCGGTGAGACGACCGACCTACAACGCGACGACGCCGAGCTGACCGCCCTGGTGCTGGCCGACCTGCGCGCGCTGATCGGGGTCGAGGCCGCCCCGGTCGACTCGCTGGTCACCCGGTGGGGCGGTGGGTTGCCGCAGTACGCGGTGGGCCACGTCGAGAAGGTGGCCCGGATCCGGACGGCGGTGGCCGCCGTGCCGGGGCTGGCGGTGTGCGGGGCGACATATGACGGGGTGGGCATCCCGGCCTGTATCGCGTCGGCCCGGGCAGCGGTTGCGCAAGCGCTCCGAGGACAATGAGCCGCATGGTGGACGGCAAGCAGGCTCGCGAACTCAACGACGTCATCCGGTACACCGCGTGGTCGGTGTTCCGGGTCGCCCGTCCGATCGGTGAGGCGGATCGGCAAGCGCTGGCCGCCGAGGTCGGCGAGTTGTTCGAGCAGCTGGCCGCCAAGGACGTGACGGTGCGCGGCACCTACGACGTCAGCGCCCTGCGGGCCGACGCCGACCTGATGATCTGGTGGCACGCGTCCACCGCCGACGCCCTGCAGGAGGCGTACGGGCGGTTCCGCCGCACCCGGCTCGGCACTCACCTCGACCCGGTGTGGTCGTCGATGGCGCTGCACCGGCCGGCCGAGTTCAACAAGAGCCACATCCCGGCGTTCCTGGCTGACGAGACGCCCAAGGGCTACGTGTGCGTGTACCCGTTCGTGCGCTCGTACGAGTGGTACCTGCTGCCCGACGACGAGCGCCGGGCGCTGCTCGCCGAGCACGGGAAGATGGCCCGCGAGTACCCCGACGTGCGGGCCAACACCGTGGCCTCGTTCGCGCTGGGTGACTACGAGTGGATGCTCGCGTTCGAGGCCGACGAGCTGCATCGAATCGTCGACCTGATGCGGCACCTGCGCGGGTCCGAGACGCGCCGGCACGTCCGCGAAGAGGTGCCGTTCTACACCGGCCGGCGGCGCAGCGTCGACGACCTGATCGCCGCTTTGCCCTAGTCTTCCGGGTCGTGACTGGATCGGATCTCGATCTCGGAACGGGGTGGCCGAGGCCTCGGGCCGGCCGCCGCTCGATCTTGCTGGGCGTTGTGCTGGGCGTGCTGACCGTCGCCGGCTGCACGTCGACCACAGCCGGGCATCCGTCGGCGTCGGCGTCGGCGTCGGCCGGGTCCGGGTCGACGCCACCGGCCGG
>DASXYE010000060.1:0-3801 GCA_036502695.1 Jatrophihabitantaceae bacterium
GCCTCCTCGTCCATGTGCGCGTAGAACGTGTCGCCGGTGAACTCGGCGAAGTGCTCGATGTCCTCGAGCGACACGGTCCGTGGTTCGGTCACCACGGCGTCGCCGATCTTCAGCTCGGCCAGCGACTTGCGGAACGGGTGCCCGCCGCTGGCGTCGCGCTCGGCGCCGGTCACCCAGCGGTTCGTGACGCGGCTGAGAACGCGCGGCGAGGCCTGCACGGCGGTGCGCTGCATGTGGTGCAACACGCCGCGGATGCCGCCCAGCTCCTCGCCGCCGCCGGCCCGTCCGGGACCACCGTGCACGAGCATCGGTAGCGGTGAACCGTGTCCGGTGGACTCGCCGGCATCGTCGCGATCGAGCACGAGCAGCCGGCCGTGCCACGGTGCGACGCCCAGCACCACGTCGCGGGCGAAGTCGGCGTCGGCGGTGACGATCGAGCCGACCAGGCTGCCGGCCCCACGGGCGGCCAGGGTGATCGCCTCGTCCGCCGACGTGTACGGGATGAGCGTCGACACCGGCCCGAACGCCTCGACCTCGTGCGGTTCGGCGCGGGTCGCATCGTCCGTACGCAGCAGTACGGGGGACAGGAACGCGCCCCGTTCGGCGTCGGCGTCGACGACGTCGACACGAGACGGGTCGCCGAACACCGGGCGGCCGGCGTCGAGCAACGCCTTGAGCGAGCGGCGAACCTCCTCGCGCTGTTCCAGGCTGGCCAGCGCGCCCATGCGCACGTCGGGGTTGGCCGGGTTGCCCACCGTGACCTTCGCGAGGCGCGCGGCGGCCGCCTCGGCAACCGCGTCCATCAGGGCGGCCGGCACGATCGCCCGCCGGATTGCGGTGCACTTCTGCCCGGCCTTGACGGTCATCTCGCTGACGAGCTGCTTGACGAACAGGTCGAACTCAGCGGAGTCCGGAGCCACATCCAAACCCAAAATCGAGCAGTTCAGCGAGTCGGCCTCGGCGTTGAAGCGCACCGAGTGCTGCACGATCGCCGGGTGGGTGCGCAGCCGCTGCGCCGTGGACGCCGACCCGGTGAACGCGACCAGATCCTGCTCGGTTAGATGATCGAGCAGGTCACCGGCGGATCCACAGACGAGCTGTATAGAGCCCTCGGGCAGCAAGCCGGAGTCGATGATCAGCGAGACGAGCTTCTCGGTGAGGTAGGCCGTCTGTGATCCCGGCTTGATCAGCGAGGGCACCCCGGCCAGGAACGCCGGCGCGAACTTCTCCAGCGGCCCCCACACCGGGAAGTTGAACGCGTTGATCTGGACGGCGACCCCGTGCAGCGGTGTGCAGATGTGCTGGCCGAGGAACGTGCCGCCCTTGCCGAGTAGTTCGACGTCACCGTCGACGTAGACGGTGTCGTTGGGCAGCTCGCGCCGGCCCTTGCTGCCGTAGCTGAACAGCGTGCCGATGCCGCCGTCGACGTCGAACTTCGAGTCGCCGAGCGTGGCCCCGGTGCGGGTGGACAGCGCGTACAGCTCGTCGCGATGCTCGCGCAGGTTGGATGCCAGCGCCTTGAGCAGCGCCGCCCGCTGGTGGAACGTCAGCTCGCGCAGGGCCGGTCCACCGGTCTGGCGACCGTATTCGAGCGCTGCGCGCATGTCGACGCCGGTGGACGAGACGCGCGTGATTTCCTCGCCCGTCACGGCGTCGTGCAGCGGCACTCCCTCGTCGGCGGCCGTGAACCACGAGCCCGCGACGTAACTGCGCAACATCAGACTGCCTCCACCAATAGGGCCACGCCTTGTCCCACGCCGACGCACAGTGTGGCGAGACCGCGCGCGGCACCTTCCCGTTCCATACGCCCCAGTAGGGTGACCACCAGCCGGGTGCCCGAGCAACCGAGCGGATGGCCCAGTGCGATCGCTCCGCCGTCGGCATTGACGATCTGGTCGTTCAGGCCGAGGCGCCCGATAACGGCCAGGCTCTGCGCGGCGAACGCCTCGTTCAGCTCGACGGCGCCGACCTCGTCGAGCGACCAGCCGGCCCGATCAAGGGCCTTCTGGGTGGCCGGCACCGGGCCGAGTCCCATCAGGTGCGGCTCGACGCCGGCGCTGGCGCTGGCCACGATGCGGGCCCGCGGGGTCAACCCGTGGCGTTCGACCGCGGCCGCGCTGGCCACCACGATTGCCGCCGCGCCGTCGGACAGCGGCGACGACGACCCGGCCGTGACGATGCCGCCGTCGCGAAATGCCGGCTTGAGCTTGGCCAGCTTCTCCATCGAGGTGGACGGGCGCGGGCCTTCGTCGACCTTGACGTCGCCCACCGGCACGATCTCGGCGGCGAACCGTCCGGCCTCGGCGGCGGCCACCGCGCGTTGGTGACTGCGCAGCGCGAACGCGTCGGAGTCCGCGCGGGTGATGCCGTCCAGGGCGGCCACTTCCTCGGCGGTCTCGCCCATCGACAGCGTCGTCTGCGCGTCGAATGCCGGGTTGGTGAACCGCCAGCCGAGCGACGTGTCGAACATCTGCCCCGGGCGGGCCCACGGCGTGCCCGGCTTGGCCATCACCCAGGGCGCGCGGGTCATCGACTCGACGCCGCCGGCCACCATGACGTCGGCCTCGCCGGCCCGGACCGCCTGGGCGGCCGACGCGATCGCGGTCAGCCCACTGGCGCACAGCCGATTCACGGTGTAGCCGGGGGTGTTCGGGCCCAGCCCGGCCAGCAGCGCGGCCATCCGGGCAACGTCGCGGTTGTCCTCGCCGGCCTGGTTGGCGGCGCCGAGGATGACCTCGTCCACGGTCTCGACGCCAGCCCGGCGCACGACCTCGCCGACGACCAGGGCGGCCAGGTCGTCGGGCCGCACCCCGGCCAGGGCGCCGCCGTAGCGGCCTTGCGGGGTTCGCACTCCGTCGACGAGAAACACGTCACTCATATGCCAAATCCTTGATCTGGGACGGGCTGTCGTACATTATTCAACCGACCATTCGGTCAGTAATCAAGGGTAGGTGACGCAGCGCATGGCGGATCCGGTGGCGACCATGATGGCGGCAGACCGGGCCTCACGCGGTCTCGGCATCGAGCTCGTCGAGTCCGGCCCGGGCCGGGCGACGGCTCGGATGGCGGTCACGGACGCGATGGTGAACGGACACGGCATTGCGCACGGTGCCTTCGTCTTCGCCGTGGCCGACACGGCGTTCGCCTGTGCGTGTAACAGCCACGGCCCGGTCACTGTTGCGGCCGGCGCCGACATCGCCTTCGTCGCGCCGGTTCGGGAGGGCGACGTGCTCGAAGCCGAGGCGGTCGAACGCACCCGGTTCGGGCGCAACGGCATCTACGACGTGACCGTACGCCGGGGTACTGAGGTCGTGGCCGAGTTCCGCGGACGCAGCCGTACGGTGGAGCGATGAGCGCCTGCGCGAAGAGGATGGGCCGAGAATGACCGTGCTGGATGCCGCCGAGCGGATGAGCCGCGACGACCTGACGACGCTGCAACTGGCCCGGCTGCGCGAGACGCTGTTCCGCGCCTACGAGCACGTGCCGCACTACCGGCTGGCCTTCGACGCGGCCGGTGCGCATCCCAGCGACCTGCACACGCTGGCCGACCTGGCTCGATTCCCCTTTACCGCAAAGGCCGATCTGCGGGAGAACTACCCGTTCGGGATGTTCGCCCTACCGCTGGACCAGGTGCGGCGCGTCCACGCATCGAGCGGCACCACCGGCCAACCCACCGTCGTCGGCTATTCGCAGAACGACCTCGACACGTGGGCCGACCTGATGGCGCGCTCGATCCGCGCCGCCGGTGGGCGGCCCGGCATGAAGGTGCACGTCGCCTACGGCTACGGCCTGTTCACCGGC
>DASXYE010000061.1:0-14090 GCA_036502695.1 Jatrophihabitantaceae bacterium
CCGCGGCCACCTGCGTCGGATCGTCGCCGCGGGCGAGCATGGGCACGGCGGGATCGTCGGGCAGCTTGGTCGGCGGCGCGAGCAGATTGTGGTGGTGCGTCATGCCGAGGACGACTTGCCGGCCGACTGCAGCGCTTCGCAGGCCTCGACGACGCGCTGGGCCATGCCCTGCTCGGCCAGCTTCAGGTAGGACCGCGGGTCGTACGCCTTCTTGTTGCCGACCTCGCCGTCGACCTTGAGCACACCGTCGTAGTTGGTGAACATGTGCCCGACGATCGGCCGGGTGAACGCGTACTGAGTGTCGGTGTCGACGTTCATCTTCACCACGCCGTACGAGACGGCCTCGCGAATCTCCTCCAGCGCCGAGCCCGAACCACCGTGGAACACCAGCTGGAACGGCCCCGGCGTGCCGACCTTCTCGCCGACGGCGTCCTGCAGCTCCTTGAGGACGTCCGGGCGCAGCTTGACGTTGCCCGGCTTGTAGACGCCGTGCACGTTGCCGAACGTCGCGGCCAGCAGGTAGCGGCCCTTCTCGCCGGTGCCCAGTACCTCGGCGGTGCGCAACGCATCCTCGGGCGTCGTGTACAGCTTGTCGTTGATCTCGCCGACGACGCCGTCCTCCTCGCCGCCGACCACGCCGATCTCGAGCTCGAGGATGATCTTCGCGGCCGCGGCCTTCTCGAGCAGCTCGGCGGCGATCTGCAGGTTCTCCTCGAGCGGGACGGCCGACCCGTCCCACATGTGCGACTGGAAAAGGGGATTCTCACCACGCGCCACTCGCTCGGCCGAGATCGCGATCAGCGGCCGGACGTAGGTGTCGAGCTTCTCCTTCTGGCAGTGGTCGGTGTGCAGCGCGACGTTGATCGGGTACTTGTCCGCGACGACGTGCGCGTACTCGGCCAGCGCCACGGCCCCGGTCACCATGTCCTTGACCGCCGTGCCGGACGCGAACTCGGCGCCGCCGGTCGACACCTGCAGGATGCCGTCGCTGCCGGCGTCGGCGAACCCGCGAAGGGCCGCATTGAGCGTCTCGGACGACGTGACGTTGATGGCCGGATAGGCGAATCCGGACGAGGCCGCCCGGTCGAGCATCTCGGCGTAGATCTCCGGGGTGGCAATGGGCATGGCGTGCTCCGCGTTCTCGTCGAGGTTTCCGCCGCGAGTATGTCATCGAGCAAGCGGCGTCGACGCAGCACCGCGTGGTCAACGCATTAGCGCATCAGCCCGGTCGGTGCGCAGGTGCAGCAGCGTGCGGCCGTCGCGATGGCTGGCCACCAGACCGGCGGCGCGCAGCACGCTCAGATGTTGCGACACGGCGCCCGGCGTGACGTCGAGCCGCTCGGCGATCTCACCGGTCGTGGCCGGCGCGACGAGCAGGGCCAGCATCGCCGCCCGGGTGCGTCCGAGCAACGCCGC
Source organism: Jatrophihabitantaceae bacterium (assembly GCA_036502695.1). Lineage (GTDB taxonomy): Bacteria > Actinomycetota > Actinomycetes > Mycobacteriales > Jatrophihabitantaceae > DASXRA01. The sequence continues at coordinate 1,417 of DASXYE010000061.1, forward strand.
AACGGCATCGGCCGGGACCGTGCTGGGCTGCCACACGGTGCCGACGCCGCGGGCCGGGTAACGCAGGGTGCCGGCCGCGATGGGCCGCATCGCCACCGTGACGCGCGGCCAGGAGAACACGCTGGGGCACAGGACCAGACCCTGACCGGTGAGGGTCACCGTCTGTGGATTGGTCGGCCCCCGGGCGCCGTAGACGATCAGCTCACCTTCCTGCCAGGCGACCTCACGATGCAGTCCGGCGAAGACCCCGCGCGCTCCGGACTCGGCGAGAATGCCGGCGCGATAAGCGATATCAGCCTCGAGCACCCGGCTCATCCGGGCCCAGTGCGGGGCGATCAGCGCGGCGTGCGCGGCCTCCAGCGCGGCGACGATGCGCGGCAGGAACCGATCCGGATCGGCGTGGATCTCGCGTAGCACGCGCGGTGGCCGAACGTCGTGGCGGGTCAGGAAGTCGATGTCGGCGCGGATCCGGCGAGCTGAGGCGGCTCGGATGCGGCGCAGCTCGGCGGCCATGTCCGGCATCCGCACGTCCGGCGGCGGCATCAGCGACGCCGGCTTGGCGTGATAGGCGACGAGCGCCTCGAGCAGCTTCAGATCCGGGATGCCCGTGGTGTGTTCTCGCGCCCAGGCCGTCCACGGCACGTGCACCGGATGCTCGCCGGGCGCCCGCAGCGTGGACAGCGCCATCACCGTCTCGTACGCCGGCGAGATTGCGAAGCGGACGCGTGCCAGATCCACGGCGCCCAGCTGGATGCGAATGGCCACGCGTGATCCCCGCGAATTTCGTCGATGTCATTTAGTGACTCCTAAATTCTAGAGCGGCGAGTCGGACCTGGCCAGAGTGAACGCTCGTGACCACATTGATCGAATCAAGATCGGCTCCAAGGCTCGGGCGCGACTGGCGACTACTGCTCACCGGCAGCACCATCTCGATGCTCGGCGACGGGATGTTCGTCGCGGCGTTGCCCCTGCTCGCCGCGACCATGACGTCCGACCCGCGACTCGTCGCCGGCACGACGGCCGCCGGGACGCTGCCCTGGCTGATCGCGTCGCTGCCCGCCGGCGCGCTGGCCGACCGATCCGACGCCCGCCGCGGCATCGCCCGCGTCCAGTGGGCGCAGGCCGGGCTGGTCGCCGTCCTCGCGGTCGTCGCGAGTGTGCACGCCGGACGGCTGCTCGCCCTGTACGGCATCGCATTCGGGCTCGGCGTCGCCGAGACGTTCGTCCGCGCGTCGGCGCAGAAGCTGGTGCCGGCGGTCGTGCCGTCTGCGGAACTGGAGCGGGCCAACGGCCACCAGAACGCCAGCACCTTCGCGGCGCGCGAATTCCTCGGACCACCGCTGGGCGGGTTGCTGTTCGCGCTCGCCACCCCACTGCCGTTCTGGATCGACGCGGTGAGCTTCAGCGTGTCCGCGCTGCTGTTCGTGCGGATGCGCGCCCGAACGAACACGGCGACGAGCACGTGCGCGAGGCGGCAGCTACGCGGCGAGATCGGCGAAGGGCTGCACTGGCTGCTGGGCCACCGGCTGATCCGGACCCTGTCCGGTCTCGCCGGGGTGGGCAACCTGTGCAACTACCTGGCGATCTCGACCCTCGTGCTGTTCGCCCGGGATCGGCTCGGACTCGGCAACGCCGGCTACGGCGTGCTGGTCGGGGCGATGGCGATCGGCGGCGTGGCCGGGGCCCTGCTCAGCCGCCGCCTGGTGCTGCGCTTCGGCGGGCGCCGCATCGCCACCACGACGATCTTCACCACGCCGGCGGCGATGATCGCGATCGGCGTCCTCGGCCATGACGCCGTCGTGGTGGGCGCCCTGGCGACGATCACCTCGTTCGGCGCGTCGGTGTGGAACGTCTCCGTGGCGTCGCTGCGGCAACGCACCGTCCCGCCCGAGCTGTTCGGACGGGTGAGCAGCGCCGGATCGCTGATCAGTTGGGGCACCCAGCCGATCGGCGCGATCCTCGGCGGGCTGCTCGCCGCGGGGCTGGGGCTGGGCGCGCCGTGGATCATCGGCGGGATCGTCCGGCTGGGCGCCGCGTTCGCCGCCCTGCCGGCGCTGCGCGAGTGGCGCCTCGAACGGGCGGCGCCGGAACGGGCGGCGCCGGACCGAGCGGCGCGCGGAGCGGGCGGCGCGCCCTGAGCGAACAGAGTGGACGCGTGCCGTCCAAACCTGATCAGCTGACGCCATGGACGTACTCGTGCTGGGCGGCAGCGTGTTCCTCGGCCGGGCCGTCGTGGCGCAAGCCCAGGAGGCGGGCGCGAAGGTCGCGGTGTTCAATCGCGGGCAGTCCGGCCCGGCGCCGGACGGCGTCGAGCAGGTAACCGGCGACCGCACCGACCCGGCCGACCTGGAACAGCTCGCCGGCCGGCGCTTCGACGTCGTCGTCGATACGTCGGGATACGTGCCGGCGGACGTGGCCCGGGTGGCCAAGGTGCTCGCCCCGACCTGCGACCACTACTCGTTCGTGTCGACGATCAACGTGTTCCCGGGCTGGCCGACGATGGCCGACTACCACGACGGCGGCGTCCACCCCGGCGATCCGGACGCGACCCGCGAGGACGCCCCGAACCCGGACGAGGCGTACGGGTGGCTCAAGGCCGGGTGCGAGCTGGCCGTCGCGCGCGAGTTCGGTCCGGACCGGCACTGCACCTTGCGCGCCGGCTGCATCGTCGGGCCGTACGACGCGAGGACGGGGCGGCTGCCCTGGTGGATCGCCCGCGTGGCGCGCGGCGGCGAGGTGCTCGCCCCGGGGCAGCCCGACGACACAGTGGCGCTGATCGACTCCCGCGACCTGGCCCGCTTCGCGCTGGCTCGCCCGGCCGGCGCGTTCGAGGTCACCGGCGACCCCGTACCGCGCCACGAGCTGCTGGCCACCACCCGCGACGTCACCGGTTCGGATGCCACGTTCACCTGGGTCGGCTCGGACTGGCTCGCCCAGCAGGACGTCGAGGAGTGGACCGAGATCCCGTTGTGGGCAGCCGAGCCGGGCATCTTCCGGCACGACAACGGTCCGGCCAAGGCGGCCGGCCTGCCGCTACGGCCGATCCAGCAGACGGTGGCCGACACCTGGGCCTGGCAGCAGGCGGTGCCCGACGGCTGGCTGCCGAGCCAGCAGACGCCCGGCCTCGAGCCGGACAAAGAAAGGCAGCTGCTCGACGCCTGGCGGGGGTTCGGCAAGTGACCGGGCCGTAGACTCCGGCCTCATGCACTCGCTGGCCGGTACCGTTCTGGCATCCAGCCCGATCAACCCGCACCACCTGCTCGACAGCTTCGGGCTGGCCGGGCTGATCGTCATCATCTTCGCCGAATGCGGGCTGCTGATCGGCTTCTTCCTGCCCGGTGACACGCTGCTGTTCGCCGCCGGCCTGCTGCTGGCCATCGGCAAGCTGCACACCCCACTGTGGGCGTTCCTGATCACCGTGCCCATCGCGGCCGTCGCCGGCAACCTGGTCGGCTACTGGATCGGCTACCGGGCCGGGCCGAAGGTGTTCGATCGTCCCGACTCGGCACTGTTCAAACCCGAGTACGTCGAGCGCTCGCACGCCTTCTTCGAACGGTTCGGGTCGTGGACGATCATCCTGGCCCGGTTCGTGCCGGTCGTGCGTACGGTGGCCACCGTCATGGCCGGCGTCAGCAAGATGCGCTTCCGCGTCTATGCGACGTACTCGGTCATCGGCGGCGTGCTGTGGACGTGCGGCGTGCTGCTGGCGGGCTACTGGCTCGGCCACATCGAGTTCGTGCGCAAGCACGTCGAGCCGCTGATCGACCCCATCCTGATCGGCGTGGTGATCCTGTCGCTCGTGCCGATCACCATCCACTGGCTGCGCGCCCGCCGCGGCGGCCGGCACCGCACCAAGATCGACGTCTGAGTCCTTGCGGCCGCAAAGGAATTAGTACCGGTGGTCGGCCCGCACTAGGCTCGCTTTGACTGTGGTGCGACGGTTCGACCCGTGATGGGTAGTCCAGACGAGGACGGGTATCGATGACGTTCTGGCGCTTGACGGTGCGCGACGGCGGCGCCGACAAGGACGTGGAAGTGACGGCGGAGGCGAACAGCAGCGTCGCCGCCTTGATCGATTCGCTGCCGGTGCCGGTGAACGGCCGCGCCTGCTACGTCGGGCAGACGCCGCTGAACCCGCGGGCCAGCGTCGGCGCCAGCCCGCTGATCCCCGGGGCCGTCCTCAGCGTGGGACGTCCCGGGCCGATCACCCGGGCGGTCACCGGCGACGAGGTTGGCCGGCTGCGGGTGATGTCCGGGCCGGATGCCGGCCTGTCCGTGTCGCTGGGCCCGGGCCGGCATCGGATCGCCCGCGACTCGACGGCCGGGGTGCCGTTGCGGGATTCGGACGTCTCCCGGCGCGGGCACGCGTGGGTCGAGGTGGCCCCCGACGGTCGCGCCATCGTCGTCGACGCCGGCTCGACGAACGGCACCTTCGTCAACAACCTGCGCATCGCCCAGCCGACCCTGATCGGTGCGGGCGCCACCCTGCAGGTGGGGTCCGATCTGCTGCAGTGGACGCCGACCTCGGTCGGGACGCTGCGCACCGTGCGGGCAGCGGACGGCCGGGTGGACTTCGACCGTGCCTACGCGACCGTGCCCGACGTGCCGCACATCGAAGTCCAGATGCCGACGAAGAACCAGCAGCCGCGCAACGGTGCGGCCATCACCGCCGGCGTGACGGCCGGGCTGACCGTCGTCGCCAGCATCGTCGCCGCCTTGGTCGCCCACAACGCGATGATCATGCTGTTCAGCGCGGTGGGGATCATCGGCTTCATCGTGTCCCGGCTGGTCGACAACAACCAGCGGGGCCAGCGCGCGGGTGAGTACGCCGAGCAGTGTGGCCGGGTCGATGCCCAGATGCAGAATCACGTATCCGCCGAGTGGGCCATCCGCAGCAAGCTCGCCCCCGGCCCGGACGAGGTGGCCGCCACCGTCGCCGGGACGCGAACCGACCTGTGGGCCCGCCGGTTCGAGAGCGCGCAAGGCCTCGTTTTGCGGGTGGGCCTCGCCGATCAGCCGGCCGCGATCACCGTCCGGGGCGAGCCCTGGCCCGGGTTCGTCACCCCGATGCTGTTCGGCGCCCCGGTCACCCTGGATCTGCGCGCCACCGGCGTGCTGGGCGTCGTCGGCGCGGACAGCGACGTGCAGGACGTCCTGCGCTGGCTGCTGATGCAGCTCGCCACGGTGCGCGGTCCGGACGACCTGCGCCTGGTCGTGATGGCCGCCGACGACCGCACCGACCTGGCCTGGACCCGCTGGCTGCCGCACGTGGACGCCGGCGGCTCGGCGGCGATGCCGTGCTGGCTGGGCAACACCCGGGCCAGCCGCATGTCCCGGATCGACGAGCTGCTGGCCCTGCTCGAGAGCCGGCGCGGCGGCCCGGACGGCCGACCCCATCCGTTCGACAGCGAGGTCGTCGTGGTGCTCGACGGCGCCACCACGCTGCGGGAACTGCCCGGCATGGACGTGATCCTGCGCGACGGCCCGTCGGTCGGGATCTACGTCGTCTGCGCCGACCGCCGGGGCATGAACGAGTGCCACGGGCTGGCCGAGATCGGCCCGAGCGGGCTGCGCCTCACCCGTACTCGCAACGACGCACCGATCGTGGCCACCCCGGACCGGCTCGACAGCCGCACCACCGAACAGTGGGCCCGCTCGCTGACCCCGATGCGCGACCGCATCACGTTCGCCAAGGCGGCGAACGCCATCCCGGGCCGCGTCCGGTTCCTCCACCTGCTCGGCATCGACAACCCGTCGGCGGACGCCGTGCTGGCCCAGTGGGCTCAGGACGAGGCGCCGACCACCAAGGTGGTGCTGGGCGCCGACGCGTCCGGGCCGGTATTCGTCGACGTCGCCAAGCAGGGCCCGCACACGATGCTCGGCGGCGCCACCGGGGCCGGCAAGAGCATCCTGATGCAGACGCTCGTCACGTCGCTGCTGCTCGCGAATCGGCCGGACGCGATGAACCTGGTGCTGGTGGACTTCAAGGGCGGCAGCGCGTTCCTGCCGTTCGAGAACTGCCCGCACGTCGTCGCGCTGATCCGTTCGACCGGCGAGACGGCGGCCGACGTCTTCGATGCCGCGGCCGCCGCCCGGGTGCTGGCCTCCGTCCGCGCCGAGGTCAGCCGTCGCGAGTCCGTGCTGGCCCGCTACAACGGCGAGATCGACGACTACTGGCGCAAGCGGCGCACCGACCCCAGCCTGGGACCGCTGCCGCGGCTGGTCATGGTGTTCGACGAGTTCGCCCGGGTGCTCGAGACGTCCCCGGACTTCCTGAAGGAACTGGTGAACGTGGCGGCCAAGGGCCGGTCGCTGGGCATGCACCTCGTGCTCGGTACCCAGTCGCTGCAGGGCAAGCTGTCCCCCGAGCTGAAGAACAACATCTCGTTGCGGATCAGCCTGCGGCAGAACGAGGCGGCGGACAGCACCGAGGTGCTCGGCGTGCCGGACGCCGCGACCATCCCGGGCATCCTGCGCGGACGCGGCATGATCATGTGCACGACGAGCGAGCGCCGGATTCCCGAGCCGTTCCAATCCGGGTACCTCGGCGATCCGCCCCCCAACGCGGTCGTCTCGGCGCCGGTCGGCGTGCGCGTCCTCGACTGGACGGAGCTGGGCGACCCGCGGTCGGTCGAGACCCTCGCCCGCGCCGAAGGGGCCACCGACCAGGACCTGGCCATCGTGGCGATCGAGCAGGCGGCGCAGCGGATCGACGCGCGCGCCCCGTTCCGTCCGCTGCTGCCGGCGTTGCCGGCCCGCCTGGCGCTCACCGAGCTGGGCACCCGGGCCACTACCACCGTCCCGGCCACGGCGGTGCCGTTCGGCCTGGCCGACGAGCCGGAGGCCCAGGCCCAGCCGGTCGAGTACCTGGACCTGGCCGGCGTCGATCGGCTTATGGTGGCCGGCGGCCCGCAGTCCGGACGGACGACGTTCGCCCGCGCGCTGATCACCAGCCTGGCCGGCCGCGTCGGTCCGGATCAGGCGCACCTCTACCTCGTCGAGCAGTACCGCGGCGGGTTGGCCGACTACGCCGACCTGCCGCACTGCGGCGGGGTGTTCTCGCCCTCCGAGCCGGATCGGATCAGGCGCTTCGTCACGTGGCTCGAGCAGGAGGCGCAGCGCCGGGCCGCCGCGATGTACGACCGCGCGTCAGGCACACCGCGCATCGTCATCGTCGTCGACGGCTGGGAGGGGTTCGAGGACCACAGCAACCCCACGTTCGCCGAGAACCCGCTCGTCGCGAAGCTGCGCGAGATCATCGCCACCGGCGCCCCGCTGGGCATCCACGTGGTGGCGATCGGCGGGCACGACATGCTCAACCACAAGCTGCCCACGTACTACAGCCAGCGCCTGTTGCTGCCGTTCCCGAAGGAGGACACCCGCCGCGCCCACCTCAACTCGAAGATGACCAGTCCGCCGACCCTGCCCGGGCGCGCCATCGACGCGGGTAGCGGCCGGCACATCCAGATCTGCGACGTCGAGACGACGGCGGCCGAGCTCATCGCGAACGCCCGCCGCGACGTGGATCCGGCCTTGCTACCCAAGCGCTTCCCGGCGCTGCCGCTGCGGATCGGCGTCACCGAACTGCCGGCGCCGACGGTCGCCGCCGGGCCGACCTGGATCCCGCTCGGGGTCGGCGGTCCGAACACCGAGACGGTCGGGGTCGACCTGTTCGCCGGCGCGCACACGCTGCTGGTGTCCGGGCCGCCCGGCTCGGGACGCACCACTGCCGCGGCCACCATCGCGTACTGCCTGCGCCGGGTCGGCATCGGCGTGTTGGCGATGGCCCCGCCCATGTCGCCGCTGTCGCGCCTGCTGCCCGACGACTCGGGCGTGCGCATGGTCACCGGCGTCTCGATCAAGGACGAGGAACTGCGCGCCGCAGCCGCCGACTTCGGCGACAACCCGTACGCCATCGTCGTCGACGACGCCAACCAGATCAGCATCGAGGCCGCGAAGCAGGGATTCGGCGACGCCCCCACCCTGCTCGAGGAGAGCGCCCAGTTCACCGCCCGCGGCCGCACCGCGCTCGTCGTGACCGCGGATGCCACCCCGATCCTCAGCGGCTTCCCCAGCCCGTTGTCCCGGGTCGTCAACAGCGTGCTCACCAGTGGCGCCTGCGTGCTGCTCACGCCGGCCAACCGGTCCACCTCGATGGCGCACCACGTCGCGCTGGAGCCCGATCAGTTCTTCACCGCTCCGCCGGGGCGCGGCTACCTCTCCGCCCTCGGCCCGGCCCCGGTGCTCGTCCAGCTCGCCACCCTCAGCTGAACCGGCCCGGCGCTACGGGATCAACCAACGTGGGAGTTGTCCCACCCTCGCCGCGCTCTAAGGCGGTAAGGGTGGGACAACTCAACGCTAGGCGGGTTGCTCGGCCAGCCGGGTACGCAGTTCGGCGCCGACCCGGGTGAGGAAGGCCAGCAGCTGCTGCTCGTTGTAGTCGTGGCTGAAGCTGAGCGTCATCTCGGACAGGTGCCCGGTCGGCACGACGAGGTCGATCGCCTCGAGGAACTCGGCCGGTGGCTGGATGAAGTAGCGCCCCTCGAACATGGCGTTGACGCAGTCGGTCACGTTTTCCGGCTCGTCGAGATCCTCGACCCGGTCGATGTCGTACACGATCCCGTTGACCAGACGCTCAGCAGTTGCCTCATCCACGAGCGATCACGCCTTCCCCATCGACAGCGAGCCGAACCCGGTAACGCCCATCTCCCGGAAAGCCTCCTCGACGATCGCGTTCTGCCCGGGCGTCGGCTGGTAGTGACCGCTCTGGTTGGTCATCAGTTGCAGACGGCCTTCGATCGCCTGCAGTTCGCCCGCGCCGACGACATTCTGACCGCCGAGGAACGACGAGTGGTGCATGTAGCCCACTTTCTGTTCCATCGACGCGTACACGTTCCCGGACTTGTCCATCACGAAGATGGCTCGACCCGGGCCGCCCTTGGACCAGTGCGAGACCGCGTTCGTCGTGTCGAACACGCTGCCGTCCTTGGCCCACCGCATCGTGCCCGCGTTGTCGACGAAGAGCCGGCTGGCCTCGCGCTCCTGAGCGTTCATGTAGTGGACCTGGCCCGGCAACCCCGAACTCCGCCACTTGTCCGGGTCGCTCTCGTACTTGTAATGGCCGCCCAACTTGGCCTCCGCCGGTAGCCGGTCGCCGGTGAGCGCGGCCGGGATCGGATCGCCCGGCTTCCAACCGCCCGCGGTGGCACCGCTTCCGCCGCCGTCCGACAGCTGCTGCTGAGCGGCGGCCAAGCCACCGCCGAGGAGGGCGGCGCCGCCGCCGGCCGCCACAGCCGGAGTGGCACTGCTACCGCTGTCCGCCGTCGAGTTCGGGGCCGCGCTGCGGACCTGCTGCGCGGCGCTGCTCTCGGCCTGCCGCGCGGTCTGCCCGGCTTGCATCGCCCGTTGCTTGGCGGCCTGCCGCTGCTGCTCGGCCTCCTGCATGAACATCTGGGCCTGCTGCGACCGAGCCTGCGCCTGCTCCCACTGCGCGATCGCCTGCGGGTACACCTCAGGTGGGTACGGCCCCCCGGCCACGATCTGGTTCATCTCTTCGATGGCCTGGTTGTAAGCCTGCTGGGCCTGCTGGTACTGCTGCCTGGCCTGCATGCCCTGCGTCAGCGCCATGCGTGATTCGCCCTTGGCCTCGTCCAGCGTGGCCGCATACTGGCCGAGCGCGGTGCCGATCTTGTCGTGGGCGTCGCGCAACGCGGCAGCCCGTCCGGGCAGCTGGTTGAGGTGATCGCGGTACTTGGGCGCGAAGTCGCCTTCCATCGGCATGGAGCTGCCGTAGTCAGCCGTGGTCGTCAGGGTCTCGGTGTGCTCCGACCAGAATCCGCTCTCGTTCTGCGAGAACGTCGCCAGCGCCCGGACGTTGGCCGGGTCGCCCTGGACCGGATCCTGCGTCAGGTCCAGGACACCCCAGTCTCCGCCGTCATACATCGCTTGTCGGGTTGCCTAGTGTCAGGCGCCGCCGGCCAGCGACTGGTCGAGCTGCTGGTGCTGCTGGATCACGTTGTTGAGGTACTGCGAGATGCTGTCCAGGCTCTCGACGAGGTTCGTCGCGCTGGTGGTGAACTGCTGGTACGACTCGTTGAACTTGCCCGAGGCCACCTGCGTCTTGAACTCGCCGCTGGTGAGCTGGTCGACCAGGCCCTTGAGCTGCTGCAGCTTCTGCGTGATCTCTTCCTTGCCGTTCTTCAGCTGCGTGGACGCCTGCTGCAAGCCGTCGTAGCTAACGTTGATGCTGCTTGTCATCCGACTACCTCCTGAGCTTCTTGTTGATCGAGCTCGACCGAGCCCGTGGACAGGGCGTGAAAATTGGTGGCCCCTTTGTCGATCGACTGGGCCAGGTTCTGGTGGGCCGTGCTCACCCGGGTGGTGAACTCGGACAACGCTTCCTCGACCAGGCCGGTGCCGAGGTTCTGCTGCTGTGGGCCCGGCCGCTCGAGATTGCTGATCGCGCCGCCGACGGAGAGAAGCTTCCCCGCGACTTCCTGCGCTTGCTCCGGGTCGACGCTGAACCGCTGCGCCACCTGCTCCTCCGTCCTACGGGTCTCTCATGATCATCGCCGGCCCCAGCCGGCGCACCATAGGGTCTATCACGGGACAGGACGGTGCACCAAAGGCGAATGCGGCAACAACCATTCAGTCGGCAACCACCGGCCCGTCGGCGCGAGCTAGGCGCCCGCCGCGCCGCCCAGGCTCTGGTCGAGCTCCTGGTGGGCCTGCACGACTTGGTCGAGCCGCTGCGCCATACCGTCCAGCCCACCCACCATGTGCATCATTCCTTCACGCCACTTCATGAACGAGTTGTAAAACGCAGGAGCGGCGAGATCGGTCTTGAACCCACCCGCCTGCGCGGTGAGATTCCGTATTTCGCCACTCGTCTGATTGAGCTGCTGCTCGAGGTATTCCTTGCCCTGTCGCAGGCCGTCCCGAGCTTCCTTTACGTGCGTGTAGCTGATCTCGATGTTCGCCATCAGGTCACTCCCTCGTCTAGCCGCCGTAGATGCTGGTTTGGTCGAGTGCCTGGTACTTCTGCATGACCCCGTCGAGGTACCTCGCCATCTCGTCCATGCCTTCGGCCGCCCCTTGAATCCCCTGCGTCCACTCTGCGAAGGCTTGGTTGTACTGCGTCGACGCGACGTCGGTCGTGAAGCCTCGTTCCATGGTGAGCTGATTGATTTGCTGCAGCAGCTCTTTCACCTTCGCACTGATTTCCTGCTTGTGACCTATCAGCTGCCGCTTACCATTCACCAGCTCGTCGTAGTCGACTTCGATATTCGCCATCTCGTCCAATCCCTCCGTACTCGCTGTCGATCGCCGTGACGGGTCTATCACGAGACGGAAGGGTTCACCAAAGGCGAATGCGTTCACAACCACCTGACAGTGAAGTGACAGCGCCGCCCTTTATCCTCAGCGGTTGGCGATCTGCTGGCAGTGCTGTTTGAGCTGCTTGTTGCTCGGCGTGAGGTGGATGCCGAGGAACTTCGCGTCGCACTTCTTGGCGTCGTGGTCGATGGCATCACGCTGCGTCCAGACGAAGATGCCCAGGCCGACGACGATGGCCGCGACGATCAGGCGGCCGGTCAGCTTCTGGAACACGAAGCTGAACAGCACCCCGGCGAGCACGATCACCACGATGACGAAGATGCCGACGGTCTTGGCCTGGCCGGTGCTGAACGCTTCACTCACGGACCGGCACGCTAGCGGGTGCGCCGCCACCTCGGCCAGATAGTGCCTCGCATTGGCAACCGTTCGCCAGATGCGGCGATCAGAATCGTCGAGCGCAAGGCGGAGGAGGACTCCATACCGCTGTTGTATGGACGACGACGACAACGCAGCGATCGACGAGTCTGGCGCCGCAGGTGGCGGACATGTTGCCGACGCGGGGCACTAACCTCGACCCGTGACACAAGCCACCCAGCGATCCGGTCCGCCACCACCCCTTGCCTCGGGCACGCTGCGCGTCGTCGCGCTGGGCGGCATCGGCGAGGTCGGCCGCAACATGACGGTCTTCGAGTACAACGGTCGGCTGCTCGTCGTCGACTGCGGCATGCTGCTCGGCAAGACGAACTCGCCCGGGGTCGACCTGACGTTGCCGGACTGGTCGCACTACCGCGAGCGGCTCGACGACATCGACGCCGTCGTGCTGACCCACGGGCACGAGGACCACATCGGCGCGCTGCCCTACCTGCTGCGCGAGCGGGCCGACATCCCGCTGATCGGGTCCCGGCTCACGTTGGCCCTGATCGCCGCCAAGCTGGACCAGCACCGGATCAAGCCCGACCTACGCCAGGTCCGCGAGAACGACAGCGAGACGGTCGGCGACTGGGAACTCGAGTTCTTCGCGGTCAACCACTCCATCCCGGACGCGCTGGCCGTGGCCATCCGGGTCGGCGGCCACACCGTCCTGCACACCGGCGACTTCAAGATGGACCAGACGCCGTTGGACGGGCGGCTCACCGACCTGCCCGGGTTCTCCCGGCTGGGCGACGAGGGCGTCGACCTGCTGCTGGCCGACTCGACGAACGCCGAGGTGCCCGGCTTCATCCCGTCCGAGCGCGAGGTCGGCAAGGTCGTCAAGGACGTGATCACCAAGGCGCCCGGTCGCATCATCGTGGCCTGCTTCGCCTCGCACATCCACCGCGTGCAGGAGGTGCTCGACGCCG
>DASXYE010000062.1:0-22989 GCA_036502695.1 Jatrophihabitantaceae bacterium
CCCGGACAGCCGCACCGCGCGTCCGTCCAGGACGAGCGAGCCGAAGGCGTACAGCTCGGCTGTAGCCCAGTCGACGTGGCCGCCTGAGGCCATGGCGATCCGACGGTCGATTTGCGGCTTGAGCCGCGGGTGCATCGTGAACCCCTCGGGCGGGTTCGCGTAGGCGTCGGCGATGCGCTTGATGGTCTCGAGCGTGGTGGCCGTGCTGGCCGGGTGCATCGGCACCGCGTCGTCCATCATCGGCTCGGGCCGGGGGCGGTCCGACGCGTCGCGCGTCTCGATGAAGACCTTCTCCAGCTGGGCCTGGAAGTCCTTCAGCGCTGCCTCGGCGTCCTCGAGCGTGATGTCGCCGCGCCCGACCAGCGCCTCGGTGTACAGCTTTCGTACGCTGCGCTTGGTGTCGATGATGTCGTACATCAGCGGCTGGGTGAACGACGGGTTGTCGGACTCGTTGTGGCCCCGCCGCCGGTAGCAGACCATGTCGATGACGACGTCCTTCTTGAACTCGCGGCGGTACTCGACCGCGAGCTTGGCCACCCGCACGCACGCCTCGGGGTCGTCGCCGTTCACGTGGAAGATCGGCGCCGCGATCATCCGCGCGATGTCGGTGGCATATAGCGACGACCGCGAGGCGGTCGGCGACGTGGTGAACCCGACCTGGTTGTTGACGACGACGTGCACGGTGCCGCCGGTGCGGTAACCCCGCAGCTGCGACAGGTTCAGCGTCTCGGCGACGACGCCCTGACCGGCGAACGCCGCGTCGCCGTGCATCATCACGGGCAGCACGGTGAAGCCGGCCTCGCCCTTGTTGAGGACGTCCTGCTTGGCCCGGACGATGCCCTCGAGCACCGGGTCGACGGCTTCCAGGTGTGACGGGTTGGCGGTCAGCTCGACGGCGATGGCCTTGCCGCTCGGCGCCTGGAACTTGCCGCGCGCGCCCAGGTGGTACTTGACGTCGCCCGAACCCTGCGCGCTGCTCGGGTCCATGTTGCCTTCGAACTCGTTGAAGATCTTCGCGTACGGCTTGCCGACGATGTTGGCCAGCACGTTGAGCCGGCCCCGGTGCGGCATGCCGATGACGGCCTCGTCGAGATCCTGGTCGGCGGCCTGCGAGAGGACGGCGTCCAGCAGCGCGATGACCGTCTCGGCGCCTTCCAGGCTGAACCGCTTCTGCCCGACGTACTTGGTCTGCAGGAACGTCTCGAACGCCTCGGCCACGTTGAGCCGGCCGAGGATGTGCAGCTGCTCCTCGCGGTCGGGCTGGGCGTGCTTGACCTCGATCCGCTCCTGGATCCACCGCCGCTGCGAGGGCTCGGTGATGTGCATGTACTCGACGCCGACCCGGCGGCAGTACGCGTCGCGCAGCACGCCGAGGATGTCGCGCAGCTTCATCAGTCGCTCGCCGGCGAAGCCGCCCACCGGGAACTCGCGGTCGAGATCCCACAGCGTCAGGCCGTGCCGGGTGATGTCGAGATCGGGGTGGCTGCGCACGGTGTACTCGAGCGGGTCGGTGTCGGCCATCAGGTGGCCGTTCGTGCGGTAGGCGTTGATCAGCTCGATGACTCGGGCGTTCTTGTCGATCTGGCCCTCGTGCGCGAACTCGCGGTCGACCAGCCAGCGCACCGGCTCGTACGGGATGCGCAGCGCGGCGAAGATGTCGTCGTAGAAGTCGTCGGCCAGCAGCAGCTGGTGGATGCGGCGCAGGAACTCGCCGGACTGCGCGCCCTGGATGATGCGGTGGTCGTACGTTGACGTCAGCGTCATGATCTTGCTGACGGCGGTCTGCGACAACGCGTCCTCGCTCATGCCGCTGAACTCGGCGGGGTACTCCATCGCGCCGACGCCGACGATGGTGCCCTGCCCGGCCATCAGCCGCGGTACCGAGTGGTTCGTGCCGATGGTGCCGGGGTTGGTCAGGCTGATCGTCGTGCCCGCGAAGTCGTCGGCGGTGAGCTTGCCGGTGCGCGCGCGCCGGATGATGTCCTCGTAGGCGCCCCAGAACGCGGCGAAGTCCATCGCCTCGGCCTGCTTGATCGCCGCGACGACGAGCGAGCGCTGGCCGTCCTTGCCCGGCAGATCGATCGCCAACCCGAAGTTGACGTGCTCGGGGCTGACCAGGTGCGGCTTGCCGTCGATCTCGGCGAAGTGGTTGTTCATCTCCGGGAAGTCGGCGAGCGCCTTCACCACGGCGTAGCCGATCACGTGCGTGAAGCTGACCTTGCCGCCGCGCGAGCGCTTGAGGTGGTTGTTGATCACGACCCGGTTGTCGGCCATCAGCTTGGCCGGGACGGCGCGCACGCTCGTCGCCGTGGGCACGGTGAGCGAGGTCTGCATGTTGGTGACGACCCGGGCGGCGGCACCGCGCAGGGTGATCGACTGGTCGCCGGCCGGAGCAGCCGGAGCAGCCGGAGTCGCTGGAGCGGTGGCCGGGGCGGGCGTGGTTTTGGCCGGCGCCGGCGTAGCCGCCGGCGTGCTCGGGGCGCTCGCCGCGCTCGCGGCGGGCTGGGCGGCTTGGGCCGGCGCTGCGCTCGGCGGCGTAGCACTCGGCGCGGGCTGCGCCGGGGCGGTCGCGGCGGCCGGCGTCGGCGTCTCGGCGGGGGCAGTACCGTTCGTGGCGGCCGGGCCACTCGGCTTGGCGGGGCGGTAGTCGGCGAAGAAGTCGTGCCAAGCGGCGTCGACGCTGTTCGGGTCGGCGAGGTAGCGCTCGTACATCTCCTCGACGAGCCACTCGTTCGCGCCGAAATCGCCGCCGCTTCCGGGGTTGGGTTCGGATGTCGACTGTTCCGTCGTCGCCACGCTTTTCGGCCGCCTTGGTAGTCGGTGTGATCTCTCGATGTCGAGAGGTCGGATGTCGAACTAGTTCGGACACTCAGGTTACGCCCGGCACCCTGGGCCCGTCATGCCCGAGCGGGCCGCGGTAACGCCCGGTCTGGTGCGGTTGCTCACAAGCTGTGCGGGGCCGGCGTGAACAGCGCGGCGCAGGCGCTCAGCCCCTGGGTACGCAGCACGGCTGTGTCCACGCCGGAGGTGCCGGCCGCGGTCGCCGCACCGAATGCGACCGACGCCCCGGTACGGTCGCCGGCCCGGACGGCGGTGCGCAGTCGCCGCAGATCGGCGTCCGCCGCCTCGAGGGATGCCCGGGCCGGAGCCAGCCAGAGCGTGCGCAGGTCGCGGCCCACCGCGCCCCCCGGCAGCGTCGAATCGGTCAGCTCGCTGACGGCGTGCTCGACGGCCACGTAGCGATCCAGGGCGTAGGCCAGCGCCGCCTTGGGGTCACCGGGCGCCTTGAGCTTGGTGATCGTCTTGTTCGCGTCGGCGCAGGTGTGCTCGCTGCGGTGGGCCCATCCGGACGAGCCGCCGACCGAGCAGCCGGCCGCGCATCCGGCGAGGGCCGCCGCGGCAACCAAGGCGGCGATCCCGGACCTCAACTGATATCGCGGTTCATGGTGAACCCGGCGCCCAGGATCGCCAGCGCCAGCCCCCACACGAGCAGTACGACGACGCCGGCTCCGGGCGCGATCAGATGCACGTGGTTGATGATCCGGTCGTCGTGGTTGTGCGGATCGGTGCTGATCGAGTCGACGGCCCCGGTCGGCAGGTACGGGTAGATGTACTTGACGCCCGGGATCAGCAGGAACAGCCGGGCCAGCACCAGGATGAAGATCACCCCGACCGTGACGGCCACGATCTGGTTCTTGAGCAGGGCGCCGGCGCCGAGCCCGACCAGCGCGAACAGGGCCAGCACGGCGAACGCCATCAGCAGCGGGCCCTTCTGGTCGCCGATGGTGGTGTGGACGTGCCGGCCGGACAGCCACGGCAACGCCATGGCCAGCTGGACGGCCAGGCAGATGATCGCGAATACGGCGCCCACGACGGCATAGGTGATCAGCTTGGCGGTGATCAGGGCCCACCGTGACGGGGTGGCCAGTACCGTCGGGGTGATCGTCTGGTAGCGGTATTCGGTCGTCACGGCGAGCACGCCCAGGACGAACAGCGGTATGTAGGTGAACGCCGAGCTGGCCGAGATCATGACGTCGCGGACGTGCAGGGCCAGGTCGAGGTCGGTCTCCTGGCCGGCGATGCTGCCGACCACGCCCAGGATGGTGAGCCCGACGCACAGCAGCAGCATCCAGAACCAGACCTGCGTGGTGAGCAGCTTGCGGAACTCGGCACGGATCAGCCCGACCATGGGGCACCTCCCGGCTGCGGCGGGCCGAACTGCTGGGGCGGGCCGGGTTGCGGTGGTTGGCCTGGCGGCGGGCCGAACTGCTGGGGCGGGCCGAACTGCGGCGCCTGCTGCCCCGGCATCGCCTGCCCGGAATACGCGCCCTCGGTGAGCGTGAAGAACAGTTCCTCGAGGTCGAATCGTTCGGTGCGCAGCTCGTGCAGTTCGACGCCGGACGTGAACGCCAGGTGGCCGACCTCGGCCATCTCGATGCCCCGCACCCGCACGGTGTTGCCGTCGGGCTGGTCGGGCTGGCGCCCGGCGCCGCGCAGCGCCTCGACGAGCGGGCCGGGCTGCGGTGAGCGCACCACCACCGTGTCGGTACCGGCGGTCAGCTCGGCGATGGAGCCCTGCCGGACGAGCTGGCCCCGGTTGAGGATCACGACCCGGTCGGCGAACTCCTGCACCTCGTTGAGCAGGTGGCTGGACACCAGCACGGTGCGGCCCTCGCCGGCGAGGTGCCGGAAGAAGCCGCGCAGCCAGCGGATGCCCTCGGGGTCCAGGCCGTTCGAGGGCTCGTCCAGGATCAGGATGCTCGGGTTGCCGAGCAGCGTGGCCGCGAGGCCCAGCCGCTGCCGCATGCCCATCGAGTAGCCGCGCACCTTGCGTTTGGCCGCGTCGTGCAGCCCGACCAGGTCGAGCACCTCGTCGGCGCGGCGATCGGGCAGTTGAGCGGCGGCGCACAGGATGCGCAGGTGGTTACGCCCCGAGCGGGCCGGATGGAAGCTCGACGCCTCGAGCGCGGCCCCCACCACGGTCATCGGGTTGCGCAGGTGCCGGTACGGCACCCCGCCGATCGTCGAGTTGCCGCCGGTCGGATGGATCAGCCCGAGGATCATCCGCAGCGTGGTGGTCTTGCCGGCCCCGTTCGGGCCGAGGAAGCCGGTGACCGAGCCCGGCTCGACCGTGAAGCTCAGCCGGTCGACCGCCCGGACCCGTCCGCCGAAGACCTTGGTCAGTTCGTTGACGACGATGCGCCCGTCCGGACCGGATGGCGTTCCCGCTCCCGGTGGCGCGGCGTAGGGATGCGTCACGGCCGCTATCCAAACACGGACGGATCGACCGGTGTGGGAGGGCTACCCGGTGCGGGCGGCCAGGACGGGCCGGGCGGCGCTAGCTCATGATCAGGCAGGTGCTCGATGCCGTGGCCAGCACCTTGCCGTCCGGGCCGGTCACCTCGCCCTCGGCGAAGGCCACCCGCCGACCCGGTTTGGTCACCCAGCCGCGGGCCCGCAGTTCGCCGGTGTGGCCGTGCACCGGACGCAGGTAGTTGACCTTGATCTCGATGCTCGTGTAGCCGACCCCGGCCGGCAGCGTGGTCTGCACCGCGCAGCCGGTGGCCGAGTCGAGCAGCGTGCACACCAGCCCGCCGTGCACCAGCCCGATCGGGTTGTACGCCGACTCGTCGGGCGTGCAGGTGAACACGACCTCGCCCGATTCGACGGTGGCCAGGCCGAAGTCGAAGTGGGTGGCGATGGGCGGTGGAGGCAGCTTCCCGTCGAGGATGGCCCGCAGGTGATCGATGCCGGCCATGGTGGCGCCCTCGCGCGCCCCGGCCAGCGGCTCATACCAGGTGATCGTCTTGTGCCGGGGTTCGCCCCACGCCGCTGTCATGTGCGGGACGCTAGCAGCCTGGGTTCGGGAAGCGAATGCAGCTGTCATACTTCTCTCATGCCCCGTGCCTGCTCGGTGGCCCGCACCCTCGAGATCGTGGGGGAGCGGTGGTCGCTGCTCGTGCTGCGCGAGCTGCTGCTCGGCGTCCGGCGCTTCGACCAGATCCAGGCCGCGACCGGCGCGCCGCGCGCCGTGCTGGCCGACCGGCTGCGCGGCCTCGTCGACGCCGGGCTGCTCACCCGTCGCGAATACCGCGACGCCGGCGTCCGCACCCGGTTCGAGTACCGGTTGACCGACGCCGGACGCGAGCTGCAACCGGTCCTGATCGCCTTGATGCAGTGGGGCGACCAGCACTGCGCGCCGCCCGGCGGGCCGCCCCTGCGAGTGACCCACTCCGGCTGCGGTGCGCCGGTGCGCGCCCGGCTGGTGTGCGCCGACGGGCACGAGCTCGGCGAGGACGGCCGCGACCTGCACGCCGAGCCGGCCGACGTGGACCCGGC
Source organism: Jatrophihabitantaceae bacterium (assembly GCA_036502695.1). Taxonomy (GTDB): domain Bacteria; phylum Actinomycetota; class Actinomycetes; order Mycobacteriales; family Jatrophihabitantaceae; genus DASXRA01. The sequence continues at coordinate 6,340 of DASXYE010000062.1, forward strand.
CGAGGACGGCCGCGCCGAACCCGTCCCGCTGAGCACGGCACGATGAGCGGGTGCCCGAGATCAGCCAGCGTGCCAGCCAGGTCGTCTACGAGAATCCGTGGCTGCGGCTGCGCGTCGACGACATCAGCTACCCCGACGGAACATCCGGCGTCTACTCGGTGATCGAGAAGGGCGATTTCGCCCTGGTGCTCGCGGCCGAGCGCGGCGGGTTCTGGATGGTCGAGCAGTACCGCTACCCGATCGGGCGCCGGGTCTGGGAGTTCCCGCAGGGAACCTGGCCGGCCGGGCACACGGGCCCGCCCCTGGAACTGGCCCAACACGAGCTGCGTGAGGAGACCGGTCACACCGCGGCGCAGTGGCGACACCTCGGTCGCCTGTTCACCGCGGCCGGGTTCAGCGACCAGGCCTACGACGTCTTCGTGGCCACTGACCTAACCGCCGGCGAACCCGATCGAGAACCCACCGAGCAGGGCATGGTGCACCGCTGGTTCGCCGAGGCAGACGTACGCGCGATGATCGCGTCCGGTCAGCTGGCCGACGCGCACAGTGTCGCGGCGCTGGCCCTGCTCGACGGCGCGCGTTAGCTGGTGCCCGACAGCCGGTTGAGCGTGCCGTAGTCGAGCTCGCCGGCGATCGCGTCGTAGCCGCCGGTGGTGCTGAGCTCGATCGCCGCTTGCCGGGCCACGGCGTAGGCGGCGGCCGCGACGGACGAGCCGGTGCTGGCCCGGGCCACGCCGAGCTTGCCCAGTTCCGGCACGGACGGCGCGCCCGGCCCGACCAGGATGTTCACCGGTCCGGCGATGCCCTCGACCAGCTTGGCCACCGTCGCGGGCTCGGTGATGCCCGGCACGAACACACCGCTCGCCCCGGCCGCGAGGTAGGCGCGGGCCCGGTCGAGGGTCTCCGTCAGACGTCCCGCCGGATCGCCGACCGAGCGCAGGTAGGTGTCGGTCCGGGCGTTGATGTACAGCTCGATTCCGGCCTCGTCGGCGGCGGCCCGGGCGGCGGCGAGGCGCTCGGCCTGCTCGGCGACCGGGCGCAGCGGCGTATCGCCGCCGGTGGCGGCGTCCTCGATGTTGATGCCCACGACGCCGGCGGCGAGCACGCGTCGCACGGTGCGGCCCACCCCGGCGGCATCCGCGCCGAAGCCGCTCTCGATGTCCGCCGTGACCGGGACGTCGACTGCCGCGGCGATCCGGGCGGTCAGGTCGAGCGCACGGTCCACGTCCACCGCGTCGCCGTCGGGGTAGCCGAGCGTCCACGCGATGCCGGCGCTGGTCGTGGCCACGGCCGGTGCCCCGGTGTCGGCCACGACGCGGGCGCTCGCCACATCCCACGCGTTGGCCAGCACGAGCACCGGATCGTTCGTGTGCAGCGCCTGGAAGAGCTTCGCCTTGTCCTGTTGCGATGTCGTCATGCCAGCAGTCCACCAGGCGACACCGACATCGGGCTAGCCGGATCCGGACACGATCGGCCGCCGGACCGGATCAGCGGCCTAGCTACCGACCTTCCACGGCACCGGCCCAGCGCCAGTCGCCCTCGGGGCCGAGGTATTCGACCCGCTGCACCTCGTCGTCGAGTTCGTCCTCGTCGTGGGCCCAGGCCAGGGCGGCGGCGTGATCGAGGAACTCGCGCTCGTCCATGACGTCGCCCATCCCGTCGAGGAACCGGTACCGCACCATGGCTCGCACGGTAGGGGCACGGCGCGATACCGGCTGTCTCAATCTCGGACGGTCAGCGGTAGATGCGGACGTAGTCGAAACCGGCCGTCACCGCCGGGTTGTTGCCGCCCTGCGACACCAGCCCGATGCGCGGCGTCGTGCCGGCCGGCAGGGTCCACGTGCCGCCCCACACCCAGTGCCGCCCGTCCACGCTCATGCCGGCGCGGAAAAGGTGTTCACCGGCCGCGTTGACGGTGTGCGCCAGACGCAGCCACGTCGTGGGCGCCGGCGTGCCGAACACCATGCTGCCGTAGGAGGTCTTCCCGGCGTAGGGGATCTCCTTGCCGAACTCGACCTGCCGGGTGTTCCAGATCGACACGGTGCACAGGCGCAGGAACTGGTCGTCGCCGTCGTAGGCCACCAGCCCGGCCTGCTCGTAGTTGCGCACCGCGTCGGTGCCCAGGTCGAGATGCACCTTCGTCTCGACCACGTAGTTGCCACTCGGGGCGGCACGCAGCAGCACGCCGGCGGTGTTGGCGGTGCCGGTCAGGTCGGCCGCCTCGGTCGGCCACTGCAGCTGGCCGCCGTCGACGTGGGCGGCCGCGTCTTGCCGCAGCCACGTCCAGGCGCCGTCGAGCGTGGTGCCGTCGAAGTCGTCGGTGGTGATCACGCGGCCGGTCTTCGGTGTCGGCGCGACCTGCGTGTGCGGACGGTAGAGCGCCGCGATGCGGACGTCGTCCGCGTCCACGTTCGGGCCACGGCTGGCAACGCCGGACGCCCCGGTCGCGAGCTGCGGCGGAAGGGTCGCCGACAGCGTCGCGACCGGGTCACCCAGGCCGCGCTGCGTCGCGGTCGCTTGCAGGTCGTTGCCGCGCAGGGTGACGGTCAGTTCGTTCCAGGACGTGGTGTCGACGGGCAGCGGCGTGGACGTCGTGCGGCGGTGGCCGTTCACCGTGATCTGCACCGAGAGCGTGCCGTTGCCCAGCCACGCCGTCGCGTGGTTGGCGGCATTGCGGTAGCGGACGACGACGCCGCCGCTCGAGCCGGTGTGGGCCCGCAGATCAGCGGATACGCGCAGGTCGGTCGGGGGACGAACTCGAGCGAGCAGCGTCGACGTGTCTGTCGAATGGACGTAGTTGCCATCCGTACCTGGGCGTATGGCCCAGTCGCCCGTCCAGGCCCGTCCGAGCGCCGAGCGTTCGAACGCGTCGACGAGCACGCCCTGCGTGACGGGGGCGGGCTGTGGTTGATCGGAGGTCCAGGCGCCACCGTCGACGGTCGGCCAGCCGCCGATCCAGTCTAGGCGGCCCAGCACCATCGGCCGGGCGTTCGCGCCGAACGGCTCGGCGATGTAAGGGTTGTTGCGATCGATCGCGTGGTAGACCAGCCAGTCCTGCCCGGACAGGTCGGTGGTGATCGCCGCGTGCCCGGTGCCGATCCACTTGTTGCCGTTCGGCGCGACCACAAGCGTGCCGCCGACCCGCGAGGTGTTCATCGGCACCCCGCGTTGATCGACGAATGGCCCGAGTGGGCTGGACGATCGTCCCGCGTAGACGGCGTAGCCGCTGGTCGGTCCGGCGCAGCAGTTCGACGACGACGCGAACAACCAGTAGTAGCCGCCGTGTTTGACGACGTAGGCGCCCTCGTAGCGGTTGTCGATGCCGACCATCGTCGGGGCGCCGGTGGCGCGCAGGCCGTCGGCGCTCAGCTTGGTGGCCCAGACACCGCCGTAGTACGAGCCGTAGTAGAGGTAGCGCTGGCCGTCGCTGTCGGTGAACTCGGCCGGGTCGATCGTGTTGTGGAAGTCGTTGTTGCTGCCCGGCTGCGGGGCCACGACCCACCCGCCGGAGTCGGTCCACGGACCGGCCGGCGTCGGCGCGGTGGCAACACCGATCGCGGTGTCGAACGTGTTCGACGAGAACGTCGTGTCGGTCGCCGCGAAGTAGAGCAGGTAGTGCCCGTCCGCGTAGCGGATGTCCGGAGCCCACAGGAAGGCACCGCGTTGCGCCCAACTCGGCCAGTTGCTGTCATTGAAGGCGGCGCCGAGGTAGGTCCAGTGGACGAGATCGGCCGAGCGGGCCATCTGGATCGGGATGAGCGGCCCGCCGGCGTGCTGCGAGTCGGCGGTCGCGTAGGCGTACCAGTACCCGTCGGCGCCGCGGATCAGGCTCGGATCGGCGAACGCGGCGGTGAAGCTGTTTGTGACCGGATTGGTGAACGCGGCGGTGGAACTGTCCGTGACTGGATCGGTGAGTGACGCGAGGTTGGAGCGGTCCGTGACTGGATCGGTGAATGACGCGAGGTTGGCCGGGCCGTAGTCGGCGGTGTCGGGCCGGACGCCGTGGTTGGCGGTGCCGGGTGCGGTGTGGCCGTCGGAGTGATCCGCGCGGGCCGGGACCGCCAGGCCGAGTACGGCCAGACCGACAGCGATCAGGAGCGACGGACGCCAGCGAACCACGCGCAAACACCTCCGGAGCGAGACTTCCCGGCGGTATCTTTACAACGTTGGAACAACGTTGTAAAGGCTACGGCAGGATGTTCTTGTGCCTGATGAGATTCCGTTGCTCGGCGGCGCGGTGACCGCGGTCGTGCAGGTCGGCAATACCGTGCGGCGGCCACCCGGCCCGCAGGCCGTCTACGTCCGCGAGCTGCTGCGGTTCTTCGATCAGCGGGGCTGGGCTGGTGCGCCGCGCTACCTCGGCGTCGACGACCAGGGTCGCGAGACGCTGACGTTCGTGACCGGCGAGGTGCCGTGGCGGGACCCGATGTCCATGCGTTCGGATGCCAGCCTGGTGCGGGTTGCCGAGCTGATGCGCGAGTTCCACGATCTGACCGCCGGCACCGCCCTGGCCGGCGATGCCGAGACGGTGTGCCACAACGACCTGTCGCCGCACAACACGGTGTACCGCGATGGCCGGCCGATCGCCTTCGTCGACTGGGACATCGCCGCGCCGGGCGGGCGTATCCAGGACATCGCGCACGTGGCCTGGCAGTTCCTCGGACTCGGACCGGCGCTCGTCGACCCAACCGATCCGGCCCGCTGGCTGCGGCTGATCTGCGATGCGTACGGGCTGGCCGATCGGGCCGAGCTGATCGACGCCGTGCTGCGGTGGCAGGACCGCTGCTGGCGCGGCATCGAGGCCGAGGCCGCGGCCGGCGACCGGGCGAAGCGTCGCCTGCTCGATCGGGGCATCCCGGCCGTGATCCGCACCGAACACGCGTGGGTGATCGAGCATCGGGCCACTCTGGAGTCAGCGCTGTAACCGCCGTTGTATCGCGAGTTGTTCGACCACCCGCGCGCTATACGACGCGGAAGGTCGACCACGGGGTGATCCCTGCGGCGCCCCGACGACGAGCGGTTCGCGGAGCCGGGACGAGCGGCTCGGGGAGCCGGGACGAGCGGCTCGGGGAGCCGGGACGAGCGGCTCGGGGAGCCGGGACAAGCGGTTCGCGGACTCGGTCGGTACCGCAGGATCGCGATCGAGATCCGCACAGCGCGGAGAACCCCGCACACCGCGGAACACCGAAGCAGCATTGCGTCAGCCACAGGTCAACGCCGCACTGCCCGAGCGCCGCCGACCCGCAACGAGCCTGGCGCAGCTACGGCCCAGTGCGACCGGCTGTGGCGACCGATCGGCGCGGCGATCTGCGCGTTGTTCGACCGTGCGCGCGCTATACGGCGCCGCAGGTCGAACAACTTCCGAAGGGGTCGGGGGCGTACTACAGCCCAGCTGTGCTTTCGCGGGCGATCAACGAGAAGTCGGCGACCGCCTCCCGCGGTTCGGCGCCGCTGTCGGCGATGCGCCGGCCGAGCAGGCCCAGGGCCAACTCAGCGATCTGGTCCTTGTTCGGGGCGATCGTCGACAGGCTGGGCGTGCTGAACCCGCCCTCGTCGATGTCGTCCCAACCGATGACGGCGACGTCGTCGGGCACGCGGCGCCCGCTGCTCAAGAGGGTGCGGATCGCGCCGAGGGCCAGCGTGTCGTTGAAGCAGAACACGGCATCCGGCTCGTCCTCGAGCAGAAGCAAGTCCAGCATCGCGGCGGCGCCGTCGCGGCGATGGTAGTTGGCGGCCGGCGCGACGAGTCCCTTCTCGTACGGCAGACCGGCCCGCCGCAGTGCCTGCCGGTATCCCTTCAGCCGCAGGGCGGCGGTGCCGGGCTGACCGGGCTGGTTTCCGATGGCGGCGATCCGCGAGCGACCCAGCGTGATGAGGTGCTCGGTGGCGGCCCGGGCGCCGGCCACGTTGTCGATCGTCACGTGGTCGACCGGCGCCGCGGTGAGTCGTTCACCCAGCAGGACCAGTGGGGTGGTGACGCGCCGCTGCTCGATGTCCTCCGCCGTCAACGTCAGCGGGCTGACGATCAGCCCGTCGACCAGATGCGACTTGATGCCTTCGGCGACGAGGCGCTCGGTGTCGCGATCGCCGAGAGTCTGATCGATCAGGACCGTCCAGCCGTGGGTTTTCGCCTGCTGCACAATGACTTCGGCCAGTTCCGCGAAGTACGGCGCGCCGATCTCGGGCACGGCCAGCGCGACCAGTCCGGTGCGTCCACCACGCAGCATCCGGGCCGAGAGGTTGGGCCGGTAGTCCAGGGTCTCGATCGCGCGTTGCACCTTGGCCCGCGTCTCGGGCGTGACAAACGGGTAGTCGTTCACCACGTTCGACACGGTCTTCATCGAGACGCCGGCGAGCAGCGCCACGTCCTTCAAGCTCGCTCCCACGTCGGCGCACCCCTCCGGTCCCGCTCGGTTTCGCGGATCACGACCGTACCGCCTGCGCGATCCGATCCGGATCATCCACGTTGCCTCTTTACAACGATGTACACAACGTTGTACAACAGGCGCCAGCCAGCCCGACATCGGAGGCATTTTGCAGACTGCCCGCCTGATCGTGCACCCGGACGCGCCCGTCGCGCTCGGCCCGACGGCCGAGGTGCCCGCGCGCTACCGCCTGGCCCACGGCCGGCCGGTCCCCGCGGAGCTGACGGCGGCCGCGCGGCGGATCGAGGCAACGGTCAGCTACGACCCGGGCTCGAGCAAGGTCGCGATCTTCGCGGTGAACCGCGACCCGCAGCGGGCGGTGCGGTTGCGGGCGATGGTTCGCGACGTGCGGATCGTCCGAGTTCTCAAGCACGACGTGCTCGACGGCGTCGATCCGCGATCGGCTCCGTCCCGGATGGCCCACGGGGCCGTGCTCGACGGCAACGGCCTCGGGGTGGTGCTCGCCCCGGCGTCCTGGACGGTGGTGCACCTGGCCGTGACGCGACGATCCGGTGATGTAACGAGGTACGCGTCGTGACGGCCGCCGCGCACATCACGCTCGACCCGGCGTTCGCGATCGGCGCCGTACCCCGGCGTATGTTCGGCTCCTTCGTCGAGCACATGGGTCGCTGCGTCTACACCGGCATCTACGAACCGGGGCATCCGAGCGCGGACGCCGAGGGCTTCCGCCAGGACGTCCTGGATCTGGTGCGTGAGCTGGGCGTCAGCGTCGTCCGCTACCCGGGCGGCAACTTCGTCTCGAACTACCGCTGGGAGGACGGCGTCGGGCCGCGCGAGAGCCGCCCGACCCGACTCGATCTCGCCTGGCGCAGCGTCGAGAGCAACGAGTTCGGGCTCGGCGAGTTCATGAAGTGGACCGAGCAGGCGCACGTCGAGCCGATGCTGGCGATCAACCTCGGCACGCGCGGCATCCAGGAGGCCATCGATCTGCTCGAGTACTGCAACTACCCGGCCGGCACGCAGCTGTCCGACCAGCGGATCAAGGACGGCGACGTCGAGCCGTACAACGTCAAGCTGTGGTGTCTGGGAAACGAACTGGACGGGCCGTGGCAGGTCGGGCATCGTACCGCGCACGAGTACGGGCGGCTCGCGGCGGAAACAGGCGCGGCGATGCGCCGGCAAGACCCGTCGATCGAGCTCGTCGCCTGCGGCAGTTCGAATCGCGGGATGCCGACGTTCGGGTCGTGGGAAGCCACCGTGCTCGAACACACCTACGACGTCGTCGACTACATCTCGATGCACAACTACTACGAGCCGCGTGGCGACGACCTCGACAGCTTCCTGGCCAGCGCCATGGACATGGACGCGTTCATCGACGAGGTCGTGGCGACGGCCGATCACGTCAAGGCCCGGCTGCGCAGCTCGAAGCAGCTCAAGGTCTCCTTCGACGAGTGGAACGTCTGGTACCAGAGCCGGCACGACGACGCCCCCGGCGAGTGGACGACGGCCCCTCGATTGATCGAGGACGAGTACAGCGTGGTCGACGCCGTTGTGGTCGGCTCGTTCCTGATCTCCCTGCTGGGCCACGCCGATCGGGTCGCGGTCGCCTGCCAGGCGCAGCTGGCCAACGTGATCGCGCCGATCCGCACCGAGCCCGGCGGACCGGCTTGGCGGCAGGCGATCTACCACCCGTTCGCCCAGGCGGCCGCGTACGCGCGGGGCACGGCGCTGCGCGTCGAGCCGGTGGCACCCACCATCCGTACCGCGGCGTACGGTGGCGTGCCGGCAATCCACGCCACGGCGACGTACGACGAAGAGCACGGCACGGTCGCGGTATTCGTCGTCAACCGCGACCGGATCCGACCGATCGAGCTGACCGCCGACGTGCGCGCGCTCGGCCCCGCGCGGGTCGTCGGTCACGACACGGTGCACGATCCCGACCCGTCCGCGACGAACACCGCGGAGCATCCGGACCGCGTTGCGCCCCGCCCCACCGCGTCGACCAAGATCGATTCTGGCCGGCTGACGACAACCTTGCCGCCCGCGTCATGGAACGTGATCCGGCTGAGCCTCACCCACACGGAGGAGTAGCGAACATGAGCGCAGGACTGTCTCGCAGATCGTTCCTCGCCCTGTCCGGCGGAGTCGGCTCGGCGTTGGCTCTCGCGGCGTGCAGCTCGAGCAGCAGTCCGCCTGGCGCGGGCGGGCCGCCGGCCGGCGGCAACGGCGGGGCCACCTACACCGGGCCGAAGGTGACGATCAAGTTCTGGAACGGTTGGACCGGTGCCGACGGCGACACCGCCAAGAAGATGATCGACGAGTTCAATGCCGCGACGCCGAACATCCACGTGGACATGAGCGTCTACCAGTGGGCCGACTTCTTCCAGAAATTGCCGGCCGCCGTCCAGAGCGGCAACGGTCCGGACGTCGCCGCGATGCACCTCGACGACATGCCGACCCAGGCCGCCCAGCAGGTGATCGTCCCGATCGACGACGTCGCCACCGCCCTCGGCCTGAAGGAATCGGACTTCTCGCCGGCCGTGTGGCAGGGCGGCATGTACAACGGCAAGCGGTACGCGATCCCGATCGACGTGCACTGCCTGGGCCTGTACTACAACAAGACCGTGCTGGCGTCGGCCGGCCTCGATCCGGCCAAGCCACCGACCACCGGCGACGAGTACCTGGCCGCCTTGGAAACCCTGAAGGGCAAGGGGATTCAGGGCAGCTGGGTCAGCCCGTTCCAGTTCACCGGGGCGTTCCAGTTCGAGTCGCTGCTCTGGCAGTTCGGCGGCGACATGTTCGACAAGGACGTCACCAAGGCGACGTGGGACTCGGATGCCGGTGTCCAGGCACTGACCTGGATGACGGGACTGATCGACAAGGGCTACAGTCCGCGCAACGTCGGCCAGGATGCCGACTACATCAGCCTCAAGAACGGCAAGAACGTCTTCAACTGGCAGGGCATCTGGCAGGTGAACGACGTCGCGTCGCTGAAGAAGTTCGAGATCGGCGTGGCCCCGCTGCCCAAGGTCGGCAGCCAGGGCGGGGTCTGGGGCAACTCGCACCAGTTCGTGCTGCCCCGCACTCGTGGCAGCGACGCGAACAAGGCCAACGCCAGCCGGTACTTCATCAGCTGGTTCACCAAGCACGAGATCGACTGGGCAGCCAGTGCCAAGGTGCCGGCCAGCAACGAGCTGGCGCAGAGCCCGCAGTTCACGTCGATGGCCACGTTGTCGCAGTTCGGCAAGGAGGTCGCCGACGTGCACTTCCCGCCGTCGGTCGCCGGCATCGACGATGCGCTCACCGAGCTGTACACCGGCGTCAACCAGGCCGTGCTCATGAAGAAGAAGCCGGCCGACGCCCTGTCGTCGGCGGCCAGCCGGGCCACGAAGATCATCCAGGACAACAAGAAGAAGTACGGCTGAGACAGCGATGAGCGCTCGCACCAGTCGCGAGTTGTCCGCGCCAAACGCTGCCCTGGCGTCGCGAAGCGCGGACGACTCTCGACGTGTGCGCCGAAACCGCAGGAAAGTACGGCGCGGGTGGACAGCCACTCCGTACCTGTTTCTACTGCCGTATCTCGTCTTGTTCGTGGGGTTCGTGCTGATCCCGGCGATCTACGGGTTCTACATCAGCTTGCACGACTGGGACTACCTGCTGCCGCACAAGCCGTGGGTCGGGTTCCGGAACTACACCGACCTGTTCAAGTCCAACTCGCGCGACGGTGCCGCGTTCTGGCAGAGCATGCGCGCCACCGGGTTGTTCGTCGTGTTCAGCGTGCCGTTCCTGGTGGCCTGCCCGCTGGGCATCGCGCTGATGCTCAACCGGGCGTTCCCCGGGCGGACGTTCTTCCGGGCCGTGTTCTTCGCGCCGTACGTGCTGGGCGTGGCCGTCGTCGGCGTGCTGTTCCGATTCGTGCTCGACCCGAACATCGGCCTGGTCAACTTCTACCTGCACGAGATCGGCATCCACCGAGCCATCCCGTGGACGACCGACACGCCGTGGGTGTGGATCTCGCTCGTGGCGATGACGGTGTGGTGGACGCTCGGGTTCAACGCGGTGATCTACCTGGCCGGGCTGCAGGACATCCCGCAGGAGATCTACGAGGCGGCGCGGGTCGACGGAGCTTCGTCGTGGGACTCGTTCCGCTACGTGACGCTGCCCGGGCTGCGGCCGGTGCTGGCGTTCGTGTTCACCGTGACGTTGCTGGCATCGGCCAACATGTTCGGCCAGGCCTTCCTCGTGACCCAAGGTGGGCCCGGCACGTCCACTCGTACAGCCATCATGTACATCACGCAGACCAGCTTCCAGCAGTACCGACAAGGGGCCGCCGCGGCGATGAGCTACATCCTGGCGGTGGCGCTGATTCTGCTCAGCATGCTCAACTTCTGGGTGTTGCGGCGGCGGTCGGCATGAACCTCCGTATCCGTCCGAGCCGGATCCTGCTGGCCCTCGGGTTGCTGATCCTGACGATGATCTTCATCGCGCCGCTGCTGTGGATCGCGTCGACGTCGTTCAAGACCAACAACGACGCAACGTCGCTGCCCCTGTCCTGGCAGCCGCATCCCGTGTCGACGCAGGCGTACCGCACGGTGTTGTCCACCAGTTCGCAGACACCGGTGCTGCGGTGGTTCTTCAACAGCCTGATGGCCGGCGTGATAAATGCCGTGCTGGTGGTGGCCGTCGATGCGCTGGCCGCGTATGCCCTGGCCCGATTGGCCTTTCGTGGTCGGCGAATCGTGTTCGGCACGGTGATCGCCACGTTGTTCATCCCGGCTGTGGTTTTCCTCGTGCCGAATTATCTGATCGTGAACAAGCTCGGTTGGCTCGATTCGGTATGGGCGATCACCGTGCCCAGCGCCGGCGGAGCGTTCGGCGTCTTCTTCCTGCGGCAGTTCTTCGGGGCGCTGCCGCGCGAGCTCGAAGAGGCCGCGGTGCTCGACGGTGCCAACCAGTGGCAGGTGTTCTGGCGGGTCGTGCTGCCGCTGGCCCGACCGGGCCTGGCCACCCTGACCGTGCTGGCGTTCCTCACGAACTGGAACGACTTCCTGTGGCCGGTGTACGTGCTGTTCACCCCGGAACACCTGACGCTGCCGGCCGGCCTGTCAACGCTGCAGAACGCCGCCGCGACCAACTATCCGATCGTCATGGCCGGAGCGGTCGTGGCCAGCGTGCCGGTGATCGCCCTGTTCGTCGCGGCGCAGCGGCACGTGATCGCCAGCGTCGCGCAATCCGGCATCAAAGGGTAGCTTCGCGACATCTGCTGCTATCGCGAGTGATCTTCGCGTGATTTTCAAGATCAACTGCACCCAAGAAATGCCACGTACCGCTGGTAGCCGTGACGGCACGAAACGTAGTCCGATGTCGGATCGGGATAAAGATCTCGCCTTTCGCCCCATTCTCATTGCCCGTACTGTCCGCCCGGTCGGATAACGCTGATCGCTTTTGGGCCAGGCTCTAAGCCCGGCCCTCTCTGTGTGGTCTGCGTTAGGTGACCGTGCAAACAGAACACGTCAAGGAGGACGCGAAAGATGAAAATCCTGAGGACTCGGCCCGTACGGGTCATCCTCTGCGCGATGGTGGCTACGGGTGGAGTCATGGCCGTCGCGCCGTCCCCGGCAATCGCTGCGAACACCGTCTCGCAAGCCACTGCCCAAGCGGTGAATCTGAACCTGCTGCAGGGGGCGCTCAAGGTCGCGCTCTCCAACCCGGCCACATCGGCCAGCAACGACGGCACCCAGTCCAATGCCGAGGTGCACGCGCAGCCGCTCATCGCCGCGCTGAACCAGCAGAAGCTGCTCGAGGTCGGTGCGCTGGCCGAAACGGCCGAGGCCAACCAGGACGGCTCGTCCTACGGCTGCGCCGGCATCGTCGGCCGCGGCGGACAGATCCAGATCGGCGACCACGGCAAGACCTGCACGCCGATCGGTGCCCCGAACGGCGGGGTCACGATCGACCTCGGTGAGCTGCCGGGCGCCAGCCCGCTGTCCGGCCTGCTGCGCGTGCTCGGCGTCCCCACCATCAAGATCACGGTGGACTCGCTGACCGCGCACGGGTACGAGAAGGGCACCGACCCGGCCATCCTCGGCGCGACGGTGGCCAACGTGCACGCGCACCTCGGGCGAATCGACGTTCCGGTCCACATCGGGTCGGCCCCCAACCAGGATCTGCTCAGCGCCGTGCTGGGTGCCCTCTCGCCGAGTCTCGGCCTGGTGGGCGCGCAGGTCAGCAACCTGCTCAAGGGTCTGGTCGAGCTGACCACGAACTACCAGCCCGAGGGCACGGGTGCCTCGGCTGCGAGCGCGTTCGGTCTTGCGGCCGCGCCCAAGGCGGTCGGCAAGGATCCGTCGGTGTCGGCGCTGCACATCTCGCTGCTGAACAACTCGCTGGCCGAGGCCGACCTGGCCAAGGTCACGGTGGGTCCGAACGCCGCGACCGGTGACGTGGACGCGTTCTCGTTCTCGAACCTGCCGATCATCTTCGGCGGAATCGCGGCGCTGATCGCTCTGGGCTACGGCCTCCGCTTCGGGGTGCGCCGGGTCCGCGGCGCGGTCGCCTGATCCAAGCGATAGGAGACCAGCGCATGTATGGATCAAAGGGCGGCGGCGTGATCGTGGGAGGTGCGACCGGTGGTGGCCTGGCCATGACCGGTGCACCGATCGCGATCGCGATCGTCAGCGCGATCGTGCTGATGAGTGCCGGACTGCTCATGTTGCGGTGGGGCCGGGTTCGCCGGACCCGCCCGTAGCGCAAGAACGTGTTGGGAAGGTCCGGACCGATGCCGCAGGCGCCGGATGGGACCTTCCCAACACATTCCAAGCCCGTCGTGGCGTTGCCCGCGTGCCCACAGCGCGGGCAACGTCACGGCGCCTTGCTACAGATCTTGTCCAAGACGCCAATCACGACGACGCGTTGATCGAGGGGAAGCCAACGTCATGGGCCTCGTCCTGCTGGAGTTCGTAGGACTGTTCGTCGCCGTCGTCTACATGACCTACGTCGTGATGATCGTGCTGCCGTTCCTGCGGCGGAAGCGCACCGTTCCCGGCAACCACAACTACTTCCAGTGGCACCTGTTCGTCCCGGCGCGGGACGAGGACTCCGTCATCGAGATGACGATGGCCCGCTGCCGGGCCGACTTCCCGACCGCGCACGTGTGGATCATCGACGACGCGAGCACCGATCGCACCGCGGCGATCGTCGCCGAGACCGAGGCGGGCGATCCGCACGTGCACCTCGTGCGACGGGTGACCCCCGATGCCCGCACCGGCAAGGGCGCTGCCCTCAACGCCGCCTACCGCGCGCTCGACGCGTGGCTGCCGGCGGACGCGGATCGCACCCGGGCGATCATCTCGGTGATCGACGCCGACGGCCGGCTGGCGCGCGACGCCCTCGACTACGTCAGCAGCGACACCGTGTTCGGCGACCCGGCCGTCGGCGCCGCGCAGGTCGCCGTCCGGATGGAGAACCGCGACGACCTGGGCGACCTGGCGCCGTCGTCGCGCCTGGGACGCTGGTTCTCGCGGTACCTGGTGCGCATGCAGGACCTGGAGTTCATGACGACGATGTCGGCGATGCAGCTGCTGCGCGAGAAGACCGGTTCGGTCGGCATGGGCGGCAACGGGCAGTTCAGCCGGCTGTCGGCGCTGGACGAGGTCGCCCGGCGCTACCAGCAGCCGTGGCACGGCGCGCTGCTCGAGGACTACGAGCTCGGCCTGCACATCCTGCTCGTCGGGTACCGCAACAAGTTCGTGTACGAGACGCGCGTCGAGCAGGAGGGGCTGACGATGGTCCGGCGCCTGCTTGCGCAACGTTCGCGGTGGACGCAGGGCGCGATGCAGTGCTCGTCCTACGTCGCGGACATCGTCCGGTCGCCGAATTTCACGAATGCCGGCATGGTCGAGTCGTGCTACTTCTTGCTGAACCCGTGGCTGCAGGTACTCGGGGTGATTCTGTGGCCGACGTTCCTGGTGCTGACAACGCTGCAGGCGCTGCACTATCCGGGCGGCCTGGGTTCGTTCGTCGAGAACTTCTGGCCGGTGGCGTTGCTCGCCGCACTGTTCGGCGCCGCACCGTTCATCATGTGGGGGCCGATCTACCGGCGCCAGGTCGAGCCGTCGATCGGATGGTTCCGGGGCTGGCTGCTCGGCATCGGCAACGCCCTCTACATCTGCTACACGTACTTCGCGACACCGCGGGCAGTGGTGCGGATGCTGCGGGGCCGGCACGGCTGGGCCAAGACGCGCCGCAACGCCGAGCTGGTGACGGCCGGGCCGGTGGCCAGTGACATCTGAGACCCCCGCCTTCGAGCGGCCGCTGACGTTCTCGTTGCCGACCGAGCGGGCGCGGCTGCCCCGCTCGCGTCCAGGCGTGATCGCCGGGCTGAGCATGTACGCGATGGCGCTGTGGATGGCCGTCGACAACGCGGCGTTCCGTCACTACGAGGCGTCGATCATCACCCCGATGATCAGCTTCGTGACCGGGCGGCGCCGCGCCGTCACGTCCGACACGCTGATCTGGTTCGCCCGCGGCACGCCCCGGGTGTTCGGGTTGTACATCAGCAGCGGCTGCACGTCGGCGCTGCTGCTGATCCCGCTGTTCGTGGTGATCGGCTCGTTCTCGATCTTCACCCGGATGAGCCTGACGCGTCAGCTCAGTGCTCTGGTGGCCGGCGCCGCGCTGATCGTCGGCGTGAACGTGCTGCGGATGACCGGCATCGCCTGGGCGACCTGGAAGTTCGGCCGGGGCAACGGGTACACCCTCAGCCACCTGTTCGTCGGGTCGGCGTTCTCGCTGCTCGGTTTCGTCGCGGCGATGCTGGTCGCGTTGTGGATCCTGGTCCGGGGTCACCGTTCGGCGTCGTCCGGTCGTGGCAGGGTAGGGGACGACCCGGGGGGAGACCCGCCCGCCACGGACTGAGGAGGCACCGATGCTCGACTTCGAGCCGGCGACCACGCAACTGGCCCGGTTGGTCAGCAACATCACCGACGAGCAGCTCGAGGCGCGCACTCCGTGCGAGCTCTACACGATGGCCGATCTCGTCGATCACGTGAATGGGCTCTCGCTCGGCTTCGCGTTCGCCGCGGCGAAGACGCTGCCGCCGGGCGGCTCCAAGGCGCCGTCGGGTGATGGCAGCCGGTTGGCGCCGGACTGGCGCACCCGCATCCCCGAGCAGTTGAAGGCGCTCGGCGAGGCATGGGGTGACCCGGAGGCCTGGGAAGGGATGACGACGATCGGCGGCATCGATCTGCCCGCGCGGATCGCCGGCGGGTTCGGGCTGAACGAGTGCATCCTGCACGGCTGGGACATCAGCCGGGCCACCGGCCAGCCGTTCGAGGCCGATCCGGCCGCCGTCGCCGCCAGCATCGACCTGCTGTCCCAGGGCGGGGCGCGCGACGGACTCTTCGCGCCGGCCGTCGAGGTCGGCCCGGCCGCACCGGCGATCGACCAGCTGGTCGGGCTCAGTGGTCGTGATCCGTCCTGGTCGCCCGGCAGTCGATAACCTCGGCGGGCTAGTCGACGTCACTGCTCAAAGCCTTGTCGGACGTCGAATCTGCCTGCTGGATAAGGGTTTTCATCGTCCGATCTTGCTGATAAGATCAGACACATGTTCGAGAAGGAGGCGCCGCCGGCGACGCTCTCGGACGTGCTGGACAACCCGGATGCGGTGGTGGCGGAGCTGGCTCGGGTGCGGCCGGCTCCGGAGGATGTGGTGACGCTGTCGCTGCTGAATCCTGAGGTGTTGTCGGCGGCGGGTCGGGTGGATCTGCTGGTTGCGTTGGAGCGGCAGGCCGCGATGATCGCGGCGCAGCAGCAGCGGGTGTTGGCCAGGATGGCTGTAGATCAGTCCGATGACCGCGGCTGGGTGCGTGAGGATGTGGCCTGCGCGCTGCGGCTGTCGGGGATGACCGCCGCGCGGCGGCTGGCGGTGGCGCAGACGTTGGTCGAGCGGCTGCCCGCGACGTTGAGGTTGCTGGACCGTGGTCAGGTCAGCTATCTGCATGCGGCGTTCCTGGCCGAGGCGGTGTTCACGCTGGATGCGAAGCAGGCCCGCGCCGTTGAGGAGCGGGTGCTGCCCCGGGCACCGGAGCAGACCCTCTCGGCATTCCAGCGCTCCGTGCGCCGGGCCGTGGCCCGGGTGGCTGCCGCGACGGTGGAGGAGCAGCGGGCCGAGGCGATGACCCAGCGGCGGGTGTGTTTGACGCCTCGCGATGACGGCATGACCGAGCTCTGGGCGCTACTGCCGGCCGAAGGTGCGGCCGCGGTG
>DASXYE010000063.1:0-4634 GCA_036502695.1 Jatrophihabitantaceae bacterium
TCGAGTCGATCACCCTCGACCAGGCGGGCTCCGAGCTGGGCCCCGTGGCCGAGGCGTTCGTCCTCGACCAGCAACTGACCTCGGCTCGCGCCCAAGCCGAGCTGGGTTGGGCACCAGCGCCCCGCGACGTCCTGGCTGATCTCGGGGCGGAACGCTAACTCCGGCGACAGCCGCCGGCCACGTCGGACAGAATCGGCACTGTGCTGATCACGATCACGACGACTCACCGCCCGGCGACCGACCTCGGCTACCTGCTGCACAAGCATCCCGGTCGGGTGCAGTCGTTCGACGTGTCCGCGGGTCAGGCGCACGTGTTCTATCCCGAGGCGACGGACGATCGGTGCACGGCGGCGCTGCTGCTCGAGGTGGATCCGGTCGGGCTGGTGCGCGGGCGCAAGGGGCCGTCGGGCGAGGGGTTCGCGCTGGGCCAGTACGTGAACGATCGGCCGTATACCGCGTCCAGCCTGCTGGCGATGACCCTCAAGAGCGTGTACGGATCGGCACTGGCCGGCCGCTGCACCGCCCGGCCGGAGCTCGTGAATACCCCGCTGCCGTTGGAGATTCACGTGCCCGCGCTGCCGGCCCGGGGCGGCGCGGATCTGGCGCGGCGCGTGTTCGAGCCGCTGGGCTGGACGGTCGCGGCGACGCCCGCACCCCTCGATCCGGCGTTCCCGCAGTGGGGCGAGTCGCCGTACCTCGACGTACGGTTGACCGGTCAGCTGCGCCTTGCTGACGCGCTCAACCACATCTACGTGCTGCTGCCGGTGCTCGACAACGCCAAGCATTACTGGGTGAGCAGCGACGAGATCGACAAGCTGATCCGAGCCGGTGGGGAGTGGCTGGCCGGCCATCCGGAGAAGGAGCTGATCACCCGCCGGTACCTGGCGCACCGCCGCGAGCTCACCCACACGGCGCTGGCCCGGCTGGCCGAGGTCGACGACGCCGAGCCCGAGGAACTCGACAACGCGGTGCCGCTCGACGAGACCGAGCCGGACCGCCCGGTGCCACTGGCCGAGCAGCGACGCGGTGCCGTGCTGGCCGCCGTTCGCGCCGAAGGGGCACGACGGGTCGGCGACTTCGGCTGCGGCGAGGGGGCCTTGGTGCGCGACCTGCTCGGCGACCGCGACATCGAGCACGTCGTCGCCGTGGACGTGTCGGCCCGGGCGCTGCAGATCGCCGCCCGCAAACTACGGGTGGATCACACGGCCAACCCGCGGCTCGAGCTGTTCCAGTCGTCGTTGACCTACCGCGACGCACGACTCGCCGGGCTGGACGCCGCTGTGCTCATGGAGGTGATCGAGCACGTCGACCCGCCCCGCCTCGGCGCCCTGGAGCGCACGGTGTTCGGGCACGCCGCGCCGGCCACGGTCGTCGTCACGACGCCGAACGCCGAACACAACGTGCGGTTCGAAACGCTGCCCGCCGGAACCATGCGGCATCGCGATCACCGCTTCGAGTGGACGCGGGCCGAGTTCCGGAACTGGGCCGACCGGGTGGCCGGCGAGCACGGCTACGGAGTCCGGTACCTACCGGTGGGCGCCGACGACCCAGAGGTCGGCCCGCCGACGCAGCTGGCGGTGTTCAGCAAGTGAACCTCGAGATCCCAGAACTCAGCCTGGTTGTACTTATCGGGGTCAGCGGATCCGGCAAGTCGACGTTCGGACGCACCCACTTCAAGCCGACCGAGGTCATCTCGTCGGACTTCTGCCGTGGCCTGATCGCCGACGACGAGAACGATCAGTCGGCGACGCCCGAGGCGTTCGAACTGCTGCACCACATCGTCGGCAAGCGACTGGCCGGTCGGCGGCTCACCGTGGTGGACGCGACGAACGTCCAGCCCGAGGCCCGCCGCTCACTCGTGGCCCTGGCCCGCGAGCACGACGTACTGCCCGTGGCGATCGTGCTCGACGTTCCGGAACGGGTCGCGGCAGAACGCAACGCCACCCGGCCCGACCGCGACTTCGGCATGCAGGTGATCCACCGGCAGGCCGGCCAGCTACGTCGCGGCCAGAAGAGCCTTGCGCGGGACGGGTTTCGCGGCGTGCACGTACTGCGCGGCGACGACATCCAGGCCGCGACGATCACGCGTACCAAGCTGTACAACGATCTGCGGCACGAGACCGGCCCGTTCGACGTCATCGGCGACATCCACGGCTGCCGGGCCGAACTCGAGGCGCTGCTGACCGAGCTGGACTACGCGATCGAGCGCGACGACGCCGGCCGCGCGGTCGGCGCCCACCACCAGTAACGTCGGGCGATCTTCGTCGGCGACCTGGTCGACCGCGGCCCGGACACGCCGGGTGTGCTGCGCTTGGTCATGGGTATGGTCGCGGCCGGTGACGCGATCTGTGTGCCGGGCAACCACGAGAACAAGTTGCTGCGCGCGCTGCGTGGGCGCAACGTGCAGGTCACGCACGGCCTGGCCGAGTCGCTGGCCCAGCTCGAGGCAGAGCCGCCGGAGTTCCGCAAGGCCGTCGAGGCATTCATCGACGGGCTGATCAGTCACTACGTGCTCGACGGCGGCCAGCTCGTGGTGTCCCACGCCGGGCTGATCGAGCGCTACCAGGGCCGGGCGTCCGGCCGGGTAAGGGAGTTCTGCCTGTACGGGCAGACGACGGGCGAGACCGACGAGTACGGCCTGCCGGTGCGCTACCCGTGGGCCAATGAGTACCGCGGCCGGGCGATGGTGCTGTACGGGCACACGCCGGTGCCGGCGCCCGAGTGGGTCAACAACGCGATGTGCCTCGACACGGGCTGCGTCTTCGGTGGACGCCTCACCGCATTGCGTTATCCGGAAAGGGACATCGTCTCGGTGCCGGCCGCTGAGGTGTACTACGAGCCGGCCAGGCCGTTCCCGGCCAACCCCGGGGCGGCGCCGGCCGTCAGCCACCGCGAGCCGGACGTGCTCGACATCGGCGACGTCTCCGGCAACCGGGTCGTCGAGACGTCCAATCAGAGAAGGATCAGCGTGCGCGCCGAGAACGCCGCCGCCGCCCTGGAAGTCATGAGACGGTTCGCCATCGACCCCCGGTGGTTGCTCTATCTGCCGCCGACGATGAGTCCGGTGGCGACGTCGACCCGCTCCGATCTGCTCGAACACCCCGAGCAGGCCTTCGACGCGTATCGCACCGACGGCGTCGATGCCGTGGTGTGCGAGGAGAAGCACATGGGCTCACGCGCCGTGCTGCTCGTGTGCCGGTCGCAGGCCGACGCGCAGACCCGGTTCAGCGGCGACGCCACCGGCGCGTTGTGGACTCGTACCGGGCGGCCGTTCTTCGCCGCCGACCTGACCGCGCAGGTCGTCGACCGGGTGCGCGCCGCCGCCGAGCAGGCCGGACTGTTCGACGAGCTCGGTACGTCGTGGTTGCTGCTCGACGCCGAACTGCTGCCGTGGAGCGTCAAGGCCGAGCAGCTGCTGCGCGATCAGTACGCCGCAGTCGGCGCCGCCGCGCGATCGGCCCTGCCGGCCGCGGTCGTGGCGCTGGAGAAGGCTGCGGCCTCCGGACTGGACGTCGCCGACCTGGCTACGCGCACCCGGGCCCGGGCCGCCAACGCCGATGCGTTCACCGAGGCGTACCGCCGCTACTGCTGGCCGACCGACGGCCTCGCCGGCGTGCGGCTCGCGCCGTTCCAGGTGCTGGCGTCCGAGCGGGCGACCTATCAGGATCGGCCGCATGCCTGGCATCTCGACCTCGCCGACCGGCTCGCAGCGACCGACGTGCTGATCGCCCCGACCCGGCGGGTGTTCGTCGATACCACCGACTCGTCGTCGGTGGCGGCGGGCACCACGTGGTGGGAATCCCTGACGGCAGACGGCGGCGAGGGCATGGTGGTCAAGCCGGCGGCCAACCTGGTGCGCGGCGCCAAGGGACTCGTGCCGCCCGGGCTCAAAGTGCGCGGCCGTGAGTACCTGCGCATCATCTACGGCCCCGACTACACCGAACCGGCCAACCTCGATCGGCTACGGCAACGGAACCTGGGACACAAGCGATCCCTGGCGCTGCGCGAGTACGCGCTCGGCCTGGAGGCGCTCGATCGGGTGGCCCTCGGCGAGCCGCTGTGGCGCGTGCACGAATGCGTCTTCGCCGTGCTGGCCCTGGAATCCGAGCCGGTGGATCCGCGCCTGTGAACGTCTACAGTAAGGCTGTGATGCCTGCGATGACGTCGGCCACCGGCCCGGTGACGGCGCTGCGGTAGCCGGTACCGGCCCACAGGTTCACCCGCTCCGCGTCGCCGGCCTTGACCGCCGCAGTGCGCAGCGGCCGGGTGAGGTGGTGGATCGCCGGATAGCCCACCGGCGCCGCCGATTCGTTGCGCTCGATGAAGCCGTTCAGCAAGCCGCGCGCCGGTCGGCCGGTGAACGCCCGCGTGATCACCGTACGGGTGCGTACGGGGTCGGCCAGCGCGTCCTTGTGCAGCTGACTGGCGCCGCTCTCGTCGGTGCGCAGCAAGGCGGTACCCACCATGGCGGCGGCCGCGCCGAGCCGCAGCACATCCCGGACCTGCGCGGCGGTGACGAGCCCACCTGCGGCAATCAGCGGCCGGTCGGTCACGGCCCGGATCGACGGGATCAGCTCGGTCAGTCGCGTCTCGGACAGCCGCCGCGTCGGATCGTGGGTGCCGCTGTGCGCACC
>DASXYE010000064.1:0-10740 GCA_036502695.1 Jatrophihabitantaceae bacterium
GGCCAGCGTGGTCAGCAGCGCCAACCGATCGGCGCTGCTCGTGGCGGGCTCGGCGTGGTAGACGACCAGTGTCTGCCCATCCGTGCCGGTGATCCTGAGCTTCTCGCAGCGGACGGTCAGCTCGCCGACCTGCGGGTGGCGCATCCGGATGTGGATGCCGCGGCGGACCTTCACGTCGTGCCGGGCCCACAGCCGACGGAACCGTTCGCTGGCCAGGGACAGTTCGCCGACGAGCTGGACGGCGCGCGGGTCGTCGACGAAGCTGGCGACCGAGTCCCGGAAGCCGGCGACGAGATTGGCCGACGTCTGCTCCCAGTCCGGGTACAGGTCCCGTTCGGCCGGGTCGAGAAACACCGACCGCAGCCGGTTCCGGCCGACCTGCGCGTTGGGAATCAGCGCCGTGGCCAGGTGATTGGCGGCCAGGACGTCGTAGTACCGACCCTCGACGAACGCCGGCAGGCCGATGGTGTCGAGCAGCTGCCCGATGCCGGCCGGGACGATCTCGCGACGCGGCCGGCGGGGCCGGCTGCGCGGGCGGGCCGCCGCCAGACCCAGCAGGTAGTCGGTGCCTTCCGGGTCGAGTTGCAGCACGCGGGCGATCGATTCGAGCACCTGTATCGAGGGGTTGCGGTCGCGGCCCTGTTCCAGACGCAGGTAGTAGTCCGAGCTGATGCCCGCGAGCAGGGCGACCTCTTCGCGCCGCAGGCCCGCTACCCGGCGGGTCCCGATGACGGGTAGGCCGACGCTGTCCGGGGTGACCAGCTCGCGGCGCGCCCGCAGATAGTCACCGAGCAGGTTCGGCTCGCTCATACCGATCACGGTAATCCCGCCGTCGGGGCGCTGCCTGTCCCTGTCACTCCCAGGATCGCCGGGGCTCTGCCTGTTCGCGGCGTCCCGTCGCAGCATCGAGGCATGACAACTACGACTCTTCCCGGTGAGACGTTCAGCCTGGCTGCGGATCTGACCGTGACCCGGATGGGCTACGGCGCGATGCAGCTGGCCGGCCCGCACGTGTTCGGACCACCCGCCGACCGGGATGCCGCCGTGGCCGTACTGCGCGAGGCCGTGCAGCTTGGCATCACGCACGTCGACACCGCCGACTTCTACGGCCCGCACGTCACGAACCAGATCATCAGGGAGGCGCTGCATCCGTACCCATCCGAGCTGCACATCGTCACCAAGGTCGGCGCTACCCGCGACGAGCAGGGCGGCTGGCCGCACGCCCGCTCGCCGGAGCAGCTGCGCTCGCAGGTCGTTGACAACCTGCGCAACCTCGGGGTCGACGCGCTCGACGTCGTCAATCTGCGGATGGGCGGGTTCGACCGGCCCGAGCCGGGTTCGCTCGCCGCGTCGTTCGGCGCGCTCGTCGAACTGCAGCAACAGGGGTTGATCAAGCACCTCGGGCTGAGCACCGTCGACGCCGAGCAGATCGCCGAGGCGCAGGCGATCGCGCCGATCGTGTGCGTGCAGAACTTCTACAACATCGCCAACCGGGAAGACGACGCACTGATCGATTCCCTTGCCGCGCAGGGCATCGCGTACGTGCCGTACTTCCCCCTCGGCGGATTCAACCCGCTGCAGTCGGACGTTCTGCACTCCGTGGCGTCGCGACTCGGGTCCAGCCCGATGGCCGTCGCCCTGGTTTGGCTGCTGCAGCGCTCGCCGAACATCCTGCTCATCCCGGGGACGTCGTCGGTCGCGCATCTGCGGGAGAACGTCGCCGGCGCGGGGCTGGTGCTGCCCGACGATGCGCTGGCCGAGCTGAACGGCATCGCCGGCTGAGTCGGTTCGGCCGCTCAGGCGCCCCGGGTTCGGTCCAGCCGCAGGGGCAGTTGCTGAAAGCCGGCCGACCGGTACGTGGCGACGGCGGAGGTAAGGGAGCTCGGCGTGCAGACGACTGCACTCGACGAGCCCAGCTCCCTGAGTGCGGCCGCCGCGGCCACACAGATCGCTCTCGCGTAGCCGCGCCGGCGGTGTTCGGCGTGGACGCCCAGCGGCTCGATCAGCCCCGGCCGGCCCGGACCCGCAGACCACACCGTGATGCCCGCCACCGCGACGCCCTGGTCGTCGTAGCCGAGCAGGCACCGGGCATCGGCGTACGGCAACCCGGCCGCCATCGTCTGCCACCTCTCGTCGGTGAACCGCTCGTTGCCCCACGCCGACCGGTGCACGGCCGTGAACTCCGACACCTGCTGCGGACCGATTGCCTCGACCCGCAGGTCCGGCGTCTCGACCGGCTCCGTCAGATCGCGACGCAGCGGCGTCCACGGCTCACCCTCGCTCCAGCCCGCATCGGAGAGGAGGTCTTGAACCAGGGTGCCGTTGGGCGTCTCCACCGAGACTTTCCCGGCGGGCAGGATTGACCGCTGCGGTTCGGACACGTCCGCGACCACCCGCTCCGCCAGCTCCGTCTCCCGCCACATCTCGGGGGCGACGGTCATCCGCAACACCTCGGGGCTGTCCACGAATCCGACGGCGAGAATCTGTCCGTCCCGGCTCCAGATCCGAAGCGCCGTGGCGACCGCCTCCGTGCCGGAGCGCCAGTTCCAGCCCAGGTCGCCCGGATGCAACTGCATCGGCGAGCCGTCGCTCTGCCAGCCTCGCAGGGCGCTCACGACGTCGCCGAGCCGGCCGGCATTCGGGGTGCTCAGCTCGATTGCCATGCCCGTCATCACACACCATCACGCGGGCCGCACGCACTCGCATATCCGGTCAGAACACCGGACCGCGAGCGCGCCGTGAGGTCCCGATGGCGTCACGGCGCTGCCTCTAGGCTGTACCCGTGGCTGATCGGTTGATCTTTCAACTCGGCACCAACAACTGGCAACGAGACGGCGAGTTCGCGCCCGGCTCGGGCATCTTGCACGAGTCGCATCATCGTGCGTACAACGCGTTGCCGGGCGTGCGTTGCTACTCGATGTACCCGTCCCGGCGGCAGCGATTCGTCGAGGAGGACGTGCACGTGTTCCCCCTCGAACACGACATCCCGATCTGCGAGTCGGTGTCGCCGGTCAGCAGCTACCGCTGGCACTCGATGAGCGAGGCCGAGGTGGATGCCTACCGACTGCGGCTGACTGATGCCGTCGCCGACTGGATGGACGAGATCGAGGCGCGCACCGGCGATCAGTTCAGCCTGGCCATCGCGCACCACGCGTTCATGAACACCGTGGTGCTGCGCGACGTCAACCGCCGCCGGATCGCGGCCGGCAAGTCACGGATGCCGCTGCTGTGCTTCGCGCACGGCACCGAGCTGAAGATGTTCAACCACGAGCGGCAGGGCGACTCACCGGCGGAGTTCCCGCTGCGATTCTTGCCGTTCATGCAGCGCGAGAAGATCTTCGACTTCGCCGACCCGGAGCACGGCGTCGACGTGGCGGCGTCGATCTCGCTCGAGCAGGTGGACGCGCTGGTCGACGTCTTCCCCGAGTTCCCACGCGAGCGAGTGGTGCTGTCCCCGAACGGCTACAACCAGGACGTCTTCGGTCCGCTGCCCGACGGCACCGACCGGGCGGCCGTCCTGGCCGGATTCCAGACCCAGCCACTCGAGGGCAGCGCCGCCCAGCCCGAGCCGGTCGCACCGCCCGACGGGTTCGACGCCGTCGTCGTGTTCTGCGGCAAGTTCGCCGACTGGAAGCGGCTGGACGCCCTGCTGCGCGCAGCCGCGACCTACGAGCAGGACCCGCACCGCCGCATCCTCACCCTGGTGATCGGCTCGGGGCCACCCGAGGCGCAGCGTGCCATGCACGAGCTGACGACCGAACTCGGGTTGCGTCGCACCTACTTCCTCGGGCCGCGCGGTCAGGACGAGCTCGCGACCCTGTTCGGCTGCGCCGACGTCGGCTGCTTCCCGTCCTACCGGGAGCCGTTCGGACTCGTGTTCGTCGAGTGCATGGCGTGTGGCACCCCGGTGATCGGCGCCGACTCCGGTGGCCCGCGCGACTTCGTCACACCCGACGTCGGCACCCTCGTCCCGGAGACCGACGACCGGACCGTGCTCGCCGCGTCGTTGGCCGAGGCGATCGGCCAAGCCCTCGACGAGGACTGGAAGAAGTCCCGCGGACCCGTGGCCGCCCACTACGCCCGCGAGCGGTTCAGCGTCACCGGCCAGGTCTCCCATCTGCTCGCCGAGGTCGACCGTCTGACGGGCAGAGCCGACGGGGCGGACGCGCCTGGTGGTGCGCCCGCCCCGGTTCGAACGATCGCTCAGTAGACCTGAACGTTGTAGTGGGACAGTGCCGCCGTGACCGGCTGGAAGAACGTCGTCCCGCCCTGCGTGCAGTCGCCGCTGCCGCCGGACGTGAGGCCGATCGCCGCGTCGCCGTCGTAGAGCGATCCGCCGCTGTCGCCGCCCTCGGCGCAGACATTCGTCTGGATGAGGCCGTTGACGGTCTCGCCGCTGGAGTAGTGCACGGTCACGCCCAGCGCCTGGACGGTGCCGCTGTGGACGCCGGTCGTGCTGCCCCGGCGGGTCACCGTCTCACCGACCGTGGCGTCGGCGGCGTGCGTGATGTCCTGGCCGCCCACGGTGCCCGGGTAGTCGGTGTAGGACGCGTCGTACTGCACGAGCGCGTAGTCGGTGCCTGGGAACTGCGAGTCGACAGTGTTGCCGAGCAACGTGGTGTGGCTGGTCGACGTCCACCACGTCGGCTCGACGTTGCCGCAGTGGCCCGCGGTCAGGAAGTAGTGCGTCGAGCCGCTGACGACGTTGAATCCCAGCGAGCAGCGGTATTGCGACCCGATGATCGCGTCGCCGCCGGAGACATCCAGGTGGAAGGCTCCGTTGGTGGTGTGCAGCGTGGCTGTATTACCGAGGTGCTGCACCGCGGTGCGGACCGCGGCGAGCCGAGCACCGGTAACGGTGCGGTCGACGGTGACCACGACCTGGTGCGACGCCGAGTCGACGCCCCAGGCGGTGCCCGGGAACGCGACCGACTGGTTCAGACTCTGCACGGCCGCGGCGAGGCGCGCGGCACTGTTCGGGCCGGGGGTTGCCCCGGCGGGGGACGCCGCCACAGCGGCGACGGTGGTCAAACCGGCCGCCGCTACGACGGCCGTGATGGCACGAAAAGATGGACGGGTGATCCTCATGACGCTCTCCTGGGGGGTGAGAGCCGCGACTCGAGGTTGCGCAATTACGTAGTGCCGGCTCAGCCAGCATGGACCAATTACGCCGATTCGACAAGGATAAGCCCAGATAAACACGATCCGTAGCTGATCGTCCACAGTGGACTGACCCGTAGCTAACGCGCCGTTTGTCCGTTGATGATCACCGCGAGGAGTCAGTCATGATCTCAGCGGTGCGAGCGAGCTCCGCTCGGATCGGTTGCCCCGAATGCGGCTGGCTGCGCCGCACCGCCAGGGCGACGAAGAGCGGCCACAACAGCTGGGCACCGATCGTCACTCGTTCGGCCAGGCCCAGGGAGCTGCCGCCGCGAGCTTCGATGAAGACCCATCCGAGCAGGGCGACGAAGACGGCGGTCGCGGTGGCCGAACCGTGGACGCTCAAGACGAGCGACCGCGGCCGGGCCGGCCGGCGCCGGGCGACGAACGCGGGCCAGATCGCGAGCGCAACGCCGCCGACCACCACCCACGCCAGATGTTGCAGCGTGGTGCCGTGCGCCGGCTCCGGGGACGCGGCGATACCGATGCCGGACACCCCCGACACGGCGAGCACGACGCGCGCCGACGTCCGCACGCCGGTCAGTCCCAGGGCGGTCACGAGCGTGCCGACGCTGACGAGAAACACCGCGCCGGTCACCAGCCACCGGTCCGTGGCCGCGTGCCCGGCCAGCACGCTCATCGTCTGCCGCATCGGGCTGTACGTCGCAGGTTGCAGGCCGTCGGCGATCACCCAGGCCCCGACCAGAACGACCGGCGAGAGGGAGGACGAGGCGATCGCCCAGCCCGGCACGGTCCGCCGGTGGCCCAGCGACGACAGAGCCGACCTCGCCCGGGCCTGCACTGCCGTTCGGGGGCTCCGCGCTACCGGGTGTCGTCCGAACCCGGAAGAGGCCGTGCTCGCAGTCATGACGAAACCCCCTCAGCTGGCGCTGGCGACACGCGTGGTCATCGACCCGTCGAGCAAGGACGGGGCCGGCGGCGCGGGAATGATGGCCGGCGCCGCCCGGTGGGCCAACCACTCGGTCGCGAGCCGGTAACCCTCCTCGATGAGCCCTGCGGTATCGCGGAAGTCGATCGGGTTGGCGATACGCGTGTTGGGCGCGGGCAGAACGTGCACCCGTCCCTGCGCGGCCGCGATGTCACGGCGCGCCGCCGACTCGAGGATCTGCCGCAGCGCGTGATAGGCCTGGGGCAGCGGCCGGCGGGGTAGCGGCAGGGCCACGTCCCAGGTCGCGGCGGGCAAGACGTAGGACACCGTCGCGCCGAGGGCCTCGGCCTGCAGGACCGGGACGTCTGCGGATACACCGCCGTCGACGAGCAGCCGCCGCCCGATCGGGACCGAGCGGTACAGGCCGGGGAACGCCGACGAGGCCAACAGCGCCGCAACGGTGTCGCCGTCGGAGAGAACGACGGGCTCCCCCGAGGCCAGGTCGGTCGCCACGACGTGGGCCGGCACGGCCGTCTCGCGCAACGTCGGGGCATGGGCCGCACGCTCGAGCAGGACGCGGAGGGCGGCATCGGACACGAGCCCCTCGCCGTGGCCGGTGAACGCGGCCAGCAGCGCCCGCACCGAGAACGGTGCGACGTGCCGACGACGCACCGATGCCCATACGTCCTCGAGCTGATCGAGCCCTTTCGAGCTCGGGTCGCTGGCGAAGGCGACGGCGTTCAGCGCCCCGGCCGAGGAACCGACGACCAGGTCCGGCCTGATGCCGGCCTCGGTCAGCGCCCACAACATGCCGACCTGAGGCGCGGCCAGGCTGCCACCGCCCTGGAACACGAACGCGACCCGCACCGGACCGAGGGGCGGTCGAGAGTCGAACGAAGCCATCAGGTCACCTCGATGGACGCTAACCGGCTAGCACTGTCCGGTTCGGTAACGACCGTAGCAATCAGGCGGGGCGGCGGCTCGAGATTGGTTGTTTGGTCATAATCTCCGATCAGCAGGAATAACTGAGGAGTTGGCCACCACCGGGGTACCGCTCGATTACCGAATCGACAGCTGACCGCAACCGGATCCGCTGTCCGAAACGGCTAGAGTGCTCTCCATGGCGACGACATCAGCCACCCCGGCCCGCGGCCTGCGTAGCGACGCCCGCGACAACCGCGACCGGATCCTCGCCGCCGCCGCGCAGGCGTTCGCCGACGACGGCCTGAGCGTCAGCCTGATCGACATCGCGCGGCGCGCCGGGGTCGGCAACGCCACGTTGCACCGCAATTTCACCAAGGAAGAACTCGTCGAGGAACTGTTCCGTGACTGGTACGCCCAGCGGCAAGCCCTGGCCGAGCGGGCGATGGCCGATCCCGATCCCTGGCACGGTCTGGTCAGCTTTCTCGAAGACGTCCTCGGCACCTGCAACCGCGCGGCCGGCGCGCTGTTCGCGATCCGCCCGGATTGGCGGCAGCGGTTCCAGGCGCTCATCCGCGACCTGCTGATCCGCGCCCAGCACGCCGGCGCGGCCCGGGCCGACCTGACCACCGAGGACGTCACGCTCGTGCTGCTCGGCGTCGCCCGGACGATGGCCATCACCGGCCAGGCCACGCCCGAGTTGTGGCGGCGCCACCTCGCGATCGTCATGGACGGCATGCGCGCAGATCACGCGCAGCGCCTGCCCGGCCTGCCGGTCACCCCCGAGCAGCTCGACCAGGACCTCCGTACCTGGAGCTGCCACGCGCTGCGCAACGGCGCGGCCTGGCCCTGAGCCGGGTGGTTCCCTGCTGTTAGTACGAGCACTCCTATTCGCGAAGGACGTCATGTGATGCCTGCCAACCCACTGAGCAAGATCCTCTACACCGCCGAGGCGGTCACCGAAGGCGGCCGCGCCGGGCACAGCCGCACGTCCGATGGCCGCCTGGAAGTCCAGCTGTCCGTGCCCGAGGACATGGACGGCCCCGGCGGCCCGGGCACGAACCCGGAGCAGCTGTTCGCGGTCGGCTACGGAGCCTGCTTCCAGTCGGCGCTGTTGTCGGTGGCCCAAGGCCGCAAGCTCGACGCCGGCGACTCGCAGATCACTGCTCGGGTCGGCATCGGCCCGACCGGGCACGGCGGCTTCGGGCTGCAGGTCAGCCTGGATCTGCACGCGCCACACGTATCGGCGGACGAGGCCGCGAGTCTCATGGCCCGCGCCGACAAACTGTGTCCGTACTCCAACGCCGTCCGCGGCAACGTCCAGGTCACGCTCAGCGTCGACGGGACACCCATCGACCAGACCGAGGCCTGACCGGACCCGCCGGCGTTCTCGTCGTCGTTCTCGTCGTCGTTGCGGCGGCGAGCAGGACGAGCACGGGCAGGACGAGCAGGCCCACGCGCAGTCCCGCCACCTGGGCCACGGCGCCGGCCGCCAGCGGTCCGACGATCTGCGCGACGCCGGCCACGGTCAGGATCTGACCGAACGCCTGGTCGGGCGTCCGGCGACTGGCGGCGAGGTGCAGCGAGGACGCCAGCGGGAACGTGCCGCCGATGCCCATGCCGGTCACGGCCAGACCCACTACCGCGACGGCGAGATTGGTGGCGCCGAGCAGGAACGGCAGTCCGACCAGGCCCGTCGCCAGTGAGAGCCGCAGCAACACCGGAGCCGGCAACCGGCGGGCCAGCCGGCTGGCCACCAGTCGCCCCACGAGATTCGCCGCGTACAGCGCACTGACCAGAGCGACCGAGATGTCGCGGGCGATGCCGACGTCGTCGTGCAGGTAGCTCGCGGCCCAGAAGCTCAGCGCGAACTCCAGGGCGACGATGGCGAAGATCGTCGTGAGCGACCGCCACTGGGCGGGCCGGGCGCCGGCGTCGGCGTCCGCGTCGGGCGCAACCGAGTGCTCGGGCTCGGACCGGCGCGCTCGGTCCGCATCGGGCAGCCGCGTCGTGCCCACCGCCGCCGCGCAGGCCACCACCACGACGAACGCGACCACGAACGAGAACCGCCAACCGACCACGGTGGCCGCGCAGAGGCTGACCACGGCCGGTGTCAGCACCCCGGCGAGGCTGACCCCCACCTCGCCTTCGCTCATCGCCACGGTCCGGTGGGCGGGGTGCAGGTCGGCGACCAGTGCCCACATCCGGATGAGCGCGGCGGTGGCGAACACGTTGACCAGCAGCGCCGCGACGATCGTCACGGGCAGGATCCGGCCGTAGCCGAGCAGCAGGCCGGCGGTGACCGAGGCGATCAGCCCGACGCTGATGATGCGTCGCCGCGGGGCCGTCGAGCGGGTCGCGAAGATGCCGGCGGTGATGCCGCCGATCGCGAAGCCGACCTGGTGCAGCGCGCCGACGAGATAGGAGATGTGTTCGGACTGGCGCAGGTACGGCAGGACCGGTCCGAGCATCGCGTAGACGACGCCGAACCCGAACAGGGCCGCGAACGCCACCCAGGTCGGGGCGTCGCGGCGGTACGCCTGATCGGTCGGCGCCGTGGCCGGGGCCTGGGTCACGACGCGCTCCGACTCGCCCAGTGCGCCAGCCGGCCGGCGTCCAGCACGCGATCGAACACGGACAGGCCGGCCCCGACCAGCGGTGCGTCCTCGCCGGCCCGGGCGTCGACGATTTGCGGCGGCCGGTCGCGATGCACCGTCATCAGGCCCCGAGCGACGGCGTCCGCGAAACCGTCCGGCGACGCCGCCCGCAACTCGGCCGCCAGCCCGCCCAGCGTGACCAGCTCGGGGTCGAGGGCGTTGACCAGCCCGGCGATCCCGCGGCCCAGGTCCGCCGCGAGAGCCTCTCGGGTGCCACGGGCGGCGGGCGACGGCTGGGCGTCGGTGAACAGCCGATGCAGGGACGCCCGCGGGTCCCGTCGCGCGCGGATTCCCGCTCGGCGCGCGACGTGCCGGGTGTCGAAGGCGATCGTCCAGCAACCGAAGGCCCCGCACGGGCATTGCAGCGCGGGGTCGCCGAGCGGCAGGTGGCCGAACTCGCCGTGCAGGCCGCGCGCGCTGGCCGTCGGGCGGCCGTCCGCGACGAGCGCCCCGCCGACGCCGATCTCGACGACGATGTGCAGCAGCGACCGCGGGGTGTGCAGGCGGGCCTCGGCCACCGCGGCCATCGTGGCGTCGTTCCCGGCGACGACGGTCACGTCCGGGGCGGGCGCCAGCCGGCTGAGGTCGACGTCGCGCCAGCCGAGCATGGTCGCGTGCACGAGCCGGTCGTCGGCGGTCGGCCCGGGTACGGCGACGCCGACCCCGAGCATCCGGTCGCCCAGCACGCGGGCGGCCCGGCGGACCCGCGACCGCAGCCGGGTCACGAGCCCGTCCGGATCCGTGCCGTCGTGCTGACCCGTGGCGAGGACGTCGACGGTCCCGTCCAGGCCACACGTTCCGAGACGCCAGTCACCGTGTCGCAGGTCGACGACGAGCGCGGCCGGCCCGGCCCGGTGCGCGTGCAGGGTCGTCGTCGGCCGCCCGGGTCCCTCGGACGCGGCCCGCCGTTCGGAGATCAACGCGGCGCGGGACAGGCGTTTGACCAGGTCGGACGTCGGACCGCTGTCCAGGCCGAGTCGTTGGCCCAGCTCGGTTCGGGTGAGCCGCTGCTCCTGCCGCAGCACGGCGAGCGCCTCGGCGGCTGACCGCCAGTGCCGCGACTGGGTGGACGTCACCCGTCCACATATACTCGCTCAGCGAGGATATTACGAG